>JBCCJU010000275.1:0-5411 GCA_039027715.1 Cyanobacteria bacterium P01_C01_bin.120
TAAGGAGTACTGTTTTATGCTTCACCGCAAGATTTATCAACTTTGCTGTGAGGGTAAAGAAGTTTGGATTTTCTTACGGGATCAGCAGCGCTGGCTGGAGCGCGCGACCATTCTCGATATTGAAGGTGATTTAGTCACCGTCCGCTACGAAACTGACGAAGAGGACGAAATTTGCTCTTGGGAAGAGCTGATTCGACTGGAAAGTATTGGCTCCGTCATGCAGCGCTTGGCAGCCGTCCCGCGTGGCGAATTTGATTTTCCCGTGGCGGATGACTGCCCCGATACTGAACAGCTTCCTGATCCGCACCATCGCGAATCAAACTCTGATTAAGGGAGCCGCGCTTAAATAACTCACCTAAAGCGCCAAGTGGCCAGGGTTTGGCAGTGCCAAACCTCAACGGTAGCTAATTAGAAAAGGCCAGCCCGTTTGTTCGAAAACAATAGGACTGGCCTGGTTGAGCTTGACAAGCACTGGGCTAGCCAACTTTTAGAACTGAATGGTGTTGCCACCGATGCCTTGGAAATTGAACTCGCCGACGGTTTCCCGATAGGTGCGGCGGGTGTCGCGCAGCATGCTGACCGCTAAAGATTCACCCAGCAAGTTGCCACCGGTGGGAATGCCCGTACCGGGACGATCGCTGCTGGCGTTAGAACCAAAGGCCGTACCGTCGGTGCGCCAGTGCATGCCAGCACCATCTCGGAACAGGGTGATGTTGGCAATCAGCTTGTTCAACTCACCGTGGATGGTGAGGTCGCTGCCGTTGTAAGGCACGAGGCGATCGCCGCCTTCTGCCGGTACCACCGGATTGGGGAACGGTCCGTCGGCAAAGTAGGCCTTAGCCACCGTTGCCGCGGCTCCGATAAACACCGAGTGACCCCCCGGATAGGCGGGGTGCACCGGCGAACCCTCGGGGAAGCCCATGGGCAACAGCCAAGTGCCGTCGCGATCGCCGCGACTATCGGCAATATTTTGCTGACGGTTATGTTCGAGGATGCGATCGAGCACGCGAGTGGTTCGCCAAACCTCAGCCCCTTCGCCAAATAGGCTGTTGAACTTTTCATTGTTCAAGGGGCTGTGGACAGGTGTCCCCAAGGTGCCACGGCGGAACAGTTCCAGACGCTGAGCATAGACTTCAGGACGTAAGCGGCGATGCACACACCACTTTTGGAACCAGGCGTGCTTGAGGCCATAGACTCCAGCGACACCGGTCTGCATGCTGACATCCGGCCCACCCAAACTGCCGAAGGCTTCGGACGTGGTGATGCTGCCGTTGCCGTAGGGATTAGCCGCTGAGGGCTGCGCCATTTGACCGAGCAGGATAATCGTGGCCCATAGCCCCGACTGGTAGGGGAAATCGACGTGCACCCACTGTCCCGCATCCCGCATGGTTAGGATATAGCGGGCTCCCTCCAAAATGTCGGTGCCGGAAGGGTTGATATCGCCGTTGTTGACCTTACTCCAAGTGTCAAGATCGGTCATGTAGTCAAATCCGGGGCGCGGATAGCGCTGCATCTGGCGAATCAGCTGATTACCGAACAGGAAGTCCTGCAGCAAAAACTGCGACACATGGGGGCCTACCGGGCAGCCAGCGTAGGGGCCGCGGAAGATGGTTTCCGGGGTACAAACAAAGCCAAACTCCTGCTCAAATCCCAGATTATTAAGATCTTCGCACGCTTCAGCAATCAGCCCGCTGTTGGCATATTGGTCAAATCGCACGTCGCGGCATAGGGCCATCCAGTAGCGCTCCACCATGTCAACAGCGGTGTTGCGCTTGTCAAACGCGGGGGCCGCCGCCATGCGGCTGCTGTGGGAATCATCACCAATGGACTGGTAAGAGTAAGCGTTGAGCGGATTGACCAGCAGGCGATTGCCACCGCCCAACTGCACTTGCTCAAAAGCCTCTTGAGTACTCGCCTGCAGCGCGTTTAGCAGCGAATTCAATGAGTCTGCATTAACGAGGCCATTGCTATCGTGAGACAGCGCTTTGGTAAACGAAGCAAATCCTGGAAAGCCCAACTCCCTGAAGCGATATTCATCATTATTAACGTCAGGTTGGGTCAAAGGGAACGCATCAAAAGCATCATCGCGCTGGCGATCGCGGACTTCGCTGGCTTCTGTGCGGCGAGCTTCAAAGTCGCGTTGCGAAAGATTTTCTGGGCAATCATACATGGAGGATTTCCTCAATAAAAAGCTTGATTGATCACGTTCAATTGGCAAACTTGATGTGGGCTCTGCCGCCACCGAGGGCAGCGCCAGCAGGGATGGTTCTTCAGGAGCGAAGAGCCATCGCAGAAATTTGATAATTTTCCTGAAATTCATGGGTCTTAACCGGTTGATGTCAATGCAGAAGACATCAGTCTGTGTAGCCTTAGGGCTACGGTGATGTGGTAGACGGCGCCCTTTATTTAGCTTGTTGACAATAGCATTTACGCAAAAGACCTATATATTCCCAAGATTTGGGAGATTTTGAGCTGATTTTCCAATATTTAGGGATTAAGAGGCCAAAATTGGAATTAACTGCGTAAGCTCTGTGTTAGCTGCGAAAGCATACAGCGGAACAATTCGTCATTCCTGATGGTTTTAAAAAGTTGATGTGAACGGCCTATGGACTCAGCGTGTCAGGTCAGATTGCTGACCGTTGCGGCTAACTTAACGGAGTTGATATCGCGGTCACATCACCCAGGCCGGGTGATATTGTCGATGTCAATTACGAAAGGTCGATGTCTGTGGCTGCAGCCATCGGGGCTTATGCCACCAGATAGGTTCAGATACTGAGTCCACAGCCAAATGGTGACGGGAACCAAGGCGCATCTGTCATTGACGTGAGCGATCAAGTTTTTGATAAATGCGCTTCATGTGCTGCTTAACCGTGTTGATGCTGATAAACAGCTTTTGGCCGATCGCACTGTAGGAAAGCCCTAGCAGTGAGTGTTGCCAAACTTCGGTTTCGCGTTCGGTGAGGCCATGGCGGCGGGCAGCGATCGCCGCCTGCTGGTGAGCGATCGCCGTTTGGTTTTTCAGCGTCACCACCACACAGGCAGTTGATGGACCGTCCAGTTCAACCCACTCGGCCTCAATGCTGACTTGCGTGCCGTCGGTCAGGGTCACTTCGTCCCGTAGTTGAATATGCTCACCGGGAAAGAGCTGCCGACTTTCAATTAGACATTCCACCAGAGTCCTCAGGGCGGCCCACAAGCTGGTTTGGCAGCTTCCTGACTCGCAGTAGTCAGTCATTTGTTGGCTCAGGTGGTCTGCATAAGGGCTGCTCTGGATTAAGTTGCCTTGCCCGTCAAGCAGCATAAACCCTTGGTGGGGAAACACGGTGTCCAAAAAAGTTTTGAACAGCATTGACAGATAGTCCATGGTCAGCGCTGGGGGCACTAGGGCAGTCGGGGCTGGGGCTGTGGGAAACGGAACTAATTGATACGCTGATTTTGGGGGCTTAAGTTTGGTATCTAACACCCTTCTGTCCTCAATTAAAAGTACAGACGATGACCAGTGGTGATGGCGCTGCGGCAAACCTGCGGCCTATCCACAGCTTTAGCATCCAGTAATTCTGATGCCTAGCAACGGGGGTAGAGCGATCGCTGTCGTTGCGCTTCCCGCAAGAAGTGCTTCGACCTTGCCGTTAGATGACTTTCCTCCCCACCGCGCAAAGCGCCTGCCCAAAAGGCTTTAAGGGCTCGGAAAATCACACTCTGACCAGTCGCCTAACCGGAGGCTGCCGCTCCAACGGAAACCGTAGGCAATAGAAATAACCGTCTCGGTCATGTCTCCTACAAACTCTCACTTCCAATGGCAGTTGCCCAGGAGCCGGCTGTAGGGCTCTCCCATGCTCTGAGACTAGATTTAAGGTGGTGCGAAATCTGGAAATAGCGTGAAGCAGGGTGAAGTTTTAGGGGTAGGCGATCGCTCAAACTGAGTGATTGCCGCTGTCAGCGTCCGATAGTGACTCTTTATCGGTTAAACATCGGTTGAACAAATGAGCCATCTACCTTCCCCCTTTGCCGTCAACGAATGGTTTGCGCCGTCGCACCAGCGAGTATATGTCGATGCGATCGCCGGTCAGTGTGGCCTCACCCGGCGCCAGGCGGCTTGTTTCGTGCGCCTGTGGGGCTATGCCACCGTGCAGTCGGCCACGGCCCAAATTCCTCTGCAAACTTTGCAACCTGCCGTAGCTATGTTCGAGTGTTCCCATCGGGAAGCCGCCGAGCTATTTTATTGCGATCAGGCGCGGGGCAGCGAGCGATCGGCCGGCATGATGGTGGACCAACTGGTAGCGCGGCATTTGGTGCGGCGAGAGCCCTTTGACGGCGGGCCGACTCGCCTGAGCTTACAGATTCCCGCGAGCTTTCTGCCTAAGGCCCAAGCTGCACCAGACAACGAATGCTACGGCGATGAGTTTGACGTGCGGCGCGATGCGGCTCGGGTCGCTGGCTTTTTGGAAGCCGCCTATGGCTGGGTCAGCGATCGCTCAGAAACCACCTCCTTCAAAATCATCAAAGTGCTGCGTCGATTTGCCCAACAGTATCCCGCCGGTCTGCGGGTGCTCAGAACAGCGGCTAACGATGCGCCGGTGGGATTTGCGGCCCTCTATCCGACCCATCCGGACTCGGAAGAAAACTTTCATCTGCCGCCGAGCTCTAGTATGCACCTCAGCACCCTGGATGGACATGACCCGATCCAGGTAGCTTTTCCGGGCGACCCCAACTGCTACGCGGTATTTATTCGCAGTTGGCAACTGCAGCCGCTGTACTGGAACTACGCCACCGTCTGTCGGTTTTTGCAAGACTCGCAGGTGACCCTGCGCCAGATGCAGCAGGATTTTCCCAACCTCTGCGACCTCTACGGCATTGCCATTCACCCAACACTTGAAGCTTTGGCCCTGGCGGTGGGCTTTCAGCCGATGAAGGCCGACCCGCACACCGCACTGCGGTGGCTGCACGTGCCCTTAGACTATTTTCTCAATCTGGATATTGATGAAGCCCTAGTGGAATTCGACTTTGGCGGCGTGCGTCATTGATGAAAAATGTCAGCCGCCCAGTTTGTGGGCGAGTGTAAATTAGCAGGGAGATCGAGCTTTAGTTGGAAAACGCGCCTTTCTCCGCAGTTTCAGTATTACTGCCGTGGCTCAAAAGAAAGCTTCCGAGGCTTTGACGAGGTTGATTTATGCTTTGGAAAAGAGATGTGAAAGCGGCGTGGGCAGTGCCCACCCTACCAGCGACCAAAGTTGATCTGACAAATTTAGATTTGAAAGGACTCTTGATACCGGAAGTGGCGGCACAATAAGGGAAGGTAAATACAATTAATCTCAATCAGACATTCAGTGCTGAAGGCGATGCTCCGTAGATTTGCGAAGGCATGAGTTTTATTTTTATCAGCTACAGTCGGCAAGACCAAGCTTATGTGA
>JBCCJU010000276.1:0-5397 GCA_039027715.1 Cyanobacteria bacterium P01_C01_bin.120
AAATAATCTCGGTCATGGTTTGTTTCGAGCCTCATATTCAAAGTTCATCTTACCGACTTGTTTATTCATAAGCAGGAAGAACGCTTTGCGGATGTGCTGTTTTGGGGGGCGATCTCGGCTTGGTGAGATGAGGTGGAGGGGAGATCGGCGATCGCTTACCCATTAGAGAATTTCCCCGGCCAAAAGTTGGCTTTCAATGCGCTCATACTCATCTTCCAGCAGCCAATCTTTTGCTGCTTCATAGTCTGAATGAGTTACCACCAACTGGTAGTTAGCATCGGGCTTAAAAATCCGACAAGAGCCATCGCGATCGCCAATTAGCATTAAAACCCTCGGCGGAAATAGCGCCGGGTCAACCCAAAGCTCTAGAAACTGCCAAGTTTTAGCTCGTTCTGCGAGGGCCTGTTCTTGGGATAGCATGATACTCTCCAGTCGCTTTTACGATTTTAATCTCGCCGTAGTAGAGCGGGGTGCGGCTGCCGTCTGTCTTGATGATGTAACCAATCGCCTCCGAGAAGTAGAGACCATATCTTTCGTAATCATCCGTTTCATCAGCTTCACCTGTTCTTTCACCCTGTTCGATAATAATTTGGGTGACTCTTTCCAATGTTTCGCGATCGTTAAATACATGCGCTCGACCTTCTTTTCGTAAAAGTCGTCGGACTTGAGCGGTTTCTGGTAAATGACGATTAATCAGGCTCGGTCGAGGATCTGGAATGATGACACGACGAATTCCGCTCATGAACTAAGTTAATGCACCGCGTGGTTGAGTCGATAGTACCGTTGCTGGGAAGGATAGCGATCGCTCTGCGGGTGTGCTGTTTTGGGGAGTGCGATCAGCCTTCTAACCCTTCGTGCGATAGGATTTACAGAAATAACCCGTACCAACATGAGTACCGCTGACGCCCTTTACGAACTCGTCAAAACCTTGCCCGAAGAGCAAGCAAATCTCGTGCTGATGTTTGCTGAGTTTTTGCGACAGCGACTGCAATCCAATGCGAGCGAGCAGTCAGAATCCCTCTCCAGCTATTTTGGCGCTCTCAAAGACTCCCCAAGCTTCAACGTAGATCCCGTCGAAATCCAAAGAGCGATGAGACGTGAGTGGGACTAAGTTGCTGTTGGATACCAACCTTGTAATTGGTTTGCTCAAAGGGAGTGAAGCGGTTCAGGCGATCTTGCTAAACCGGCCTATCTCGCTCCAAAATTGCTCATATAGCTTCATCACCCGAATTGAACTCCTCGGATTTCCCGCCATCACAGATGCCGAAATCAAAAGCATCGAAAAGCTGCTCAGCGCGATGATTTACGTGCCCATGAACCAAGCCATTGAAGATGCCACCATTCAGATTCGCCGAGAGCATGGTCTCAAAACACCTGATGCCATCATTGCTGCTATCGTCATCATTAATGACCTAGAGCTGCTTACTTTGGAGCAGCAGCTAGCAAACCGCATGATTGAAATTTCATCCAAGTAACTCGGATCGAAACTGAGATCGCTCCAAGCCCCTCTCAAGTTGCGAGGCGGGCGATTTGTGGAGGCGGGCGATCGCATTATCGTAGGGGTGTCTTTAATTCGCGATCGCTCAGCGTAGAGACCACAGTATCGGGTAGACGTAAAATACTAAATAAACGTGCAATGCACAGAATCCATGAAGCACCCACAGCTAGAATCCATTCTTGAGAGCGTCAAGCAATATCTTCAAAAGCTTTATGGGAAACAACTGAAAGCCGTAATTCTTTATGGTTCACAGGCTAGAGAAGATGCCCATGAGTTTTCGGACATTGATATTCTGGTGATCTTAGAGACCTCCATCAATCCGTATCAAGAAATCGATCGCACTAGCGAATTCATTGCCAAACTTTGCCTAGACAATGATGTAGTCATCTCTCGCCACTTCATTTCATCAGATAAGTTTCAAAATGCTAGCACCCCTTTTCTGCAAAACATCCGCAACGAAGGCATTCCTGTATGAGTTCCGAGGTTCAGGCATTTATCGCAAAAGCAAAGGAAAGCTTAGCGGCATCTGAGCTATTGGCAGTCAATGAACTTCACGACTTTGCTGCTTCTCGTGCTTACTACACGATGTTCTACATTGCTGAAGCCTTTCTTTGGAATAAAGGTCTGTCGTTTTCAAGTCATGCTGCCGTTGTATCGGCCTTTGGCCGAGAGATCGCCAAGCCAGGAACTGTGCCTGTTCAATTCCACCGCTATCTTTTAGATGCTCAGGACAAAAGAACTCAAGCTGACTATGAAGTTGATACCGACGCTAAATTGACGGCAGATGGAGTTCAGCCACTCATTAAGCAGAGTGCACAATTTATTCAACTGGCTGAAAGTATCTTGCTGTAAGGTCAACTCCCCAGGACGCTTGCTACTGAACGTCTAGGAAAATTGGCGTGTTCCCTCAATAGAAATTACCGATAACGAGGGCGATGTGGAGAGGAACGATCGCGTTGCTGAACCCCGATTTTCAAGGTGCGATCGCGATCGCTCACAAGCTTTCTCAAGGTGCAATCAGAGGAGGACGTGATGCGCTTAGAGACCATCGCTACGAGAACGTCTCAGCTAATCTACATGGAACTTCTTTAAGACTAAAATTGCCGATTTTGACCTAATTTATCAAAGCTTCAGCGCAAAATACCGCGATCGCGTGCTCTGGTATCTAAAAATACCTTTCATCCCACGAGATGAGGCGAGGATTTTGGTTGATCCAGGTTTTCTGGCTGTTGCTGCAAGTGCAGCGCACCTAGTTTTCCTTTTAGCTGATTGCTGACATTGGAAATGAGTCCGTTGAGTTTTTGCCCATGACGATCGCCTCCCCCTCTGTTGCTGCTCACTCTCGCCGCTGGCGTCGTTCCTTCGAAGCGGTTTTTTTGCCCGTGGCGGCGCTGCTGGTAGCGCTGCTGATATTCGGGGTCTTTTGCGCCTTGGCAGGCGCCAATCCGTTGGCAGTCTACGGCTCAATTTATAAGGCTGCTTTTGGCAGTTGGAGTGCTTGGCAAAATACTCTGATTCGGGCATCGCCGCTGATGTTGACGGCACTGTGCACTGCCCTGCCAGCGCGGTTGGGGCTGGTGATCATTGGCAACGAGGGGGCACTGGTGATTGGCGGATTGTGTGCCATTGTGACGGGCCTCAGCATCGGTCCGGGACTGCCGCCATTGGTGGGACAAATCGCGATGGCGATCGCGGCGCTAATTGGCGGTGGCGTCTGGATTATGCTGGCCGGCGCTCTGCGACACTATCGCGGCGTTAATGAAACTATCAGCAGTTTGCTGTTGAACTACATTGCGATCGCCATCATCAACCATCTGGTGGAGGGGCCCATGCGCGATGCCGAATTTGTCACTAAACCCTCTTCTGCCCAGCTTAATGAAGCCTTGTGGCTGGGGTTATTACCAGGGAGCCGCATTCACTATGGTCTGATTTATGGTCTGATTGCCTGCATCATCGCTTACGTGCTGATTCAGCGAACCACCTTTGGATTTGCCGCGCGCACCGTTGGCGGCAATATTCGCGCGGCGCGAGTGGCAGGACTGCCGGTTGGCAAACTGACCTTAGCCGTCTGTTTTCTCGGCGGCTCCTGTGCTGGGCTGGCCGGCATGGTTGAGGTGGCCGCTGTGCAAAAGCGGATTAACGAATCTTTGGTGTCAAACTATGGCTACGCGGGAATTTTAGTCGCCTTCGTCGCCCGTCACAATCCTTTGGCAACCATTTTGGTAGCAATTTTGTTGGGGGGCATTTTGGCTAGTGGCGGCATTTTGCAGCGAGCTCATAACCTGCCCGACGCCACAGTGCTGGTTTTTCAGGGCATCGTTTTTCTCTGCGTGCTGTTCAGCGACTCTCTCTACAGTCGGCTGCCCTGGTTTCAGGAAAAGGCTATTACTTAAGGGCTTTGCGGGTAAATCAAGTGCCTGATGGGTGGCAAGGTGATTGGGTGGTTGAGCGGCAGGGTGGCAGGGTGATTGGATAGTTGGGTGATTGGGTGATTGGGTAGCAGGGTAGTTGGGTGGCGGGTTGGTGATTAATTTGCCCATCCCTAAATGCTTTCTTGGAGATGCCCTAAGAACCATCATTATTTAGGCATTTGGCAGGATTTAGGCATTTGGCAGGCATTCATCGAGGACACATTATGGCAACTGAAGCACTCGGCTGGTGGGGCGTACCCCTCGCAATTCTGGCAGGCACCCTACGCGGCAGCGCCCCTTTTCTGTTCGTCAGCTTAGGTGAATGCCTTACAGAAAAGAGCGGCAAAATCAATCTGGGGCTGGAAGGAACGCTGCTGATGGGGGCA
Organism: Cyanobacteria bacterium P01_C01_bin.120; assembly: GCA_039027715.1. Lineage (GTDB taxonomy): Bacteria > Cyanobacteriota > Cyanobacteriia > Phormidesmidales > Phormidesmidaceae > Halomicronema. The sequence continues at coordinate 4,296 of JBCCJU010000276.1, forward strand.
ATGAGCGCCTATGGCGTTTCCTATCTAACTCAAGGAACTTTGGGTCCATTTTGGGCGCCGTGGCTGGGCGTTTTGGCGGCTGGAATCGCCGGCATGTTTCTCGGCAGCATTCACGGCTGGCTTTCGCAACAGCCGCGAGTCAATGATGTAGCCGTCGGCATTGCCATGATTATTTTCGGCAGTGGCCTAGCGTTCTTTCTGGGCAAACCATTCATCCAACCACAAGCGCCACAGCTATTGACCTTTTCTCTGGGCAATTGGAGCGATAATCCGGCAGTGCAGGCAGCTTTGCAGGTCAGTCCAGTCTTTTTGATTGGCGTGGCGATCGCCCCGCTGATGCAGTGGTTCTTTCGCTCCACTCGCTGGGGGCTCTATGTGCGCGCCGTTGGCGATAGTCCCGAAGCCGCCCGCGCCATGGGCATTTCTATCTTTAAGGTGCGCTTTTTGAGTATTGTTGCTGGCAGCTTTTTGGCTGGTATCGGGGGGGCTTGCCTGTCGCTTTATTACCCCGGCGTGTGGACGGAAAGAATTTCTAGCGGTCAAGGCTTGATGGCGGTTGCCCTGGTGATTTTTGCTCGCTGGAATCCAATTCAGTGTTTGGGGGCGTCGCTGCTGTTTGGGGGAGCACAGGCGATCGGTCCGGCATTTCAGTCCGTGGGCATCAATGCTTATTACTACTTGTTCAATGCTGCACCCTACATTTTGACGCTGCTCATTATGATCATCACCTGCTCACCCCAGCGCACTCTTGTTGGTGCCCCCGGTGCCCTCGGCAAAGAAGATTAAGCCGCTGCTGGACTTGGCACAGATTTACTGTCCAGTGACTAAGATCAACAATGCAGGCAGGTTCGTCTTCGGAGACAACTTACTATGGCATTCAGCACCACCGAACAAATTCAGTTAGATGCAATGGGCAGAGTTCTGACTAAGTTGACCGTCATCAACCGGATTGACCAAGCTAATGCCAAGCGCGGATTGATTTCTGAAAAGCAGATCCGTTCTCTGGAACTGCAAGAGGTTTTAGTTGATACTGGCGCCACAACCCTTTGCTTGCCCGCTGAAACCATTGCTCAGCTGGGTCTGGAACTGCTGCGAGAAGTGC
>JBCCJU010000277.1:0-5368 GCA_039027715.1 Cyanobacteria bacterium P01_C01_bin.120
GCCGGCGCTAGTGAATATCGGGCTCAATTTGGTCGAGGGGCACAAAGCATTCACTGGGCAGCAGCACGGGCGGACCACTGAAAATTAGTTTGCCCCGGCGAGTCCGCCGATTAATCGCCACGCCCATGGGGCGCTGCATATCGTCGGGATGAACTTCATAATAAGTGCGATAAATGTGTCGCGCAGCTTTGAGTAGCGCCGGGTCAAAGACGGCAGCAGCCCCCGGAATCTCGTCAGAATAGTGTGCTCGCGGTGCGGGAGGGAGCGGCTGATGATAGCTATGCACAGCTCAAGGACCCTAGTAAGTGGACAAAAGTTCAGTCAAATATAGCAGGAGTGGCCGCGATCGCTCCGATCGCGATCGCTTTGCAAAACTTCTTAAGCAAGTGCCTTTAGGATAGCGTCTCCCATCGCTTCGCAACCAACTGCGGTCATGCCCTCAGCCATAATGTCTCCCGTGCGATAGCCCTGGTCCAGCACGGTAATGACAGCAGCTTCAATCTGGTCGGCGGCGGCAGGCTGGTCGAGCCCGTAGCGCAACATCATCGCTGCACTGAGCACCTGGGCCAGGGGATTCGCTTTGTCCTGTCCGGCAATGTCGGGGGCGGAACCGTGAACCGGCTCAAACACGCCAGGACCATCGGCACCCAGGCTCGCCGATGGCAGCATGCCAATACTGCCCGTCAGCATCGCGGCGGCGTCAGACAAGATATCGCCAAATAGATTACCCGTGACGATGGTGTCAAACTGCTTAGGCCAGCGCACCAACTGCATGGCGGCGTTGTCGACATATAAGTGGGAAAGCTCAACGTCCGGATAGTCGGCAGCCAGCTCCGTGATGCGATCGCGCCAGAGCTGCGACACCTCCAATACATTGGCTTTGTCGACTGAACAGAGACGTCCCTGGCGCTTTTGGGCGGTTTCGAAAGCCACGCGGCCAATGCGATCGATTTCGCGATCGGTGTAGGCCATCGTGCTGACGCCACGCTGTGCCCCGGTTTCGGTTTGAAAAATGCCCTTGGGTTCACCAAAGTAAATGCCGCCCGTCAGTTCCCGCACGACCATAATATCAACGCCTTCAACCACCTCCTGCTTCAGGGAGGAGGCTTCCACCAACTGCGGCAGGATCGTCGCCGGTCGCAGGTTGGCAAACAGTTCCAGCCCTGCCCGCAGACCCAGTAACCCCGTCTCGGGCCGCTGATGGCGGGGCAGACTGTCCCACTTGTAGCCGCCGATCGCCGCCAGCAATATCGCATTGCTCTGCCGGCAAGTCTCCAGGGTCTCATCAGGCAGCGGCGTCCCAGTTTCATCAATCGCTGCGCCACCGATCAGGGCTTCTTGAAACTCGAACTGCAGGTTGAGCTGACTACCCACCTGCCGCATGACGTCAACCGTCACCGCCATAATTTCGGGACCGATGCCGTCGCCAGGAAGCAGGGTAATGCGAAAGGATTGCGTCATGGATTTACCAGAAAAATAAGCTGCCGCGGTAGCCAATTGATTGTGCCGGTGATCTAGAGCAGTATTATCCTACGCTGCCGTCGGATCACTCAAAATATTTGGAGAGCTTGAAAGGCGCTCTAAGTATAGTACAAATTTACTGAATTAATGATAGGATGCATCTGTCGGTTTTGCTGAGGTGGTCATGCCGTCTTTGGTATTGCGTCCAGGAGCGACAGTCCGGTTAAAAAAGCAGCCCATTCACCTACCCGATTTTGTCGTGATGGCCTGTGAAAGCGATCGCGCTTGGATCCGTCAGCCCGACTGGCCTCACCATAGTCAGCTTTGCATTTCGGTGACTCAGTTAACGGTGCCCTATGCTCAGGTTTCCTAACCCGCCGCTGGATGTGTGCCAGTATGCCAGACGCGGCTCCAGCCCGGTAAGATGGCAGAGAGATTTTTCACGGGGCGCTATGATTCCTGCGGATACTGCGGAAGCTCAGATTTTAGATTTGGTGGTGCCGCTGGATTCTCGGCGGGATGCGGAGACGGTGCCGGTGCTTGAAGCCGCGGGCCGCGTCTTGTCAGAGTCGGTGGTCAGTCCCATCGATTTTCCCCATTGGGATAATTCCGCCATGGATGGCTATGCGGTGCGATATGACGATATCAGCATGGCCTCGGGCAAAACGCCGGTTGAATTATCAGTTGTTGAAGAAATTCCAGCGGGGCAGTCTCCTCAGCAAATTGTTGAATCGGGACAAGCAGCCCGCATCTTTACCGGCGCGATGATGCCGTCAGGGGCTGACACCGTGGTGATGCAGGAAGAAACTCAGCGCCAAGGCGATCGCGTGCAAATTCTGACCGCCAGTTCTCCCCGTGCCTTTGTGCGCGAGCGTGGTTCCTACCAGCGGGCTGGCGAGCGGCTGCTGTCAGTGGGCAGTGTGGTCACGCCTACAGAGATAGCGATTTTGGCCGCTGTCCAGCGCATGCAAGTGCAGGTTTATCGGCAGCCCCGGGTGGCGATTCTTTCCACCGGCAATGAGTTGGTGTTGCCGGAACAGCCGCTACAGCCGGGACAAATTGTAGATTCCAATCAATATGCGCTGGCCGCTTTGGTGCAGCAAATGGGGGCAGTCCCATTGTGCCAAGGCATCGTTGCCGATGAACCGGCAGCGCTCAAGCAGGCGATTAGTAAGGCGATCGCAGAAGCCGATATGGTGCTTTCGTCGGGCGGCGTTTCGGTGGGCGACTACGATTATGTCGAGCAAATTTTGAGCGATTTGGGAGCGACGCTGCATATTCGCTCCGTCGCGGTCAAGCCAGGCAAACCTCTGACGGTGGCCACGACCAGCGGCCCCTCGGCACCGCGACTATACTTTGGCCTACCGGGGAATCCCGTTTCGGCGCTGGTCAGTTTTTGGCGGTTTGTGGCCCCGGCGCTGCGTAAGCTGTCAGGCCGCAGTGACAATTGGTCTGCCTCTTTTCTACAAGCGCGATCGCGGCAAACACTCAAAGCAGGCGGCAAGCGCGAGACCTATCTTTGGGGGCAGTTGCACAATACCGCCTCTGGTCTAGAATTCAGCCTGGCTCCGGGCAGCCACAGCTCTGGCAACTTGATTAATATGGCGGGCACTCAGGGACTTGCTGTTGTGCCAATAGGAGTAACTGAAATTGCGGCCGGTTCCACGGTGCGCGTACTGTGGGTCAACCTCGACGGACAGTCAACCTAGCCGAAAAGCGGGGGTGAGCACCGCGATCGGATCCGATAGCCTAAGTTAAATCACAGCCTGATTGAACAAGTGTCTCGACAGCCGTTTTTCGATTTACGCTAGTGATTGCAAGCGCCGATTCAGAGTTATGGAACAACCTCCTTTTCACAATTCCAACCGCGATCCACTGCCCGATGCCAATGATATTGAAGCGGAATTTCGGAACACTGACGGATACTTACATATGGATGAGCAAGTATTTCAACCGTCAGCCGAAAATCGGGCTCGTCTTGAGGCTGATAAACGCTGGCTGCGCAACCTGATTATTCGCCTGCTGCTAGCTGGTTTAGCAATTGGAGCGCTGCTATCGGTCGGCTTAATTTGGAGCTTAAATCAGCTAGATATGATTAACCCGCCCGGTCTGAACGAGTCAATTGAGTAATGGCCTAACGGCGCTTGTGGCTGGGCAATCAGCAGACTAATTCATCTAAGCTGGAACGGTATGCAGCTGATACCTGTCAGAGAAGAGGCACTGATGACTGCAACTCTCATCCAAAGTCCAGACCGGGTGGTTTTACACAATATTAGCTGGCAGAGCTATCAGTCTCTGATCAGGGACTTTAATCAAGAGCCGGCCATTCGTCTAACCTACGATCGCGGCACCCTGGAAATTCGCAGGCCTTCGGATCCGCATGCAACCTACAAAAAGCTGATTGGTCGCCTAATTGAAGCCGCCACCGAAGAGCTGGATTTGGAAATTCGAAGTTTAGGGTCTCGAACCTGCGATCGCCAAGACCTCGAAAGTGGTCTAGAACCAGATCAGTGCTATTACATTCAGCATGAACTTCAAATTAGGGGCGTCGACCAGATTGATCTGACTCAATTCCCCCCGCCTGATCTCACTGTCGAAATCGATATTACCAGCAGTTCTTTGAACCGATTTGCCATTTATCAGGCCCTCGGAGTTCCAGAAATTTGGCGTTATGACGGCAATAAATTAGAGATTTACACTCTCAAAGCCAATCAATACGTTGCACAATCACATAGCCAAGCTTTGCCACTGCTGACCGCTGACGTGATTTTGCAGTTTATACAGCGACGCTATACGCTCAGTGAAAATGCACTGGTGAAGGAATTTAGAAAATGGATTAGGGCCCAGATTTAGAGCCCAATAACTGCAGCCTAGAGGCTTGGCCTAGAATCCCACCGGCACGGCTACAACCAGTTGCTCATGATGACATCGGCCGCCTCTTAGATTAGGTGGCGATAATTGGGATTATCCAGGAGCGATCGCTGAGTCTTTCAACTTCAATGGACAATACGCTCTAAGTTGTCTAACACAGCAGCCTTAACGCTTAGAGGTTGGGCTGCGGTGCTAGACAAGCTCTATATGCCATCGCAGGGAACCACCGGATTACGTTGTTCGCGATAGTCTTTTAGCTCACTCATCAGGTCGGCTGCGACAGCATTGGCACTGCTTAACGGCGTCAGCGTATCCAAAATAGTGTCCATTTCCTCTGGCGAGAGATAGCTGGCGCAGCCGCTACTCAAGGGAACTGGCAAATTGAGCTGATGGGCCTGAGCCATTTGGACTAAGCGAGTGGTTGTTTCTAGAGGAATCACAATAACCATGGAAAATACCTCTTAATTGGGAGTATCGACAGAATCACCATTAGCCACGGGTGAGCATGACGGGTTTAGGATTGACGCGGCGCTCAGTCAAAAAGCGCGGCCTGATTACGGACTTGAGAATGAGCCAGAGAGACTGTAACTCGTTAGGTGAGCAGCGGCTTTGCCACTGGCCAGGACGACAAAATAATAGTTCAACGAGCTGGCGCTGCTGCGGTAAGTCGAGCGCAGCGAATTGCAGTGTTAAGACGGGTAAGCCCTTTTCAGTGCGGTGCTTGACCAAAGTCGCGGGCAAGGTGAAATGCTCATCAGCCAGTTCGAGATTAACGGTTTGTCCAGGCTGCAAAGCTGCAGGTAACGTGTCAGCCTTGGTAAGCTCAATTTCTGCCCCAACTTCAGAAATCATGGTGGTGGTGCCCCACGTAGACGTTTCAATACCGTTAACGGTAGGAAATTTGACATGGGCAATGCGCCGCAAGTTAAACCATTCGTAAGGACTGGGACGAGGCGCGTCGAGCAAAATAAGTAACGCTAGTCCCAGCATTAAGAGATTGTAGGAACTCCACAGCCAGCCGATACCCAAACCGCGC
>JBCCJU010000278.1:0-5323 GCA_039027715.1 Cyanobacteria bacterium P01_C01_bin.120
CAGCCCTGAGAGGCTTTTGATTTCTTCCTCGATCTTATCGGTCACCTGGGTTTCGATGGTTTCCGCATCGGTGCCGGGCCATTCCGTGGTGATGTTTGCCCGAGCCACGTTGATGTCAGGGTCGCCCTCCTTCACCATGGACAGGTACCCCATAAATCCCCCCATAAGCAGCAGGAAACAGAGCAGGGTGCCAAAAATTTGCCGGGTAAAGAAAAAGCGGGCCAGAGGCGATGCCGCTTGCGCTGGACTGATGGGCTGAGAGGGGGAGGGCGCCTCGGTAGCAACAGGGCGGTCTTCTGTCTTCATAGGGATGCCTCTTCGGAGATAACCTCCACCAGCGTTCCGTCCACCAGTCGATTGATGCCTTCCGTCACAATCAGTTCACCGGGCTCAATGCCGCTGACAACTTCAATGCCGTCCAGAGATTCAATACCCACTTCCACTTGTCGGCGCTCCACCGCGCCGGTAGATTCGTCCACTACAAAGGCGTAGACGCCGCTCTCAGTTGGCTGCAGGGAACCCAGAGGCAGAATCACCGTGTTGGGACTGGTGGCGGCCTCAATCCAAACGTAAACCCGACCGCCAATCTGTAGATTCCTCACCAGCTGGAAGTTGCGAATCCTCACTTCCACCCCGCGACCGCCCGGCGTCTGGGTCGGACTGACAGAAAACACTTGACCGGCGCTGCCCTCGGACTGAGCCAGAGTGAGTAAGTTGCGGTTAGTAGCACCGGCGGCTTCTGCGCCGCTCACGTCATCGGCTAGAACGACATACGCCTGCTGCCCAGAACGAATATTTTCTGCTTCATTTGCCTGCAGCTCCAGTTCGACTTCAAAGGACTGCGGCTCGATCACGACAATCGGAGCTCGTTCCGTCAGGTCATCGAGGGTGCCTGAAGTATTAGTAATCTGCGTATCCCAATACTCGCCCTCGCGAATGTTGATGTAGGCGACAACACCATCAATGGGGGACACAAGCTGCGTATCTTCTAAGTCAACGTTGGCTCTTAGCAAACGAGCTCGCGAGGCATCAACAGAAGCTTCGGCCGATCGCACATCGTCCTGCGCCACTCGCACCCCTTGCTCCGCGACCCGCAGATTGGCTCGGGCCTGTTCCGCCGCGTTCAGATACACATCGCGCTGACTTTCGGAAACGGCCCCCTGCTCAAACAGCTCTTGGTAGCGGACCAGCTCAGACTCATCAAACCGCAGGTCTGACTGCGCCTTGTCGAGATCGGCCTCAGCCTGCAACAGGGCCGCCAACGCTTGGTCTTGCTGGCGAACAGCCACTTCTACATCCGCCGCTGCCGTGTCAATATCGACGTTTTGTTTGCGATCGTCGATGGTGGCCAGCAACTGCCCCTGCGCTACGGCATCGCCCTCGCGCAAATCTCGACCGTCAACCTTGGCAATAAATTCGATGTCGCCCTCAGCCTCGAAGTTCAGCACGCGCCGTCGCGCCGACGTTACCACGCCTTCGTCAAAGACCCACTGCTGAGCCAGTCCTGTTTGCGCTCGAATTGCCCTGACCCGCAGCCGAGCTGGAGAGACTTCTGCCTCTTCCTCAATGCTGGCGATTGACCGAACGCTTTGAAATGCTCTCAGTCCGACAACTGCCAAAGCCGCCACCATAACTAGCAGGGCGATCGACCAAGCTGACTTAGGTTTAAACCGCCAGCCAAGTCCAGACCTCATTTTCTGCGAGTCAAAACCTTCAGAATTTTCTAAATGAGCATCTGAATCTTGACTTGCCTCTGGATTTTGGTGCTCTAAATCTGAATCAGGTTGAGAAAAACTGGATTCATTGGCCTTCATCGTCTAACGCCCCAACTAACAAAAACGGACAGAAGAAATGTTCTCTTATATCGACCAGGAAAGCTCACACTTTAAACTAATTCTCAATCTCTAAATCTTTCAAATAAGCGAAGAAAATTTGTTGACCTGCAGCACGCTTATTTTCAGCATTTCGCATCTACTATGAAACTTTTAAATAAACACTTAGGTGTAAAACTTGCTACATAAAAAACTTGAAACCAGGTTCTTTTGAAAGTTTTGCTACAGTAAAATCCAATCTATCAATTTACCCAAGTAGCGTACCCGTAGTTTGCTGAGTCTACGTAGTTATAGCAAGGACAATAAACGCAACATGTCGGACATTTAACGACAATCATGGGTTTTTCAGCGATTCGACATCGTATGAAGCGACTTTTCAAAGAATATTTTAAGAGTAGCCTAGAAATTAGATTGTCTTAATATTCCAGTTGTAGTGACTGGTTTTGTTGAATAATTTTTTAATCACCTATAGTCATAGTTGCTGCACTATCAGTGATTTTGGTCGGGGCAGTATATTTATGAAGATGGACATTTGGCGACAAGTCGTCATTTTTTAGGGCTGGTGTAGCCGCATGGTGGATAATCTTATATGAACAAAGATTTTATGATAAAAAATAAACTGTAGCTGATATCGACAATAAGCCTCTTATTAAGAAATTCGTGAACTTTAATAAGCTGCTTCAGTATTGGCCAGATTAAGGTAATTAGTTGTTAAACGTGAGTGAAGGTCTGTGGGATTTACATCTCAGTTTTGCCATATCGCCAGATATCGTTTCTTCTGTCTGATTTTTTTGACGTGCGTACTGACTTTGATGCTCCAAACAGTTGCTCGGGGACAAAGCTTTTCAGCTTTTAACGATCAGTCCCGCACCATTCCCCCGGAAGGCGTCATCCGCTACGGCAGCATTGAGGCGACTTGGGTGCGATCGCCAATAGACGGCGAGACGCTTTTCCAAGTTGCGGCACCCACGGTGACTGATCGCAGCAATCTGCAGCCAGAGGATTCGCCTGTTGAGGTTAGAGCGCAAAGTGTTGAAGCCCTGCTAAGAATTGAGGTTGATCGATTTCAACGCAATGTCTTCAATCGTCTAGTTAGGCAACTGCGTCTATGGGATACGCGCTGGTCTGCTCCGCGATCGGCTGAGGTCATCACGAGTACTCTCAATAATCGCCTGGTCATTCAAATTAAAAGCTCGGATCGCTCGCGGCCACTGACGATTATCACGATTACTCAAACTGATATCGATTTTTACAGTGAAAACCCCGAAGTCCTGTCAGAAGAATGGCGAGCCATTTTGCAGGACGAAATTGACAAACTTGAGCAGCTCTCCTCTTTAAGAGTCGTTCGCCGCGGACTTTGGCAGTCTTTGGCCATTGTGTTGGGACTAATGACCACGCTTTTGATCTTGAGCCTACTGTATTGGTTGGTCAGTCGACAGTACCGCGTGTTGAAAAATCGTAGTGAGAGCGAAGCAGAGACGGCAGACAGTCCATCATCATCAAGGCCCACTGACGCGGTCAGCTCGCCGTCAAATGGCAATGAGTTGCCTGCTGACAGCACGGTTCCGGCTGATGCGGTTTCGGCTAGTGAGTCTCGTGTTCAAAATAATTTATCCGGGCTGCTGGCTGAGCGCTCTCGGTTTCTAGAGCTGCTTAAAAAGCCGCCACCCTTGGAGCGCCAGCTTAATGTCCTAAAGTTTTTGCAGTGGCTATTAGTTTGGTTAGCAATTTTGGTGGGGTACGGCAGTTTGATCGGTCTGACCTATACGCTGCCATTTGTAACGTCGTGGCGAACTACCCTACTCCGCGAGCCGTTTCGACTACTTACAATCTGGTTCATGGCTGGCTTGGCTCTACGTATTACCCAGGCCTTGGCCCATCGTCGCATCCAGACCAGCCATAAGGTCGCCGCTACCCAATCAAGCGAAGCCCAGCGTAAATTGCTGCGGGTGAATACGGTCGGCGGGGCCTTGGAAGGCTTCGTATCGGTCTTAATTGTCTTAACTGGGCTAGTCTTGACCTTCTCGGCTTTTGGACTGTCGCCCCAGTCGGTGTTAGCCTGGGGCGCCGTATTAGGACTGGCCATATCTTTTGGCACTCAAAGCCTGATTAAAGATGTGGTGAATGGCTGCTTAATTTTATTGGAGGATCAGTTTGCGGTTGGTGATGTGATTGCCATTGGGTCGATGTTTGGCCTGGTGGAAGAGATGAATCTACGCAGCACTCGCTTACGGGACCCAGAAGGTCAGCTGATTACCATTCCCAACGGCAACATTGCTGAAGTAAGAAATCTCACTCGATTATGGTCACGGGTTGATTTCACCATTGAAGTGGCCTACGAAAATGATCCCGATAGGGTGATAAAACTGCTGAACGATATTGCCCAAGATTTATATAACTCATCTGAGTGGCATGAAAAAATGCCTAATGCACCAGAGGTTTTGGGCGTTGATCGTCTATCTCATGCCGGTATTTTGATTCGAGTTTGGCTGAAAACTGCGCCGCTGCAGCAGTGGGCCGTAGGCCGTGAATATCGTCTGCGGGTAAGGAGAGCCTTGGCTGCTCACGACATCACCATTGGCAAGCCCCAATGGGTCAGCCACAATACTGTTTTGCCACCCGCTTTAATCGATAACGAATTTACAGATGCTTCGTCCAACCATAAGACCAATCTTTAGCTTTGAGAACGCTTGTTGACGCGGTTTAGTGTATTTTCTGATGCAGACAACGCCTTGTTTCCACCGCATAACCCTACGCTGGAGCGGACGGAGTATTAAGCTTAGAATCGCTGACACTCAAAGCTGGTCGCCGCTCATTTCAATTGTTAGATGGCAGTTCGTGTTCAATGGAGTACTTGGATGAGCAGTCTACGCGCGCGGCTTGTGGCTCAGATGGGTCGCGTCCTAATCCGGCGTCGCGACTGGGGCCCCCCTGAATCTACAGCACGTCGTGCCCGACGGTGGTTTAGCACCTCGCCCGTGCACCAGTCGTTACGTTCGTTTGGCATCACTGTCACGCCGACCGAGATCGATCAACCATCGGGTGAGTGGATTGTCCCGCGTGCACCAGCTAGTCGAACCGTCCTTTACCTCCATGGCGGTGGATACGTATCATGCTCGCCCTCGAATCATCGGCCAATTACGGCGGCCTTAGCTCGGCTCACCCCCGCTAGAGTCTTTGCGCCCGTGTATCGGCTGGCGCCTGAGTTTCCGTACCCGGCCGCTCTGGACGATGCAGAAGCAGCATATCGATGGCTCATGAACAGCGGCGTCTCTCATCGGGATATCGCGTTTGCCGGTGATTCTGCCGGTGGTGGACTTGCCCTAGCGCTTCTACTTCGGGCTCGGGACCGAGGCCTGCCGTTGCCTGCTTGTGCCGTGCTCTTCTCCCCTTGGACGGACCTGACAGCAAGCGGTGCCTCAGTACACGACAATGACGGGAAGTGTGCGATGTTCCGGCCGGAAAACATAACGGCGTTCGCCCGTTGCTAC
>JBCCJU010000279.1:0-5300 GCA_039027715.1 Cyanobacteria bacterium P01_C01_bin.120
CAATCTCACTATTTCCCTCAAAGCTTCCCGCGTGCCTGTGATGTTGGCGGCCTATCGCCTGATGGTAAAGCGGATGAATGAGCTCGGCATGGATTATCCACTGCATCTCGGCGTGACTGAAGCTGGGGATGGCGACTATGGTCGCATCAAGTCCACGGCAGGAATTGCGACGCTCCTAGCAGAAGGCATTGGCGATACTATCCGCGTTTCCTTGACCGAGGCTCCGGAAAAGGAAATCCCAGTTTGCTACAGCATTTTGCAAGCCCTGGGACTGCGCAAAACGATGGTGGAATATGTCGCGTGTCCCTCGTGCGGACGAACGTTATTCAATCTAGAAGATGTTTTGCACGAAGTTCGAGATGCCACTAGTCATTTAACCGGTTTAGATATCGCGGTTATGGGCTGCATCGTCAACGGCCCTGGCGAGATGGCAGACGCTGACTACGGCTATGTAGGCAAAGGCCCTGGTTTTATTTCGTTATATCGAGGGCGCGAGGAAATTAAAAGAGTTCCTGAAGATCAGGGTGTAGCGGAACTCATTCAGTTGATCAAGGCTGATGGCCGCTGGGTTGATCCTTAAGGGGGCACGATTAATCGTGCTACAAGCCTTGTGGGATAAGCATTGTCTTGCCGGTTCCGATGGCATTAGCCACGAGCGGAAAGTTCGCTATTGAATTCTTGGTTGGGTGCTTAATGACAGCCCCACAGGCCTGGCAGGACTTGATTTGGAACTAGGCTATGGTGCTTCTATGGAACGACTGTGGCGAGTGCTGGTGACTCATAAGCGTTCTGTGACACTTCTCAGAAACGTTTCAGTTTGGCTAGTTATTATGGGTGCTGAATGGGCAGCCTTGAGTCAACCTAACGGCTCATTGATGCTTATGCTAGATTGTGCTTAATTGCCGACGAGACTAAATTTTATGGCGATCGCAAAGCGAGGATTGATTTTAGGCGCTACAGCCGTGGCGGCTGCTGGCGTTATCGTCACTGGAGCAGGTTTACACCTGTCGCAGGGCAAAGCTTTTTTTGAAGAAAGTCCCAAAGAAGTAATTGATGAAGTTTGGCAGTTAATCGACAACACCTATGTTGATGCGACTTTCAACCAAAATGATTGGGAATCAGTTCGCACCGAATATCTCAGCCGTGAATATAGTTCTCCAGAGGCGGCCTATGATGCTGTCCGAGAAATGCTGGAGCTATTGGAAGATCCCTACACTCGCTTCATGGATCCCCAAGAGTTCCGCAATATGCAAATCGACACTTCCGGTGAGCTGACTGGAGTAGGTATCCAGATTACGCAAGAGGAAGAAACCGACGAAATTGTTGTAGTTGCACCGATTGAGGACACCCCAGCGTTTGAGGCGGGGCTACGTTCCAAAGATGTCATCATCGAAATTGATGGCGAAAGTACCGAAGGTATGGAGCTAAATGATGCCGTCAGTTTGATTCGCGGACCGGTGGGGTCAGACGTGACATTGACCGTGCGACGCGAAGAAGAAGTGCTCGACTTTAGTCTGACCCGGGCGCGGATTGAGATCCATCCGGTACGCTATTCGGTCAATCAAGGGGCTGAAGGTCCGATTGGCTATATTCGTCTCACTCAATTTAGCAGCAATGCTTCGAGTGAAATGGAAGCAGCCATTGAAGATTTGGAGTCGCAAAACGTCGTAGGCTACATCCTCGATGTGCGTTCTAACCCCGGCGGGTTGCTGTATTCCAGCATTGAAATCGCTCGTATGTGGTTGGATGAAGGAGGCATCGTGTCTACGGTTAATCGCCAAGGAGTCGTAGACGAAGAAATTGCCAATAATCGGGCTCTGACGGATAAGCCGTTGGTTGTGTTGGTCGATGGCGGCTCTGCCAGTGCTAGCGAAATTTTGTCAGGCGCTCTGCAAGATAACGATCGCGCTGAACTGGTGGGCACCAAAACCTTTGGTAAGGGCTTAGTGCAGTCCGTCCGCAGTCTGCCCGACGGCTCAGGTGTCGCCATTACCATCGCGAAGTATCTGACTCCGAGTGGCCGCGATATCAATCAGCAGGGTATTGAACCGGATATTTTGGTGGAACTCTCAGAAGAAGAGCAGGAATTACTCTCTGAAAATCGCGATCGCATTGGTACAGCCGAAGATCCCCAATATAGTCAAGCCCGAGAATTGCTCTTGCAAATTGTGCGCGCCGAGCAAAATACGGTTTCTAACCTACAGTAGTCAGCTTAATTCGATGATTTTCTAGCCGGTGTAGTCGATCAGATGTTTTTGAGACGACTACACCGGCTTACATTTGCCTGACCGAATCAAATTGACTCGTCTGGCAATTGCTTGGGCCTGACTATCGTATGGTCCCCATTTTTGAGTGGCCTCAACGGTATCCAGTTCCGTAGCGGATAGCACGCTGCAGGTTTCAGACGCAACTTTGACGATATACCAAGTGGTAGTGTCGCTCATAATTCAGGCTCAGATTAGGGACATCTCATCCTATCTTCTGAACGAATTTTATTGCGCCTCACGACAGCGCTTTGCTGACCTGTCCTCAATAGCAGTAGCGATCGCCCTTGGGTAAGGAATGCTCTTTGCCCTTGCGGGTCGCGCCAATTAGCGTCGAAATCACGACGCACCGATTTCTGGCCCTGCCATTTTTGCTATCCAACGTTAAAGTACTCAACCGATGCCGCACGTCTCCTTGATACCCAAAGCGAACATAGTAAGTACCGCCGCTTTGGGCCAAAGTGGTATCTGCGGAGTGAAGAACGACCCGGGAACTCAGCGATTTCCAGCCGCCCACATCCTGCCAAGATACGGTGTTTGGATGTATCGCCCATTCTATGTGATCGTTGACTTCGCGGAGACTGAAGCGCCAAGAGGCCCGATGCGTAATGGCTGAGGTTTGCGCCTGCAAAATTCCTGACCGCAGCTCGTCGCGAGCAGAAATAACTGTTTGATTGGCCTGATACTCAACCCAGGCCGATGCTGCGATCGCCGCCAGCACGCTCACAATCACCACAACCGCTAATAGCTCTGGCAGCGTAAACCCCTGCGATGATCGCGACGGCAAACGAGTTGCCGGCTCAGTTCGGCTTCGCCAATATTGCATCTATGGGCACCCTAATTCTCCTTGTCAGAGTGCCCAAACCACCCCTGAGGGCTGACACCCCTCAGGCGACTTAGCAAATTAGTAAAAATACTTGTAAATAAAGGTTTCTAGCCGATAAGGAGCTGGCTGAAAGGAAGATTTGCGAAAGGCAAAAATCTTATAAAAGGACAACTATGGAGTGTATGGATGAGGGGCGACAATGTTTTGCCTTTCTAGCCAGCGAGCGACTCTTAAAATCTGGGCTTCCTGATAAGGTGCGGCAATAATTTGAACGCCAATCGGCAGCTCGCCCGGCTGCGTCACCGGTACTGACAGTACCGGCAGGCCAATAAATGACAAGGGCTGTGTGTAAAGCCCTAAATGGGGCCGCATCAATACCGACTGCCCTTCAATCATCATGGTTTCTTGATCAATGAACGGCGCTATGCAGGGAGTCGTGGGCGCAATTAAAATATCGACTTGCTCAAAAACCGCTTTGACTTGAGCTTGAAACCAGCGCCGCAAACGTTGAGCCTGCAAGTACCAGCTTTGAGGAATCAGCGCGCCGGCCACGAAGCGATCGCGGGTGGCTGGATCAAATTCCATTAGCCGCGTTTGCAATCGGCGCAAATGCAGTTGGCTGCCCTCGCTGGCGGTAATTAAATAGGCGGCGGCTCGAGCCCGACTAGTTTCCGGCAGCGTCACTTTCTGGGAAATAGGCAGAGCCGTTGTAATTTGGTCTAGCGCTGACGCCGCTTCAGGTTGCAGCCCCTGTTCAAAATAGTCTGCCAAAAGCCCGATTCTCAAACCATTAAGGCCGCCTTCAAGGGATGGCAGTGTCGCTGCCGGTGGTCGCTGGGTACAAACCGGGTCGCGAGTATCGGCTCCCTGCATGGCGTCAAAGCTGACAGCGATGTCACGCACCGATCGCGCCAGCGGGCCGACATGGTCCAAGCTGGCTGAAAATAGCGCAACTCCGGCGCGGGAGAGTCGTCCATAGGTCGGTTTAAGCCCATAGATGCCGCATAGTCCGGCGGGTACCCGAATCGAACCATTGGTATCTGAGCCTAGAGTCAACGGCACTAAATTGGCGGCCACAGCCGCAGCGGAACCGCCAGAAGAGCCGCCCGCAATCCGCGCCGGCGCATGGGGATTGGGGGTCGCGCCGTAGTGATGATTGACGGTGACGAAACCATAGGCATATTCATCCATGTTGAGCGCCCCCACCAAAATCGCTCCAGCCTGCTCTAACCGGACGATCGCCGTGGCATCTTGAGGGGCAGACGGACCATCGCGGTTAATTTTTGACCCCGCTAAAGTAACCTCTCCCGCAATATCGAACAAATTTTTGACGGCAAATGGTACTCCGGCCAGCGGGCCGAGGGGCTGACCTGCTTGTCTAGCCTGATCAATCTGCTGGGCTCGCTTTAGAGCCCGCTCGGCCACCGTCGAGGTGAAACAGTTAAGGGAGCGATCGCGCTGAGCAATGTCCTGGAGCGCGTCTTGAATAACAGCAGTGGCGGTAGTTTCGCCCTGGTGCACGGCAGCGGCGATCGCAGAGGCATCGGCAGGTAAAGACATTACTGACTCGGCTATGGAAAGGGGGACTAGCGACAAAACGCAGGCATTGGAACCCCAGTATCAAGGCTCGAATATAGCTGCCGGCTCCACTGTATCAGGCAGTTCAAAATCGAGGACTGGTTGCGCCATAATCGCGACCCGCTCAAAATTTTCGACAACCTGCGGAAACACCTCATCGGGCAGCGCTAATCCCAGCAGTGCTGCTGATTGCTTAACGTACATCTGCAGATCTGCAGCTAAGGGCTCGGGCAGTGAATCAGAAGATGACATTATGCAGTCCTGCAACAGGAGAATTCGTTTGCTTGGCCAATCAGGCTGCCATCAAGATACAGCTTTTTCGAAACTGTTAGTCATTTGCCATCTGGCGATCGCTGTTTGTCTATGGGCTCTGGAGTAAGGCGCCCATACGCTACCGCTGCGTGAGGAAATGCTCAAGGGCTGTCATCATTTAACGTCGTGTCCTAATTATGAAAGCGTTTCAGCCTCTAATGGGCTTTACAGAGCGGACGTGGTATAGCAATCCGTGGATAGATCCGGTCAGTCAATGAAAGCTTGGTCAACGACTTGCCGAAAGGGTTGGCCAGACTGAATCTGTTTTCGCATGCGGTTTTTCAAAACAAACCATTGATGCTCAATGGGATTTAAATCCG
>JBCCJU010000280.1:0-5267 GCA_039027715.1 Cyanobacteria bacterium P01_C01_bin.120
GGTGATCACCAGGGGCCAGCGATAGAGTTCAGTGTTGTAGAAAACACTCATCAAGGCCGCTAACCCAAACCCCATGACACTGCCAATGGGAATGGCGACCAAAAGCAGCAGCGTTTGTTCCCCCAGCAAAATAAACCCGACTTCGGCGCGACTAAAGCCGATGATGCGGAGGGTGGCGAGTTCTCGACCGCGCTCTGATAGGGCAATGCGGGCCGCGTTGTAGACTACCCCAAAGGCAATGACCGTCGCGAAAATCACCAGCACCGTGGTGAAAATTTCGAGGCTGCCCGCGATCGTTTCTTCAAACTGCTGCACGCTATTCTGGCGCAGCGCCACACTGGCCACGGCGGGAGTTTCCTTGAGGTCGGCGTAGATAGCCTCTAACCGCTGCGGCTCGACCGTCAAGTACGCGCCTGAGAGGGTGGTGCCCTCGCGCATCAGGTCGTTCAGGGCGTCAATGTCCATGTAGGCGGCCACCCCAATCAGCTCATTCACCAGCCCCGCGACGGTGACCTCGCGGGTGGGGCGAGCCCCCTCTAACACCTCTACCGTCAAGCGATCGCCCGGTTGTACCCCTAAAATTTCGGCCAGTTTGTCGGTCAACAAGACGCCCTGGGTCGGCAGCATCTGGACGTTAAGATCGCGATCCATCAGGCGACGCAACGTGCCGTCAGGGGGTAATCCCGTAAGGCCCCCCAGGTAAACGCGCTGCTGAAACCGTAACCGTGCGGGCACGGCCCGAAACGGCTCTGCCCGAACGACGCCCGGTAAATTCAGCAGATCAAAGCGCGCCCGGCTAGAGAGGGGTTCTGTAAAAGAGAGGGTAATATCCTCCTGCTGGATTTGATAAAACTGCATGGTGATCAGGTAATCCATCGCATCTTCGAAGGAATGGCCGACCACCAAAATCGCCACCGCCAGCGATAAGCCTAAAACCGTTAGCCCCGCTTTGATGGGTTGCCGTTCGACATTGCGGAGAATGATCCGGCCTGCAGGCGAAAACAGTCGCTGTAGCCCCAAACGCTCTACCAACGTAGGGCGAAAATCGGCAGGGGGTTCCGAGCGCATGGCTTCTGCTGGGGGGAGTTTGACCGCTTTGCTGACTGCGACCGCCGCCCCGATCGCCGCTGCCGCCAAGCTTACTCCCACCGCAATCACGACTAGGCTAGGCTCCACCCGAAAGGCCAAGAGGGGAAAGTGATAGAAGTTGGCATAGTTGCGCGTCGTCGCTTCCCCCATCCACAGGCCCAACCCAATGCCCAGCCCCGCTCCGACCAACACCACCAAGGTGACCAGCTTCAGGTAATGTAGGCCCACATCGCCATTGGTGTAGCCAAACGCTTTCAATACGGCAATTTGATCGCGTTGGGTGCTGACCAATCGGGCCAGCAACAGATTCAGTAGAAAGGCCGCAATGCCCAAAAAGATCGTCGGCATAAACACGGCGGTTGCCTGCAAGCTGGTAATTTCATCGGATAAAAAGCGATGCGAGATCTGGTCGTGACGGGCGATCGCCCCCAGCCCCCCATAGGTCTCTAACAACTGATCTAGCTGAAAAATGACCTGCGCCTCACTGGCCCCGTGGGCCAGCGTCAGAGTGACATCGTTGAACGCGCCATCCATATCAAAGGCTGTGCCCAGGGCCTCTCGCCCCATCCACATCACCCCAAACCGCTGATTGTCGGGCAGCAAATCGGTGCCGCGAATTTCGTACACGTACTCTGGTGAGAGGGCAATGCCCACAATCCGCAAATCTTGCCAGCGACCATTAATCACCGCTCCCAGAGAATCGCCAATCGCCAGTTCATTGGCATCCGCAAACGCCTCGCTCACCAACACCTCATCACGACGACCGGAGGTAATGTAGCGCCCCTCTTGAATCGCCAGCCCATTCAGCAGCGGCAATTGCTGATCCGGCACGGAAATCAAGCGTCCCGTCGCCGGTTCTTGCAGACCGGGCACATCCACAATCACATCGCGCACCACCCGCGTCTGCACCTGCTGCACCCCCGGAATTTCCTGAATGCGATCGCGCAGTTGCTCGGGAGCCCGCTTCAACGAGACAAACACATCGGCAAATCGATATTGGTCGTAGTAGGTCGCCTGGGTCAAATTTAGCGAGTCATAGGCACTCAGCATCGTCACCATGCTGGCAATGCCGCAGGCCACAATCAGCACGATCGCGATCACCTGTCCCCGGAGGTGCAGCAGGTCACGGATGAGTTTGCGATCGAGGGAGTTCATGAGGGTGGGGAGTTGGAGAGATATATAGGAATGGAGGGATGGGGAATGCTCGGGAGGGAATGGGTGTCTGGCAGATTACGGGTGATGGAACGAAGATTTATTGGGCGACATCAGGATTTGGAGGTCTATCAGTTGGCATTTGGTGGGGCAATGCAGATTTTTGAGTTGTCCAAGCGTTTTCCGGTGGAGGAGCGCTACTCGCTGACAGATCAAATGCGCCGGTCTTCGCGCTCTGTCTGTGCAAATTTGGTTGAGGCTTGGCGTAAGAGAAGATATAAGGCTGCTTTTGTTTCTAAGCTGACGGATTGCCAGGCAGAAGCTGCTGAACCCAAAACTTGGATAGCCTTCACAGTCAAATGTGGATACATGACGCAAGCAACCGGAAAGGACCTCCACGAAGAATACGATCGCATCCTTGGCAAACTTGTTAATCTCATCAACCAAGCCTCTAAGTGGTGCTCCATTTAGATATCTCCATCTCCCCACTTCTCCCATCTCCCTACTTCCCCCCATCTCCCCATCACTGGCTCTTCTCACCACTCCAACTCCTCCGGATCGACCTTGTCAGAGTTGAGTTCGATCGCGCTAATTTCGCCACTGCGCATATGAATGACGCGATCGGCCATCGCGGCAATACCGGCGTTGTGGGTGATGACGGCGGTGGTGGTGCCGAATTCTTGGTTGACTTGCTGCAGGGCTTTGAGGACGAGTTTGCCAGTACGGAAGTCGAGGGCTCCAGTAGGTTCGTCACAGAGGAGCACTTCAGGACGTTTGGCGATCGCCCGCGCAATGGCGACCCGCTGCTGTTCGCCCCCAGAGAGCTGAGCGGGAAAGTGATCGAGGCGATCGCTGAGGCCGACAATTGCCAGGGCTTTTTCGGGCGTGAGGGGACGGCGGGCAATGTCGGTGACCAGGGCCACGTTTTCGCGGGCAGTGAGGCTGGGGATTAAGTTGTAGAACTGGAAGATGAAGCCCACCGAGTCGCGCCGAAATTGGGTGAGGCGGCGATCGTTGGCGTGGGTGAGGTTTTGAGCGCGAAAGATAACTCGTCCACTGCTGGGAATATCGAGTCCACCCAGAATATTGAGCAGGGTCGATTTGCCGCTTCCAGACGGGCCCAGCAACACGACAAATTCCCCTTCGTATAGGTCCAGGTCCACTGATCGCAGCGCCTGCACTTCGACCTCGCCCATGCCATAGGTCTTGGTTAAATCCTCAGCATGAAAGACAACCGGCGTAGTCGGCGTTGCTGGCCGTTGCACTAACGCATCTGACTGATTCACCATGACATGAACGCAGAAGGAGTCTTGTTTCAAGGCTAATCTAAACGGGAGTTGTCTGTGTTCAACCTCAACGAGATTCTTAACGATGGCATCTGACGCTAACCGGCATCCAGTAAATGATCCGCGCAGGCGATCGCCTGTGCCGTTTCTGGGTCACTGCAGCTCAGTCCGTGGACGCAGTCAACCACTTAAGCGATCGCTCTTCTCGACCGACACACTACATGCAGCAACCGGCGAGGGGCGATCGCCGTGGCCGGTTTTGACCTAAAATCCAGGGTGACGTACATACGCACTATCGTGCCCATCTAGCGTGCCGTCTGGATGCTCACGAGAAGCAGGCAACGGTCTGGGGCAAGGGAGCTTCTTATGGACTCAGACACCATTCAGTCAGGTCAAATCATCCCATTGCGCTATCGAGAGCGAGACTTGAAGGCGGTTGTTATCGATCCAAACCGGTTGAGAACAGGAAAGCCCTCTATCGGGCTAGGGATAGATTGATAGGTATCCCCTGACAGCCCCTTTCAGACAGGGTTTCCGAAATCGAGGGGAGAAAGCAGCTCGAACTCCCTTCTGAAAACACTTTTTAGGATGTCCAAAATCTTGGCAGAAGACGATAATCTCTGTGTTTTGATCGAGGCTTCCGACTGGGCCTTTGTCGCTCAAGACTGGGCTAAGCGACCGGGAAAACTGAGACAGGCCACCCGTGACAAGCTGATTCGATTTTCTCGGCTGGTACGCCGCAGAGGGTCTCTATGCCTCGGCCTACACCTTGCTCAAGCGTGTCTATACCGATGAAGACTCACGCACCATACAACGCTGGCTTTATCACGAGAAACCGGAAAACCCTTCCGCATTGAATGGGGCTTTGAGGTCACTGATAAAGATCCCAGAAAACGCTACGGCTACTGGACTAACTACGTCTATCGGGGATTGTTCGACATGGATGCTGCCGAAATGAAAGCCCACTGGCAAGCCCCCGTACAGGGCTCTGGCCGCATTGCCCGAAACTACATCCCCGAATCCGCCGGACTCGAAGCAGTCGCTTACTGCGAAAAGATGGTCGCCCTGCTCGATTTTGATGACATGCAGGAAGCTCACGATGAGGCCATCCGGCTCACCAAAATTAAGTTCAAAGCCCTGTTTCTATAAACCGCGAGCACCATTGACCGACCATGCCCTTCAGCCGCAGCTCCAGCAGTTAAAACAAATTCATCCTGATTTTGAGTGGGAACCGAACGAATAGCAAGCGCGGATGTCGTGTGAACCGGAATTCACTGCACGACAAAGCCACTCACACGTCCACCCAGCCGCAGCGATCGCACATTCAAAGCACCGGACGCCGCGATCGCCTCACTATCGGCACCTTGCACGCTGGACAGCGACCCGTGAAGATGGGATGCCAGTCCAGCAGCGCTAGTTGCTCCGATGGCGATCACGTTTCCAGTTTGTTAGGAAATACATTGACCTCATTCTCTTTATTTATTCCCTAACAAATCCGTGATCGCCCCCAACTGGCACAACCTACCACGACGGCACGGCTAAAGCCGAAAGCCCCAGCTAGCATGAAACACAGCATCACCAACCAAGCCGCAAGCCCACAGCAGTGCTGGCCGCACAGCTCGGTCACTGGCACAGGAGGAGAAGTCGAAAGGCTTCGGCTAAGGTCGTCCCCTCACTCCGGCTTCTTCTTGCCCAAATACTTCGACCGGAGCCGTCCATCCTGCCAGTAGCGCAGATATA
>JBCCJU010000281.1:0-5209 GCA_039027715.1 Cyanobacteria bacterium P01_C01_bin.120
TCGCCGCGCCAGGCTGCCCGTAACTCTTGATCCAGAAAGTCGAGAAGTTCTGCAGTGGTGTAAACCATGGGCAGTGAGACTCAATATTTTTCTAATTTTATCAATCCCCTTTCGATTAGGCGGCGTTCCTCAAGACTTTTCCAAGCACTGTGTCAGTAATTTATAAATGCCCTCGGCATCGACCGTCTCTACGATGTCAGTGTTCATCTGCTCATCTGACAACTGGGGGTTTACCACCGTTTGCCCCAGGGTTAAAGGGCTGCACAGTTCGACCTGTACCTGACCAGGCGACGCCCTGAATAGATCTGGGCGCAGCAAGTAGGCAATTACGCAGGGATCATGGAGTGGGGCGCCGACAGTACCCAGCTTCGCCTCGTCAGCTTTGCCGTAGTGACTGAGCATTGCCGCCGCCACCTGGCTAACGGGGTTATCAATTTGGCGGATGGTCGCCAATCGCTCAGGAGTAGTCAGTACTTGATGGGTAATGTCTAGACTCAGGCAGGTAATAGGAATGCCCGATTCAAAAACCACCTGAGCCGCGTGGGGATCAGCATAGATGTTGAATTCCGCTACGGGAGTAATGTTGCCGTGGGTGACACCGCCCCCCATCATGACAATCCGTTCGATGCCGTGGACAATTTCTGGGGTTTGAATCAGCGCCACGGCAATATTGGTCAGCGGCCCAAGCGTCGCCAAAGTCAAGGGGGCAGCGGCAGACTGAAGCGCGTCAATCAAAAATCTAACCGCGTGGGTGGATTGCAAAGGCAGGCTCGGAGTCGGTAAGGTTGCCCCTTCTAATCCCGTCTTGCCGTGAATATCTTCGGCGGTAATCGGCGATCGCACTAGAGGGCGAGGACAGCCCGCATAAATAGGCACATCTGGACGCTTCAGCAGTTCGCAAATCTGGCGGGCATTGCGCTGAGTCAGGGCCAGCGGTACGTTGCCCGCAACCGTCGTAATCGCCTGCACTGCCAGTTCCGGCGATCGCAAAGCCAACATCAGAGCAATGGCATCATCCACCCCGGGATCGCAATCAATAATGATCGATTTGGCCATCACCGTACTTTCCTTAAGCGAGATCTAACAGAGAAACCATCCTGCGCTAGCGTAATAGACGCAGTCAAGATCAGCATAGCGGCTGGCAATTGGGGGATGAGCGCGTGGATAAGCAAAAAACTGGACGAGCGATCGCCGGATTCCTAACGCTAGGCCTGTTAGCTAGCTGTGCGGGCACATCCGTCGGCGATAGCGTCCAGCAGTCTCTGGAGGCTGATCCTCAGCTAGAAGAATCTCCCGCTTTTGAAGCTGATGCGGAAGTAAATTCTGACGACAGTGAGGCCGGCACGGCGGCGACTGGGACTGATTCTGCTAATGAAGCTGACAATACCGAGTCCGGCGATTTCGAGCCTGATGATCCCGAGTCTGGCGCTGCTGAATCCGGCGGCAGGGAGTCCGATGGTGCTGAAATAGAGACGACGGCGATCGCCGCGCCTCCAGAACCCGGCGATCCCGAGTTTATTGGTCCCGTCAGACCCAATGGCTTGAGAACGGCCACCGCCGCCGAGCAGTCTGCTGCTGACGGAGCGCTGACGGGCGTGCCCGCCGACTTACAGTCCTACATTCGCGATTTACAAGCTTTAGATTTGTTGACTTTAAGCTCAGTAGGCAGCGAGTCCACGTCGGACACTGAAGCCGGAAATGAGTCAGAAGATCGCTCACCCTTTGGGCAAACCATTAGCCGCCGTGAATATGCTCGCTGGCTATTTGCCAGCTACAACGCGATTTATGCCGATGAACCCGGCGATCGCCTGCGATCGGGCAGTGCCTCTGATGAACCGGCCTTTCAAGACGTGCCAACCGGTGATCCCGATTTTGCCGTGATTCAGGGCTTGGCGGATGCCGGAATTATTCCCAGCGCTTTCACTGGCAACAGCACCGACGTCAACTTTCGCCCCGATGCCCCTTTGGTACGTGAAGACCTGATTTTGTGGAAAGTCCCCCTCGACACGCGGGCAGCGCTGCCGGCAACAACGTCTGAAGCCGTGACTAAATCCTGGGGATTTCAAGACACTACCAGCATTGAAGGGGCAGCACTACAGGCGATCGCGGCGGATTTTCAGTTGGGCGATTTTGCCAATTTTTCCCGTGCCTTTGGCTACACCACCCTATTTCGGCCCGACAAAGCGGTAACGCGCGCGGAGGCTGCGGCAGTTTTATGGCGTTTCGGCACTCCCAATGAGGGCATTACGGCAGTTGATGCGTCATCGACACCGGCATCTGAATAAATCACGGCGGCAAATATGCCTATTTCCTGATTTTTTGGCTAAAGGCTACTGGAAATCGGCATTTTTTCATGATCCCAAAGATCAGCTTGACACTCTTGCCGATGCTGCGGGCCATAAGTTATCACATAGGTCATGTCTAAATCGAAACGACCGCAATCGCCCACCCACGCTCCATTAGATGAGGATTTAGAAGATTTTTTCCCAGGTTACATGCTGCCTTCGGTATAGACAAGCAGCTTTTCTCAGATAATTGCTACACTCTTTAAACTTTGATTTGAGCGATTTTGGATAATTGATTTGGCTGGAACTCACCTTACTGAAGTTGTGCTTTAATAAATTTTCCGTTTATCAGCTTTGGTGCTGTCTTACTTTCAGGGCTTTCAATATTTGAGCAACGAAACGATGCTAATTCCCTTGATTTTCCAGCGGTTTCAAGTGCCATACGCGGAAGCAAGGTCCGTTGGAGAGCAAGGAAACTGGATAACGGCATTTCAGATGTCCTTCAAGGTGATTGGAGCGCTTCATAAATAATCTAAAAATTTTGCTGGGCCTGTCATTATCTCGCCTGTCCTACAAAGCTTTCTGGAATAAAGATCATGAAGTCAATAAACAGAATTTGTAACTCAGTAATGACAGTCCCTAATCAATTTTGCTAAGTTTTGTGGCGCCCGGTCATAGCAATTGTGGTTGTGGGCAGCCTGTTCAAAGCGGTGGCTAACTCTCCGTTTTGAAGTCGATTTTTCTCCTTGGTAACGTTTTGCACTTAATGGTAGACCGGAGCGAGAATCTCATGATTAGAGACCGCAGCCAAGCACGGTTAGTTTTTCAGGCCATCTTGTTTTGGGTCATTGCGCCAGCGATCGCCTTATCGCTGTTAATGTAAATAGCCACGCTATGCAATCAAGCTCTCGTTTTCTAGATGGAAATGATTCGATAATCAAGCGCTAAACTAATCAATCGGCGGTTTTGCGGGCGGCTGGACTGGAATTTCCACCATAAATGTACTGCCTTCACCCAGTTTTGACTCCAAGCTGAGCGTTCCACTGTGGGCCTTAATAATGCGCTGAGATAAATGCAGCCCTAAGCCACTGCCTGAGCGGCGATGCTTTCCCGGTCGAAACCAAGCAAAGATTTCTGCCTGATCCTCACGGGATATACCTGCTCCCGTATCCTGCACTTGAATGTTCCAGTGAGTAAGAGCGTCAGCCGATACTTTCTGAAAGCTGACCTGCACAAAGCCGGCGTCGGTAAATTTCACCGCATTGCCAATCAGATTGACCATAACTCGACGCAGCTCTAACCGATCGCCCTGAAGCGTATAGCAGCGATCGCTGCCGTTATGGCTAACTCGATCTTCCAGTTTTAGTTTTAGGTGCTTTTCCTCTGCTAGGGGACGCAGCTCGGCTACTACTTCTTCCAGCAGCCGTTTCAGGTTAAACGGGGCGATCGCCGTTTCTTTGCGTCCAGCCTCATAGCGATAGACTTCCAATAGCGTATTTACCATTGTCAGCAAATGCTGATTGTTGTGAATTGTTTGAGAGATGGCGTCTTTGGCATCAGTCGGCACCTCGCCAAAGGCATCTTCAGAAACCAACGTCAGCATGCGGTTTGCCGCCACCAAAGGCGTTCTCAAGTCATGGGTCAGCCGTGAGACAAAGTCGTCGCGCTGCTGGGTAATCTCCCGCTCCGCGTCAACGCTGCTCTTTAACCGCAAAAGCGCCCGCACTCGTGCTAGCAATTCATCAGCATTAAAAGGTTTACGAATAAAGTCATCAGCTCCTGTATCGAGTCCCTCGACCACATTTGAGCGTTCGTGAGCCGTGACTAATAAGATTGGGATAAAAGGAAGATCTTCTCGCGCCCGCAGCCGTCGAGTGGCCTCATAGCCACTCATTTCTGGCATCATGATGTCAAGCAAAATCAAATCAGGCAGACTCTTGCCAACTTGCTCTAAAAGCGCCTGACCGCTCTCCAACGCGGTGATCTGGTAACCCTCATCCTCTAGTAGCGCTTGCAATAAAAAGCGGTTATCGGCCGAATCGTCGATCACAAAAACGTGGGCAGGATGAGCAGTCATGTCAGGCTGATTCTTGAAGACATCTGCTTCAAGATATTCGCTGGCGGGGCGTCAGCAACTACCCTCAATAGATAGATTTTTGACCAAGGGTTGATTGAAGCCACGTACCGGATGGCTTCTGATTAAATCACTGCTGCTAAATAAGCCTTTCCTAAAAGCCGTTACTATTCAGCGCTTATTACAGTGGCAATGAACGCTCTAATCCTCAAGCTTGTAGCATTAGGGTGAGCGCAGCAGTGCTTGTGTGCTTAT
Source organism: Cyanobacteria bacterium P01_C01_bin.120 (assembly GCA_039027715.1). Classification (GTDB taxonomy): domain Bacteria; phylum Cyanobacteriota; class Cyanobacteriia; order Phormidesmidales; family Phormidesmidaceae; genus Halomicronema. The sequence continues at coordinate 4,615 of JBCCJU010000281.1, forward strand.
ACCGTAGAAATTTTGTAGTCCATCCATGAACCGTTCTAAGGCTTCTCGTGCTGTCCATACCGAGCCAAATATTCCGATCTCAACATCGACATGAGCCACACTGACTTAAAGCTGTCCGCCATTTTGACACTTTCCCGTAGGCATCCCTCTTCCACGAATCCCAGCCGGCGGTAGAGCGATCGCGCCCGTTCGTTGTCCGCCATCACGTCTAGCCAAACCCGGTGCGCCGCAAATTCTAGAAATGCCTTCGCCAAAACTTGCCGCAAAGTCGAGTGCCCATAGCCTCTGCCCGGTTGACTAATCACAATCCGCTTGATTAATAGCGACTGATCAACATCTTGAATACCCTGCAGAATGACATAGCCGACTCGGATTTGGGTCGCTGCATCCACTACTATCCAGTGCCGCTCGCCCCCATGCTCAATCGCTTGCCGGTGGCGATCGTGCTTCCACAGCCGAACATACCCAGCCGCATGGGCCATGGCTTCCGCTTCTAAAACAAACGAGAGATCGTCAGATTGCGTTGGACGCAGCAGAGCAGTGCGATCGTTCATCAGTAGCCGGCGCAGTAGGTGCTGTCGCCGATTCTAAACGA
>JBCCJU010000282.1:0-5188 GCA_039027715.1 Cyanobacteria bacterium P01_C01_bin.120
ATCAACAGGCGGAATATATCAATATGGCCGTACCGGCCGGAGCCGGAGCACTGTATTCCACTGTTGATGATTTGGTGCGCTGGCAGCAGTTTTTGATGAGCGCCGATGAGCGCCCTGCTGACATCCTTAGCGATGCCGCCATTACCGCCATGAAAACGCCGCACGTTGCCATGGGCGAAGCGGCTCCTGATCTGTCCTATGGCTATGGACTGGTGGTTGGCAAGCCTAACGCTATCTCCCACGGGGGCGGCATCAACGGCTTTGTCACCTATCTTGGTAGCCTGCCCGATCGCGGCCTCACGGTTGCCGTGCTGAGCAATGTAGAAAACGCTAATCCTCAGGACATTGGCGAAGGGTTGCTGGCTATCCTGCAGGGCCAGCCCTACGAGCTGCCATCGACCGAAGCCGCTGTGGCCATCGACTTAGGGGTGTTAGAACGCTATATCGGGACTTACCAGGTGACGCCCGAATTTCAGGTCACGATTACCGTTGAGTCGGAGCAGCTTCACATTCAGGGCACCGGGCAGCCTAAGATTCCGCTATATCCGGCATCCACGACTGAATTTTTTGCCCGCATGCTGGAGTTTCGCATCATTTTCAATACCGACCCCGAGGGCACTGTGGAAAGCGCCACGCTGTTGCAAAACGGTCAAGAACTTCCCGCTCCTAAAGTCGATTAACCTTGAGGAACTCCCCGTGATTACGCTGTACCACAACCCCCAAACGCGCTCTCTGCGGGTACGCTGGCTGCTAGAAGAACTTGCCCTAGAGCACACGCTAAAGACGGTTGAGTTTGTGCCGCCAGTTGATGGTAGGGTCTTCACCCAAAATACTCCGACTGGGCGGTTTCCGACGCTGGTGGATGGTGACATTGTGCTGTGCGAGTCAGGGGCGATCGCCCAGTACCTGATCGAACGCTACGGTCAAGGTCGTCTCGCCCCGGCCCTCGATTCCCCGCTGCGAGGTCGATATCTGCAGTGGATGCACTTTCCCGAAGGCACCTTAAACCCTTACATCAACGCTATCCAAAGGTTTAAGCATGGATTTCCGACGATGGCTGCCAGCCTCAGCGACGAACTGGATATTGCAGTGGGCTACTGCGATCGCGCTCTGTCCCAGCATCCTTACATCGTTGGTGATAAATTCACCGGCGCTGACATCATGCTGGCGGTGAGTCTCCTCTCGATCAACCTAATGGGGCTACTCGCCGAAAAGCATCACCACATTGCCGCCTATTTCAGTCGTCTACAAACCCGTCCCGCGCTCATCCGGGCTCTGCAAAACGGATAGGTTGGCTATGTATTCCCCGATATTTGTGAGCAAAGCGGCTCGTGCGTAAGTTCTGTTGAACTCAGGTCTGGCATTCGGCGGGAGACAAGGCATGATAGAGCAGTATAAATATTGGCGAAAAAGGCTCACAGCTAAAGAGGTCTTGCAGCTTTACGCTGGGGGTGAGCGCGACTTTCGCGGAGCGATATTGGCTGGCCGCAACTTTCGCGGAGCCGATTTGTCGGGAGCGGACTTTAGCCAGACAAACATTCGTGGAAGCCAGTTCGTGGAAGCAACCCTGATCGGAACCCAGTTTTGTTATGCTGAGGCCGGCCAATCGAGCCCATGGTTAATCTTGCGACTGCTGACCGGTCTGCTCGCTATTCCAGGCGGATTTTGCCAAGCTGTGGCGAGTGCCTATATCGGAGCTTTTCTAGTTCCCCCTAACATCATTGCGAGTGCCGTTCATTTCGGCACTTTTGTTGCCGTGGTGGCGGTGGCGGTGGTGGCAGCGGTGGTAATTGTTGGCACCAGGGTAATCGCTGGCGCTAACGCTACGGTAGCGGCGACGGTAACGGCTATCGTAACGGCTCCCTTTGCTGCTTTGCTGGCTAGTTTCATTGCTGCTTTCAATTTCTATGTCAGCACAGGTGACGAATCGATTGCTGCCGTTTTTGTTGCTTTCGCCATAGTTTTGATTATTACGATCGCGATTGTGATCGCCAATTTTCGACTCTCGCGATATGTCGAGCGCCTGATTCGTCACGATCCGAATTGGGAAAATCTGCGCAACCTGCTTGTTGTGGGCGGGACCACTTTTAAAGGAGCCAACCTCACCAACGCCTCTTTTGCGAATGCCGCTCTGAACCGAACCAACTTTGCCAACTCTGAACGATGCTCAACCATCCTGACCCACGTCCGCTGGCAGGGGGCTCGACAGTTAGATCAGGTTCATCCCGGCACCAGTAACCTATGGGATCCTCGGGTTCGCCATCTCTTAACTTATCTCAAAGGTCCCGATCACAACGATCAAGCACCGCTTGATCTATACGATGTCGATTTGCGAGGGAGCAATCTCGCTGGGGCCAAGCTGCATCGCATTGATCTCAAAAGAGCCAATCTTAATGGCGCAACTCTGGCCGGTGCGGAACTTCCGGGTGCCAATCTCACCCGGGCGCGGTGCCTCGGTACCAACTTTACCGCTGCCCATCTTACCGGCGCCTGCCTTGAAGGTTGGCATATCGATCACACTACCGTCTTTCAAGGCATCGACTGTCAATATGTGTTTTTAAAGGAACGGCCTTTCGATAACGACTACGGCGATCGCCGCCCTCGCAATCCGGACGACATGTTTCAACCCGGTGACTGCGAGCAATTGTTTAGCCGGTAAAGCCGGTAAAGATATTGGTCGTGATTGGGGTATTACCTGACAATAGGCGCTGCACAGCATAGTTGCGATCGCGCCCAGAAGGCTATCATCAGCTACGGTAGTGAGCCTACGCCGTCGTGCTGCCGCTACTGTCCGTTAATTGGCAATCCGTGCATCGTGAAGGCAGATCATAGAACCCTCACTCCCGACCTCATGGCATGGTGTCAGTGGATGCGTCAGCTTCTGGCCGCCACGCCCATCAGCCTGCGGCATCCCAGGGCTCGGACGTGGTTTTGCCTGATGCTGGGGTACAACGTTATTGTGGCGGGGCTGATTTGGCAAGCTGTCGCCGGCGATCCCTATGCCATTGCCGACGACGCCCGTCAGCATGTGTTCTGGATGGGGCGCTTCACGGACGCATCACTATTTCCCAACGACTGGATTGCGGATTACTACCAGTCGATCGCTCCGGTTGGTTACGCCTGGATTTACCGCTTTTTTGCCATAGTCGGCATACCGCCGCTGCTGCTGTGCAAACTGCTGCCGCCGGTTCTGATTATGCTGACGGGGACGATCGCATTTTTAACCGCTTTTGAGCTTAGCCGCCTACCCGCCGCCGGCTTTGCCGCTGCCGCCCTGATGACGCAGTCGGTTGGATTCACGGCGACCTTGTCCTCGGGAACGGCGAAGGCATTTGTTTTTGGCCTGATGCTGCTGTTCATTTATGGTTGGCTGCGGCGATCGCGGTGGCTGAGTTGGGGCAGCATTGCCCTCCAGGGGATTTTGTATCCGCAGGTGGTGCTGCTGTCGGTCGGCCTACTTGTTTTAGGTTTAGTCGATAGACGACAGGGCAAATGGTCATGGCGACGCGATCGAGCATTATGGTCGCTCACCGCCGGAGGATTGTTAATCGCCACGGTTGTCATACTGTATTACGCCAGCGCCAGCAGTCAATTTGGCCCCACCGTCACCCTGGAAGAAGCGCTCACTATGCCTGAGTTTTTTCGCGGTGGCCGGACCAATTATTTTCAAACCACTTGGCTGAAAGCCCTGCTCAACGGTCGGGGCGGTTTACGCTTAGATGCGGCGACGACGCCAATGACGAACTTCCTGGCGCTGGGGCTGCCGTTGATGCTTAGGCGACCCCAACGCTTTCCCTTGGCAAAGGGGATTAGCCGGAATGTGGATATCTTGCTCAAGCTCGCAGCAGTGGCCTGTTTTTGGTTTGTGGCCGCTCATCTGCTGCTGTTCAAACTGTATTTACCCAGTCGATATACCAGCCGATTTTTTTTCATAGCGGCAGTGTTAGCCGCCGCGATCTCGATTGTGCTGCTGATGGACGCCGTATTAGGCTGGGCCAGCCATCAATTACAGTCACCGGGGGCTGCCCAGCGTGTCCTTTCCGGGGGCCTGGCAATCGGGTTGGCCAGTGCCCTGGGCTTACTCGTAGTCTTGTACCCGCTGACCATGTCGGGCTATCCCTACACGTCGATTACCCAAGGCAATAGCCCCGACCTCTACGCCTTTGTAGCCAATCAGTCTAAGAACAGCCTGATTGCTGGCACTGCGATTGAAACTAACAACCTGCCGACCTACAGTCAGCGATCGGTTTTGGTCAGCCGGGAAGTGGCGATTCCGTATCACATGGGGTACTACCGAGAACTGCGCCAGCGGGCAAAGCAGCTCATTGCCGCCCAGTACAGTCCGGATCCTGCTGTCGTTGGCGCCTTCATTCAACAGTATGCGGTCACCCACTGGCTATTGGAAAAGACGGACTTTGATATTTCGAAGGTCGGTGGCGATCGCTGGGTACAGCAATATCAGCCAGAGGCTGGGGCGGCGACGACGGTGCTGGCTAGTCAGCAGATACCCTTTTTGCAGAAACAGCGCGATCGTTGCCGGCGGTTTGAAGATGCTCAACATTGGCTGCTCGATGCTGAGTGCATTCTGGCAGCTAGCGAAACGGCCCGTTGACTCGACGGATGACGCATAAACTCCACATACACCCATCGCTGAGCGATCGCTGAGCGTCATGCCAACTGCACAAGAAGCCCAGGTCTTAGCCACGAACAGGCTGATTATCCAGGTTTCATAGAGGCATCATACGGTTGTAATAGAGCTGTCACATCAACTGTCTAATCTAAGGATGTTAGACAACACAAGTCCCTTTATAGACAGCCTAAAACCCTCATGAGAGACCACGTACAGACTGCAGCTTCCTCACGCCGCCCCGCCCGGTGGGCGCAACGTACCGGGCAATCTCTCTTGTTGATGCTGGCCGGTGCGGGCCTGGCAACTGCCGGCACGGGAGCGTTACAGGCCATGCAGCCGCGCTTTGAAGCCTCCCCGCAGACGCAAGTGCAGACTGAGCAGCCCGGCACAGAGTCGGCGATCGCACCCAGTGCCGCTGCACCGGCTTCCTCCAGTTTTGTCGCCAATATTGTGCAAGATGCCGGTCAAGCCGTCGTGCGCATCGACGCTTCACGCACGGTCACCAGCCGCGTACCCGAAGCCTTTCAAAGTCCGTTTTTCCGCGAATTCTTTGGCGAA
>JBCCJU010000283.1:0-5089 GCA_039027715.1 Cyanobacteria bacterium P01_C01_bin.120
GCCGCCCGTTCAATTTCCTCGTCAACACCTTGGCGGCCTTGGTGGCTTATACCTATCAAGAGAAGAAGCCCGCCTTAGACCTAGAGTTCAAAGGCTTGCTGGCTCTGCCTGAGGCCATCTTTTAGGCCGTCGAACTCACGTCATTCCTTAGCGACAGGGCCCAACCTGCTCTGCTTTAGGAATATTATTCAAAGGCCGGCAACTGCTAAGTGCCGCACTTAAGTAGCTTTGGGGAAATAAAGCACTGGATGCCAGCTATTCCGCAAGATTTCTCGGGTAAAGCTGGGTACTGACCAGCGCAGCAGGCCGCCCATGCCGCTGGAGGACATTGCGATCGCGCCGATATCGTACTGGTCAGCGGCCCGCAAAATTTCTTGGAGGGGATTGCCTTCGACTACCAAAGTTTCAACGTTAAGCTGCAGAGCGCGCAGGGTCTCAGCAACTTGATAGAGGCGCGATCTCGCTGCTTCCATAGGGTTGTCACCCTGCAACTCACGGCGGATATTGTCGTCAATGACCCACACCAACCAGTATTGATGGTTCTCGGGCGGCGGATTGCTTTGCACACGCTCTTTCAGCATGGCTAGAAAATCGTCAGAACCTGGCGTGCCATCGTAAGGAATCAAGAGATAGCGAAACAAATTACGGCAGCGAATTGATAACTCTTCAGTCGTAAAGGTGGAGACTAATTGAGGCCGTAAAATCATCATCGGCGCTGGCGTTTGCTCGACCAAGCGCATTGTGGTGCTACCAAAAAGCTTTTCTGAAAGAATGTTGCGAGTCGGCATGCCAAGGAAGACGACTTCACTCTCAGACTGTTTAATTTTCTGCAAAATATTGCTGCTGGCTTTACCGCAACCTATCTCGATTTTGACATCGGCACCCTCTGGAATCTCATTGAGATTGTTTTCCAGCCGCTTACGGGCATCTGCCAAGCCTTGCTCATCGACCTTAGGAACGCTGCGATCATCCTCCACCGGAACGTTGTGAAAGAATGTAATATCAGTGCAGCCATTTTCTATAAAACTGGGAATCACGCTTCCCAGCCGATATAGACCATCTTCAAAGTCAGTACAAATCAGAGCTTTCTGAAACATGGCGTTGCGCATCCAACCGGGCCAACAACTTTATAATGGGCCATTTAGCGACTTGCGGCAATCAACCCCCATTGTTCAAGATGGCTAGGCTTCAGCGCCCTGTGTTTTCACTATGACAGTATTAGTAACCGTTCTTAGATAAGGAATTGAGTAGATAAGGAATTGAAGTAGTTGCGCTGCCTTACACAAAGCAATTTCATCATCGCTACTTCTCAAAAAAACTTGAATATTGGCTTTAAACGAAGGTAAACGCCCCATCATCCCCAGCTCAATTCTCTCAAGAACTCAGCGAGAGAAGGAGGTCGTTCCTTGGTTTGGCATCATCGTGACGTCAAATTAGGCGATGGAGTCAATGCCCCACTCGTGCTTGAGAAACTGCTTATACATAGTTTCCCGTCTCATCATCTGTTCGTAGAGCTTGACCAAGAACTCTTGAGCTTGCTCACGACTCATCTGATTTACTTGAGTTTCGAAAGAGCGCAAGCTGAACTTTTGCTCCAAACTGAGGTCTTCATTCATTGTTTAATCATCCAACTTGAGAAACAACACTTGCCGAGATTGACCTAACAGATTCACCCATGAGTTGTATCTGCTCTAAAGGCGATCGCACCGTTGGAGTACCTAAGCTGAAGAAACAACCCCTGTCCAGAACTGCTAAGCAAACTTTTAGACAAGTTATGTTTGTTCTACCCACGATCGCGGCCTTTCTCCGCAATTGCCTATGAACATATTACAAATTGTAAAAAAGATTTGACAAATCCGCTACTGTTCAGAGGAGTTGGTAAAAGCGGCTACAGTTTTAGAGATTAATTTTACTTAGAGGAAATTTTAGAGATCCTGATGAATCCTCAAAGCTGACGTTCTAGTCGAAGCATGCGTCGATAGGCTCCCCAGCCTAGCAGCACCATGGCACCAGCGAAGCATCCCAAAAAAATTAGATGAGGAGCGATCGCCGCCCAATCTTCCGAGTCGGTGACAGCTCCTTGCAGAGCCAGAATCATGTGATAAACCGGATTGTATGCCGCCAAAGTCAATAATGTATCTGGAAAAAGGCGGATAGGCAGAAAGGCGCCTCCTAGCAGCAGCAGCGGTACGCCAAATGCCGCCACCAGCGCATTCACATCTTCGGTGCGCCGCGCTAGCTGAGTGCCCAGAATAAAACCCAGCCCGACGTAGGCGGCGATGCTCAGCAAAATAATGGCAATCGCTAATGCGACTGATCCAGCAAAGCTAGCCCCTACAGCGAGCGCGATCGTCCACACCAACAGCGCCTGGGCCAAACCGATGCCGCAGTGCGCTACAAAAATTCCCAAAAAATAAGAGATGCCGCTTAATGGCGATAGAAACAATCGTTTCAGCGTTTGCTGCTCACGCTCTGCGACGACGGTGGCCACGCTGCCCCCCAAGCAACTAAAAAACAAAGCTGCTCCCACGAGGGTGGGCGGCGCTGCTTGCTGATAGGCACTGGCCGTATCTAATTGAGCCCGTTCGGCCAAAATCAAGCTGTTCATCACCAACATCAGCGCTGGGAAGACCGCCCAGAAAATTAAGCTACGCCGTCTCCGCAATAGCTCCTGCCAAATTCGTTGGGCGACAGCTAAGGTCTCGCGTAGCAGTTGGTTAGTCATTATGATTCGAATTGAGATCTCTACGGACTGTTGCTGGTTCGCTGACGGCATCAACATGCCACAATAGAAGCGATCCGCTCACAGTTACTTGGCAAAAGTTTATAAGTCAATAGCTGACTGCTGTATTAGGCCGATCTGAAAGCAGCTTAGAGTCGATACTATAAAGGAATTCGCTCGCTGGAGATGGCATTGGTCAGCTTGCTCAAAAAATTGCGCGACGTTTTGATGCGTTGGTGGCGTGACTTCACGCTCCAGACGCGCCTGCTAGCTGGGGCAACGCTGGTCGTTTCTCTACTGATGAGCGGGCTGACGTTTTGGGCGGTGAACTCTATTCAGCAAGATGCTCGCCTCAACGATACTCGATTTGGTCGTGACTTGGGACTGCTGCTGTCCGCTAATGTAGCGCCGTTGGTGTATGAAGAGGCGCAAGAAGAACTGGCGCGATTTTCCTACAGCTTTTACCAGAGCACATCCAGCGTCCGCTACATGCTCTATGCCGACGAAGACGGCGCCATCTACTTTGGCATTCCCTATTCTGACGATTCTGTACAAAATTCGTTGACTCTACGCCGCCGGATGCAGCTACCCGAAAATTATGCTCGCAACGCTAATCTGCCTTTTGTGAAGCAGCATTCAACCCCCGCAGGGGAAGTTACCGACGTTTTTGTCCCGATTAATTATGACGATACTTATCTAGGAGTCTTGGCGCTCGGCATCAATCCCAATCCCACCGTGGTGGCCTCTTCCCATCTCACTCGCGATGTCACTGTGGCAGTGTTTGTGGCCATTTGGGCTACGGTAATCCTCGGTGCGGTTTTTAATGCCCTGACGATTACTCAGCCCATCAAAGAACTACTGAAAGGCGTCAAAAATATTGCCGCAGGCAACTTTAAGCAGCGGATTGATTTGCCCTTTGGGGGAGAACTGGGAGAGCTGATTTATAGCTTCAACGACATGGCGGAGCGTTTGGAGCGCTATGAAGAACAAAATATTGAAGAGCTGACTGCTGAAAAAGCCAAACTTGAAACGCTGGTTTCTACTTTTGCTGACGGGGCCATTTTGCTCGATACCGATATGCATGTCGTGCTGGTTAATCCGGCGGCGCGGCGGATTTTTAGTTGGGAAGGTCGAGAGTTATCCAATGATACGGTGCTCCAGCATTTGCCGAACGCCGTGCGACTGCAGTTAACTCGACCGTTGATTATGGCTGCTTCGGGCGAATCTGAAGGGATGGAGTTTCGGATTGTGTTGACCGAGCCCATCAACCGTACGATTCGAGTACTGCTCAATGCAGTGCTTGATCAAGCGCGCGAAAATGTTAAGGGAATTGCTGTGACCGTGCAGGATGTGACCCGTGAGGTGGCGCTGAACGAAGCCAAAAGCCAGTTTATCAGCAACGTTTCCCACGAGTTGCGCACACCCCTGTTCAATATCAAGTCGTTTATTGAAACCCTCCATGAATATGGGGACGAATTGAGTCCCGAAGAGCGTCAGGAGTTTCTGGAAACCACCAATCACGAGACCGATCGCCTCACACGCCTGGTGAATGATGTCCTCGATCTCTCTCGTTTGGAGTCCAGTCGCCGCTATCAGTTTGGTGAAATTGACGTGGCTCAGCCCATTGAGCAAACGCTGCGCACCTATCAGCTCAATGCCCGCGACAAAAAAGTGACGCTGCATCACGAAATTGCTGCGAGTTTGCCACCAGTACAAGGTAACTATGATTTGCTACTGCAGGTATTTGGTAACCTCGTCGGCAACTCGCTGAAGTTCACGAAAGCTGGGGGTAAAGTGATGCTGCGAGCGTACCAGCTACCGTCGCAAAATCATCCCAATAGCCTTGACGAGTTTATTCGCGTTGAAATATCTGACACTGGCATTGGCATTGCCTCGGAAGATCAAGAAGCGATTTTCGATCGCTTCTTCCGGGTTGAAAATCGTGTTCACACCCTGGAGGGCACGGGACTAGGCCTATCAATTGTTAAAAATATCGTGGAAAAGCACAGCAGCCAAGTGCATCTCGTCAGTGAAGTTGGAGTTGGCACCACATTCTGGTTTGACCTCGCCGTTTACCAATCCGATACGCCGGCAATGGTCATGGTAAAGATGAATGATGATGCTCAAGGCCAAGGAGATGCTGAAGCAGCGGCACTGCAGTCAACTAGCAGCGACAGTTGATTTGCCGAGGCTGATTACAGAGAACTGTGAGTCTTTTCCGTCAGCTATAGAACCTATTTAAGATCTCAAGAACCGGCTGCAAGCCGTTTGAACATTAGCCTGACAAAGCAAAAGTCCATTTGAGCTTTGGCATCAATCAGTGTCCGCTCAAAGTTCTTTGTCAAACTCTTGCAGCGCTCCATCCAA
>JBCCJU010000284.1:0-5076 GCA_039027715.1 Cyanobacteria bacterium P01_C01_bin.120
AACGTCCCCTGTCGCGATCGCCACGTGGGGCTGGTCTTTCAAAACTATGCCCTGTTTCCCCATCTCACCGTGGCTCAGAATATCGCCTTTGGCATGGCGGCGGTGCCCCAAGCCAAACGAATTGTAGAAGTCGCCCACTATTTAGACCGCATGGGGTTAGCGGGCCTGGGCGATCGCTATCCGCGCCAACTTTCCGGCGGGCAGCAGCAGCGGGTGGCCTTGGCCCGGGCGATCGCTGCCCAGCCCGACATCCTCCTGCTGGATGAACCCCTCGCTGCCCTCGACACCTATCTGCGCAGTCAAATCGAAAAGCTGCTGCGGGAAATCCTCAGCAACTATGATGGCGTTACCCTGTTCATTACCCATAAGCTGGAAGAAGCCTATCGTCTCTGCGCCGATTTATTGGTGCTCTCCCAGGGGCAAATTGTGGCTCAGGGCACCAAAGAAGACATCTTTACCCGCCCGCCGACCTATGAAGTCGCCAAGGTGACGGAGTGCAAAAACTTCTCCCGCGCTCGTCCTATCGATGCCACCCACATTGAGTCAGTGGACTGGGGCTGCCAACTTGAAGTTATTGACCCCATTCCGCCCGAACTCATCTATCTCGGCATTCGGGCTCACCACATCCGCTTTCCCCGCAAAGCCGATCAACTCAACACCTTCCCCGGCTGGATTGCCGCGACTAGCGAAACGCAGCACCGCGTCAGTCTGTTTATCAAGCTGCACAATCCCCCAACTGCTCCCTATGATTATCACCTGCAGGCAGAGGTCTACCGCGAAAAGTGGGAACTCCTGCAAAATCGTTCCTTTCCCTGGAATGTTCGGCTCGACCCGGTGCACCTCATCATGATGACGGAGTGACGAAAAAGCTCAGCCTCGATTGATCAGAAAGGGACAGCAGACTGAGCGCTAGCCAACATTAGTTGGGCGAACAGGCAAGCGAAAAATTCTGTTAAATGCCCCCGCAAGTGCAACGGCAAGCGTGGCTAATCAGCGATGGTAATTCATGGGTCAGGCGCCCACGGGAAACCGTCATAAAGTCCTTTAAAGGCGGCAACTATTGAGGTTTTATTGATTAGAAAGTCTGCTTTGTCAAGAGTATTTCAATTCTGTATTTCCTATGACTAAATTGACATCGAAAGTGTCGAAAAAGATACCCACCTCAACCTAAAAATTCCTGTAATCTTCATAGGAGCCTCAGATTAATTTATCTGAGCATCAAAATAGGATATCGATTGAGGAAAAATTATGACTACCATCGAAAAAATCCAACAGCTCTACAGCGAAGTTGCCGAAAATCCGATTTTGCTTGAAAAATCAATTACCCAGCCAGTTGTCGAAGGTTTGACAATTGCTCAAGCAAGTTTTGTTGTGCTTTACTTGCAATATCAAAAGCATCATTTTGTGGTTGAAGGGTCTGAGTTTTATATGCTTCATAATTATTTTGAAGAAAGTTATGAAGAGGTGGAAAAACATGCCCATGACCTGGGTGAACGACTCCATGGTTTGGGCGGCGTTCCAGTCCTCTCGCTGACCAAGTTGTCGGAGCTTTGCTGCTTTGAGCAAGAATCTGACGATGTCTATCGCTGTCGGCTCATGGTTAAGCATGATTTAGAGGCCGAGCGTTCAATTATCGAAGTGATGCGGCGTCAAGCCACTCAAGCCGAAAGCTTTGGAGACCGAGCCACACGCTATCTATATGAACAAATTTTGTTGAAAACTGAAGAACGAGCATACCATTTAGAGCACTTTTTAACCCGGGATACTCTGAAAGTAGAGTGGTAAATGCCGAGGATGATTTTGCCATAGGCGCCTAAGATCTCGATCTGAAAAGGATAATGTTAGCTGCTCAGCCAGGATACGATTTCTGGGCAAAAATGTCTCCTGAATTTTTGCCCAGATGACATATTTTGGACAAGAAAATCACCATCTTAGCAAAGTCGTGTTCCCAAGAACGCAACGATTTGCCTCGCTTTCTTACCTTGAGGCAGATCGTTGCCTTTTGGCTTTTGTCGACCCGTCCCAGTAGCAGCGGCGGCAGCATTTTTGCCCTAGATCAAGAGCATTTGCCACCGTTGTCTTATTCACAATACCTCACCAGTTTGTCGCGACTGATTCACTATCGGGTCAGTCGCGATCGCCATATTTGCTGTCCCCACAAAACAGACCAACTCAATACTTTTCCTGACTGGATTGCCAGCCTCAGTGAGACACCGCCTGGTGGTAAAGTGCAATTCGTAAAGTTGCTGATAAGGCAGCTATTTCGAGATGTCTAGGGCGCGTCTGAGCAAATCTTGATCCGCAGAACTGGGATTGAACCGACCTTTTTCGATGTCGCGAATCCAGCTTTGGCTCTTGCCCAACCGCTCTGCTAGGGCTCGCTGAGTCAGCTTCTGCCGCTTTCTAGCGTCTTTGACAGTTTCACCAGACAACTGTTTGAGTTGCGACTGTATTGATGATTGAGCTTGGCGACGACGACGGCTTGGCTGTCGTTTGGGGACCTGCTGCCATTCCTCAGGCGTGTCAAAGCCGAGGAGTCGGGCATTGAGTAGCCGTTGCCACTTATCCCGCGGGGCCGTATCCGTCAGGCTCATGGCTCGATTGGCATCATTGGCCCAAAACTCTAGGGCGTCGTCGGCATCTTCCGGAATTGCGGCCACCCTCGCCCACAGGGGTTGGATCTCGGTGGGATAGGTTTCCGGGTCGAATAGGGGTCTGAGTCCGTAGTAGTAGAGGGTTTCTAAATCGCCTTCGAAGGTTTTGAGCAGGCGCTTATGAACACCGCGAACGGTCATAGCTTCGTTAAGCCGCTCTTCGCCGTAGGCAATGCGCAACAGCATGCGCACCGTCATGCGATGATCGCCTCCTAGACGGAGCTTGAATAACAGCCACAACAGTAACCGAATCGCGCCTTCGTGCTGCTGCCAGTTACTCATGACTTCGATCAAAAGGGACTGGGGCAGTGAGCCGTACTGATAAAAGGCATTTTGCCGACGGTAGTCTTGTTTGTTGAGGAAGGATTTTGCCCACAGGCCCGCCCGCAGGGTAAAGCTCAGACCGATTAAATGACGGCATCCTTGGGCATCTTCTTCAAAGTAATATTGAGTGTCGTGCAGATGCCAAACGAACTGCTCTTCCACGGTGAAAGGCTTAACCTTGCCTTGGCGCGGCCAGTCAATGGTCACCAACACCAGGCAACACTGATAGACCAAATTTTTGATCAGAGTCAGTTTGTCGAGCTTGGTCAAGTCTTTGCGTTTGTCTAAGCCTAAATACTGTTCGATGTGCTGATCATTGAGCACAAAGGTGTCTTCCCAAGGACGATCGCAGGTCACCGCGTAGGCGGCAAAGATGAGGTGCACGCAGGCCGCCCGCATATCAAAGTTAGCCAGGGCGATCGCCGCTTCATCCATCGTCATCGGCTCCGCTATTGGCCCTTCAGGGCTGACAGCCAACCGAAACTGCATTTCGCCTCGCCCTCGGTGCACCGCTCGACGATAGGTGGCGGCACCTTCATCATCGGCCTGCCAAGGTAGCGTGTGACGCTGAGCTAGCAGATTGCAGGTTTCCCACATCACCATCGAGGAGGCAAAGGGGGTGCTTTTGCCATTGAGAAAAATGTCGGGAATCGCCGCCGGCAGCAGGGTGCTCTTCAACCGGCCTTTTTTGGGCTGCAAAGGAGCCAGGGAACCAACATCGCACACCTTCACACAACGAGGCACCTCGATATCATCACACCCATCACAGAGGGTTGGGTCAATCCAATAGCCTTCAGCCGCTTCGTCATGCGGCTTGATGGCACCGTTAGGACATTCGGGTTGACAAGAGTCACAGCCGACACAATCGTCTTTAATGGTGTAAGGCATGGCAAAAGACTTCTTGGGCAAGAAGTGATGGCACAACCAGAGCTAGCTCAATCCAGATAACAGCAAACTCAAGAAACCGGATCCGGAAATCTCAAAAGCGTCATGAGTCTGCAATCGCAGCAGAAGTCAATATTGACTTCCGCTATATTTACGTCTGCTATCAATAGATTCTAACTATCGACAAGCATAGATATTTAGCGATAGTTATTGCGGCTTCTATTGCTAGCTAGAGATATCAACTTGGGCGGGCTGCAATTTATATCTTTTATTACAGTTTTAGATTCTTTTCATTACCCATTGGGATAAGCGTTCAGAGTAAACGGCTTGACCTCTAAATATGTTTTTCTCATTACATTTGCCGATCTAAATATCTAATAGACCCTGACAATATTTCTAACTTCGAAATATTGTTTTGAAATGCCCATAAAAGACTTTTTTTAGCGATGCAAAGCTCTTCTATTGATTGAACGACGACAATTTGGATTAAATTTTAGGATTTCTGGTTTTATAAGAGCTAATTCTTGGAATTTTCTGATATTCTGAGGAATTAGAGAGTGTGCAAGAAAACCCATCGTTTGGTTTGGCAATCCGACTGTTTACGGTGATGCTGAACGGCTGGTGGATAACGTTGCAGAATCTGACTTCTTGTCATGTCTCAACAGAATTTGTAAAGGTCGTTCGTTCAGTCGGCGGCTGCCCAAGCGCTGTTGGTAACCGCCGCCAAAAGTTGGCAGGGCACTGCCATTTCGCCGCGCTATGTTCGGGCAGCTTTAGCTGGAGATGCCGACCTTAGATGGGCTCATTAGTGCTTATCGCTACTACTTCTATAAAAGTGAGGCAGCGATGGCTTTGCAGATGGCGATCGTGGTGTGCAATCGCGTTCAAGCAGCCAAAAATAGCTATCGAATTGGGCTAGCCTCAAACCTATTTTGCCAGTCCAGTTAACTGCCCCCAATGTCCGCCTCTATGTCAATGCCTACATCGCTTCTGGATATTTGCAGGCGCGCTTAGGCCATTTGGCAATCGCTCAAACCATTGCTAAACAGGTGCAGCAATTGCAAGCCCAAGAATTTGGAGCCGATGTCCTGCTCGGCATTTTGAATCCACCCCTGGATGAGGAGGAATGAATCGTGACAATCGTTGTTTTTTTCGAAAAGCCTGGATGCATCGGCAATGCCAGGCAGAAGTATTTGTTGCAGGCTGCGGGCCA
>JBCCJU010000285.1:0-5055 GCA_039027715.1 Cyanobacteria bacterium P01_C01_bin.120
GATGAACCCAATTAGGCCAAGCACAATCAGACAGGCAAAAATATCATCGGTTTGAAAGAACTTTTGAGAAATGGCGATGCGCTTGCCGAGACCGCTTTCCGCGGCGACCAGTTCAGCAACAATCACCAAGTTCCAGGAAGCTGCCATATTCACGCGGAAGGTGTCGAAGATGCTGGGTATGACATAGGGAGTAATGACCCGTAACAGTACTTGCCGGCGATCGCCGCCCAAAGTATACGTCGTTTCGATTAACTCTTTGGGAACAAACTTGACCACATCCATAATCATCAGCGTATTAAAAAATACGGTGCCGATGAAAATCAGCGCGATTTTTGGCTCCTCACCCAAGCCCAGATAAATCACCAGCAGGGGAATAAATGCCGGGGCAGGCATGTAGCGAACAATACCAACTAGCGGTTCCAGCAGCGATCGCACACTGGGAAAAGTTCCCATGCCAATGCCCAAAGGAATGGCCACTAGCGCTGCCAATAAAAACCCTGCCGACACGCGCAAAAAGCTTGCTAACGTATCACTCAGCAAATAACCGTCTTGCCACAAACTCACCAGCGAGGCTGCCACCATCCCAGGCGTGGGTAAAAATCGAGAATCAACCCAGTTAGTAATCGAAACTCCCCACCAAAGTAAAAACGGCACCAGCACCGACAGCACCATCAGAATCCACTTCAGATGGTACGGGATATCTTCGGCAATTCGCCAGAACACCCTCGGCTTAAGACTGTTAGCAGAGGCAGTGGCGTCCCCTTGAGCGGATGACGAAGATACATCAATCATGATGAAGTAGGAGTGATGGGGTGGCGGAGTGGCGGGGTAGCTGGGTAGCTGGGTAGCGGGGTGGCTGGGTGATTGGGTAGCTGGGTAGTTAGGTAGCGGGATAGTTAGCTAGCAGAGTAACTACTGGATAACTGGGTGGGTAAACAGACAACCTGAACCCTGCCACCCTGCCACTCTCAAACCCTGCTACCCTTACACCCTCCCACTCTTAACTACGCATTCTCCTCAGCGTAGGCTGTGACAAACTGATCATCCAGCACGGCTTCTAAATCTGGCGCTTCGGGAATGAAGCCGACCTCCACCATAAAGTCGGACATTTCTTGAGCGGCGAAGGGCATATGCACCATGCTGTCGCCGGGAGAGAAGGCTTCTAAATTGTCTTCCAGGGTGAAAAAGCGGGTGCCTTCGAGATATCGGTCAAAATCTTCGGCGCTAACACCGGCGCGATCGGCCATGATTTCGTAAGCGCTTTCCTGATTGTCATCAATAAAGGCGAGAATATCGAACCAAGTGTTGACCAAGGCTTGCACCACGGCTGGCTCATTATCGATCAGCGTTTGCGTGACGACGAGCAAGTCAGGAATTGCCCCCGGAAAGTCAGCAGAGCTGATCAGTTCCTTGCTGCCCTCGCGCTCTAGTGCCGTTTCCCAAAAGGGCACCCAACCAGCGAAGCCATCGGACTGTCCGGCGGCAAAGGCTGCAGCAGCAGCCCCGGTTTCCAGATTTTGGATGGTCACGTCTTCGCGAGAGAGGCCCGCATCTTCAAGGGCTAAGGTCAACAAGAAATCACCGACGACCCCTTCCTCCAAAGTCACTGATTTGCCAGCGAGATCATCTACTGTTTCAATTTCGGGGGCGACAATCACTTTATCGTTACCGGCGGAGTTGTCGTTAACCACCACGGCCACTTCCCCATTCACAGCTTCTCCAGCGAAGGAAATCGTGTCGTTAAGGGTCTGACAGTTGGCGTCCAGTTGGCCCGAGGCTAATGCCTGCATCGATTCTAAATAACCGTCAAACCAAATTAGCTCAACTTGCACACCATTCTGCTCAAAGAGGCCTTCCTGCTCAGCGATCGCCCATGGCCACCACCCAGCCCAGCTGCTGTAGCCCATAACAATCGGCTTTTCGTTAAGAATGGCGACCGTTTCTTCTGCGGCAGGCGCATCTTCAGCCGTCCCCGTATCAGTTGGCTGTTGAGTACAGCTGAACGTAATCAATAACGTACAAAAAAAGGCCAGTGCGACTGGCAAAACAGAGCGGCGTTTGATCATTTTTCTCTCGGACGAACACGACTAAACAGCAATGAGATTCAATTAAGCAGAAGTCATTTGAGATGGCTTGACTACCGATTGTACCCAGCTCAACCAGGCATTTAGACCAGCACCCGTTTTAGCCGACACGGGCAGCACCGTGACGTGGGGATTTACTTGACGAACGTTATCGGCGATACACTCTAAATTCACATCTAAATAGGGAGCGAGATCAATTTTTGTAATCAAAAGCACATCTGCTTCTCGGAACATAACGGGATATTTCAGCGGCTTATCTTCGCCCTCGGTGACACTCAGCAGCGCCACCTTGGCATGTTCCCCAACTTCAAACTCGGCTGGGCAAACCAGATTGCCGACGTTTTCAACGATAACCAAATCTAAATCTTCGGGAGTGTGATTCTCCGCCAGCGTATGCATGCCACCCGCGACCATGCGGGCATCCAGATGACAGGCACGACCGGTGTTAATGGCGACAACCGGGACGCTGTACTGGCGCAGGCGATCGGCATCCAGCTCAGTCGTCATGTCCCCTTCGATAATGGCGATTTCTAGGACATCGGTGAGGGCCGCCAGAGTCTTTTCCAATAAGGCCGTTTTGCCAGCTCCCGGGCTGCTCATCAAATTCAAGCAGGTGACCCCCCATTCGTCAAAGTGAGCCCGGTTATGGTCCGCACCGGCCTGGTTGGCGTGCAGTAAATTGATGCCAAGGGTGTCGTCAATGATTTGATGCATAGTTTTGAATTAAGCTGACGGAGCAGTGGATGATGGGGACAAATCATTTTCTTTCTGCCTGCGGACTCATCTCAACTATTTTGGTGAGCATGATCTGTTTTCACCGCACGCGGAGATTCACCCGATTGTGCAGTCTGAAAGTATTGCACGCGATCGATCTTGAGTTCGCGACCGGAACGAATATCGTCCATGGGCGATCGACAATCGGGGCAGGCATATTGCAGGCCGATCTCAGGGCGATATTCAGCCTGGCAGGCATGACAAAAAGCAATCAGAGGCGTTTCTTGGATCACCAATTCCGCACCATCTAGAAACGTGTCGCGAGTCTGCACCTCAAAGGCAAACTGTAAACTTGCCGGCTCGACACAGGTAAACTGACCCACTGTCAAAAAAACCTTGGCTACCGGTAGCTTTTCTGGCTGCGACTCCCGCCAATCGCAGATCGTCATAATGAGGGCTTTAGTCATGTCAGTTTCGTGCATGGCTTACTCCCAAGCCTGATCAACATGCATATTGGCGGCTGCCGAGATAAAGCTCGCAGGTTCCTGGCGGGGAATTTGCCCAGAGATTACTAAATGCGCCATGGCGTCGCAAATCACCCGGGTAGCCAACAGGGCCGTCATATCGCTAACGTCGTAGGGCGGTGAAACTTCAACGACTTCTAGGCCGCAGATTGGTGCTCCTTGAACGATGCGTTTTAACAAATGCAGTGCTTCACGGGGCATCAGACCGCCGGGTTCGGGCCAGCCGGTGCCGGGGACAAAACCAGCGTCAATACAGTCGATATCAAAGCTGATGTAAACACAGTCAGTACCGTCTAGGGCTTTTTCTAAAGCAAAATCAGCAGCAGCATCTAGCCCCATTTCCGTAATGTCGGTGACGGTGAGGATATTAGTCCCCCTTTCACGGCAAACTTGCACGCCTGGACGCGGTACCTGCCAGCCGCCAATGCCCAACTGCACCAGATTTTTCGCCGGCGCATTTTCCATATTGGTCGCATGGAACCAGGGACAAGTGTGCATGCGCTCGTCGAGGTCCGTTTCTTGAGTATCGACGTGGCGATCAAAATGAATAATGCCGACTTTTTTATCGCCGAGATGCCGACAAACGCCGCGCACAGTGGGAAAACCAATGGAATGGTCGCCGCCCAAAATAATGGGAAACGCCCCAGAGCTGAAAATATGGGCAATCCCTTTCGAAATTTGGTCAAAGGATTTTTCATTGTTCGCTGGAATCGTAAAGACGTCCCCCACATCACAAAGGGTAATTTGTTCTCTAAGATCAACGCCTAGCTCGAAATTATAGGGAGTGTAGAGAGCGGAAATTTTGCGAATTCCCTGAGGACCAAAGCGCGTGCCCGGACGATAGGTCGTGCCAGAGTCGTGGGGCACGCCGACGATCGCCACATCATATTCCCCCACTTTACGCACATCTTCTAAATAGGGCGCTTTCAAAAAAGTATTGATACCAGCATAGTGAGGGAGTTCGCCTCGAGAAAACGTGGAAATCGAGCGATCGCGAATACTTTCTGCCGCCTCTAGCCCATGCTGTAAACCCTGATCAACCTCTTGCTGCCAGCCAGTCATCGGCAGCCGCGATTCTTTCTGCAGCGCTTCACTGGCCTCGCTGGGTGGACGAAAAGTCGATTCGTCAGTCATCTGTGCTCCCCTTACATAAATTAATGTGCTGAGCAATGGCTCCCAGCTAAAAACCCGAGAGGCCAAGAGTCTCTATGACTCCTGAAAACCTCCCGGGCTTTTATCCCGCCGTGTACTGGTAGCCAATGTGAACATGAGCATCACGCTTGTTAACCAGCCGCTTCTCTCGGACCAGACATCTGCATACATAAACAGATCGGAACCCTAGAAGCCTCGTATTGTTGATTTCAAGTCCCTAAATACTAGAACGAATGGACATTGCCAGATCAGTATCCAGTTACTTAGCTCAAAATCGTAGCGAATGATTACGAATGTGATTGTTGGCATTGTGACGGCACTGTAGTCCAAATTCTGATTTCCACAAAATGAGCGGTAAGATGGAAATCTTGTGACTACGCGAACCGTTTGCCCAGATTATTGTTTGTACTTCTGTAAATAGCGTTAACGCTTCTGCTCTACGCCATGCTCAATCCCAACCTCGATGACATTCAACTGCATCCCGAGGAGTACGAGCGCTTTTCCAGACATTTGATTTTGCCGGAAATCGGTTTGGAAGGACAAAAACGCCTCAAGGCGGCTAGCGTACTCTGCATCGGCAC
>JBCCJU010000286.1:0-5039 GCA_039027715.1 Cyanobacteria bacterium P01_C01_bin.120
AGATAAGCCATACAGCATCAAGCTGCCCAGCATAGGCATCAATCGATTCATTGCAACTTCCTTCGCTAATGCGCTGAAACTCAAAGGTGGAACATACAAGATATACAGGGCGATCGCAGATCATTACAGGACGCGATCGCCTGTAATAAAAGCCTGATGGACTGACGTTAGCTGAGTTTGTATGTGTAAGTTCCCATGGTGGAAATCAAGACGATCTGTTCTATGTTCGGAATTTGACCGCCCGGAAGTTCCTCTGCTTCAAGTTGTTGGATAAGGAGCTGAATATCGTGCTTGATTTTTCGATAGCGCTTAGCAAGGCGGCGAATATCTTTTTCAAAGCGATTTGTGAAGTCGACTTGAATGGGTGGCCTATTCGATATCGACGCGATCCCAAAGCTCTGAAATAGGTCGCACTTCGCCGACGAGGACTTGCTGCCAGCCTTCACGAATGCCTTCAATTACGGTTTCTGTGGGGTCGTCATCTGGATGGTTTCTAGTGCTATCAATCTCGCTTCATAGGATTGATTTCGCCAGTATGTTACATCTGACGTTGAAGATTTCAGAGTGGTCTTATTGAGCACGACTTTACGTTCTTTGGGCATACACTTTAGCGCGAATTATTTTCCAGTCAGTAGCGGTCATGGGTGTTGCTTCGCCAGAGTCGAGCCCTTCTAGTAAGAGCAGTTCCAGGTGTCCTTTGCGGGCCTTGTCTTGCTGTATCAGCGCCTGAATGTAGTCTTTAGCAGTGTTGAATGCTCCAGAGCAGTGTTGAATGCTCCAGAGCAGTGTTGAATGCTCTAGAGTCGATTTGTTCTTTGAGATAGGTCGTAAGGGATTCGGGAAGGGAGACCGTGAAGGTTGTCATGGTTTGCTGAGGGCATATTACGGCTATTTTATCGGCTATGGCTTGAGGGCTGGGGATTGTTTAATGGACGCTCTCAAAAAAGCGAATATGATGGGACAAACTAGCGGCCAGTGAAAAATGTTTTGGAAGAAGTCTCCGAAATCGGATAAGCCCGATCAGTCTCAAAGCCTTAGCAATGTCACCCTGACTGGGGGCATGGTGCAAATGGGCCAAGCGGGGCGGGATCTTAAGCAGAACCAAACGGGAGATCTGCAAACGCAGCAGCAGGGGCTAACTGGGGCAGAGGTGGTTGGATTGATTGAACAATTGGAAGCGGCCGTGAAAGGCACCGCTCTCACCCCAGCGATGCAGGAGGAACTTCTGGATTACCTGCGTCCGGCGAAGCGAGAGGCGGGAAAGGAAACCCCGAATAAGGAACTGGTGGGGCAAAACCTGAAGCAGGTGAGCGAAACGCTAAAAACGCTGAAGGACACCACCGAAGCGGGTAAGAGTCTGTGGCAAACGGGCACAGAAGTGTTTAAGGCGGTTGCGCCGTGGATTGGGGTGGCGGTTGCGTTCTTTGGGCTGTAGCTCAATGGCAAGGGGCAAGGGCACCAGAGGAAGCAAGCAGGATAAGCGGCAGTAATGGCAGGGCAAGACCAAAATATTGGCGGGAGCCAAATTCACAATAGCCAGGTTCAGCTCACCCAAGCTAGGGGAGATGCCGTCAGCTTTGAAAATAGCCGCGATAACCAGGTCACCATCATCAAGGCGCTTTTCGGATTTGGGCAAGTTTCATCCTCTGGAGTGGACTGGCAGTGGGCGACGAAACTACTCAATAAACAACTGCCACAGATCAGAGGACGGCTTAACGATACGTTGGGCCGCGATAAGGTGCTGATGTCCGTCGACTTGCGGGAGCAGTTGAGCTGGGTAGGACGGTCGCCGCTAGAAGCAGAGCGGGTGTTGCAGATTGAGGGCGAACCAGACGATACTCTTGGTCCGCGCCAGCTTTTGATTGAAACCTTTGGGCGAGAAGATGTTGCCCGGAAGCTACTGATTCTGGGAACTCCCGGCGCGGGGAAAACGACGGCGCTGCTGGGGTTGGCAGAGCAACTGATGTGCGGTGCTTTGGCTCAGCCGCAAACGGTGATTCCGGTGCTGTTTGAACTCTCGACTTGGCGGAAGGACAATCAGAGCATTCGCGATTGGCTGGTTGAGCAACTGTATGACCAGCATGGAGGCAATCGCAAAGCCAAGCTGTACGAGCAATGGCTGGATCAGCAGGTGCTGCTGCCGCTGATGGACGGCCTGGATGAACTGGGGATGGAACGGCAGCAGAAATGCACTCAAAAGCTGAAAGAGTTTGCGGGGCAGTATCCCCATCTGGTGGTGTGCTGCCGCACGAAGGAATTTACTCAGGTTGGCATTAAGCTGAACACGCTAAACGGGGCAATTCGGCTAGAGCCGCTGACTGATGAGCAAATAAAGACGTTCTTGACAGCGCGGCAGTCGCCGCTGTGGTCGGCGATTGAGACCAATCCTCGCCTCGGCAAACTGTTGGAGCCTACGGTAGAGGGTGATCCGGGGCTGCTGCGGGTGCCGCTGTTTGTGGCGCTGGCGGCACGAACTTACGACCCAAAAGCGCCTTTTGAAAATAAAACAGAGTTAATCAGCCAGTACATTGACTGGCAGTTGTCGCACGAAGCGCGGGAAAGCAATCGTCGGGAAGATTTATCAAAATGGGCTTATCCAAACCTGACGCAGGAACCCAATCGACGAAGCACGCAGCAAACTCTGGCCTGGATGGCGCGACAGTTGCAGCGAGCTAATAGCGTGGAACTGCTGATTGAGCAGATACAGCCAAGCTGGTTGGAGGCGAAACAAGCTAAACGGCAATATCGGCTGATTTTCGGGCTGATTGGAGGGCTGATTAGAGGGCTGATTTTCGGGCTGATTTTAGGGCTGATTTTAGGGCTGATTTTAGGGCTGATTTTAGGGCTGATTTTCGGGCTGGACGATATCGCTCCTGTCGAGACGTTCAAAATTTCGATGTCGCACGAGGTGCGACGAGAAATTTTAGACAGCTTGAAGGAGTGGCTGATTCGAGGGCTGATTGTCGGGCTGATTGTCGGGCTGATTGGAGGGCTGATTGGAGGGCTGATTGTCGGGCTGATTTTCGGGCTGATTTTCGGGCTGATTTTCGGGCTGATTTTCGGGCTGATTGAAGGGCTAAAACAAGATTTACAAACACGATCGCAGCCGAACCAGGGCATCTGGAATTCTCTCAAAAGCTGTCTATGGACAACGGCATTCAGCTATCCCCTCGGCATCGTTTTTGCCAGTCTTACGGTGCTCCCTTCAACTGTTGCTCAAGGCGTTGCTGAAGGAGAGAACGTACGAGCAATTTTAAGTACACTTTGGCAGCTCTTGCCCAGCTTCATCCTCCCTGGTATTTTTGGTGCCCTGCTCTTTGGTTTTTTAGCTGGCGGCGGAGCGGCCTGTGCTCAGCATACTTGCCTGCGCTGGTTACTCTGGCAACGCGGCATCGCCCCCTGGAACCTAGCCCGCTTCCTCAACTACTGCGTAGAACGCCGCCTGCTCCAGCGAGTCGGCGGCAGCTACCGCTTTCTGCACCGAGAGCTACTGGATCATTTCGCCGATAAGGTCTGAGAGGATTGAATCAACTCATCTAAAGCGATCAATCATGGGCGCATCCAATTCCTCAAACAACATGCAGATTATTCGCGATCGCAGCCAAGACATCCAACCCGTCACCGCGATTATTTCCCAACGGGTGAAGCCCAACCGCGAAGCCGACTACGAAGACTGGATGCGCCATATTGGCCAGGTCGCCCGCCCGTTCCCTGGCCATTTAGGCGTCACCGTGATTCGGCCCGAAGCCGGCATCTGCGCCGACTACGTAATCATCCTCAAATTTGACTGCTACGCCAACCTCAAGCGCTGGCTAGACTCCGACGACCGTCACCGCTGTTTAGAGCAGGCCAAACCCCTAGTGGAGAAAGTTCAAGAAGAGGTCAAAATTCTCACCGGGTTTGAAACCTGGTTTACCCTGCCCGGCCGGGGCCAGTTGCCGCCGCCCCGCTACAAAATGGCGATTTTGACCACGGTTGCCGTCTTCGGCGCGGTCAACTTGCTAAATCCACTGCTGTTGCCGCCCCTCTCTGGGCTGCCTGACTTACTCAGCGGCTTGATTGCCACTTACGCAGTGGTGCTGGTGCTCACCTACGGCGTCATGCCCCGATTAACCAAACTGTTTTACCGGTGGCTCTATCCAGCTTGAGCCAGTTTTAGTTTGTCTCAATCGGCCTGAAACTCAGCCGACACACTTTTTCCGCCAGAAAATCTGACTACGATAAAAGCCGCATTGTAAGCGCCATCATCGGGATCGAGCACATAGGCCAACCTATCGACCTCTTCTGTCACCAGCATCGGTGGCTTAAAGCGTCCCTCTTCAGGAAAGTGCCGATTAACCACCGCACGAGCTTCCGCCTGGGTCATGCCGGGTTGAATGGCATTCACCGCGCGTACCGCAGGCTTGACGGAGCTGGGATTGGTAAACGGCAGCGCCAGCATAAACAGAATATATGCTGCAGCCGGCAGCAGCGTCACTTTCCGCTGGCTCAGCGTCACCGCCAGTATCCCAATCACAACGCCAAAGGCAATAAAGCCAGCCTGAAACATCAGGTTTAAACTGATGCCGCCCCAACTGTCTAGCGCTAGGGCAAACAGAGCTGTGGGCATTAACACACAGGCCGAGCAAAATAGGGTTAGCCACTTTGTGCGTCTCATCGGCTCTTGGCCTCCGCTGGCTGACTGCCACACTGACTGCTCGGTTTGTAGCCCCACGTCTCAAAAGCGCGCTGCCACCGCTGCTGAATCAGCTGCTGGGTAGCGGGGTCTAGGGCGGGAAAAGTGTTTTTGCGGTATCCGCCGCGGGCCTGGAGGTATTGCCGAACTTTGGCATCAAAGGCTGGAGAATAGGGCCAGTTTAGCGCCTGATAAATCAACTGAATTTGGGCGATCGCGTCCTCTTGTAGGGCCGAAAAGCTTAGCTCATAAAACTGTCCGCGTAGAATCAAGCTGCGCTGCTCAAAGTAGGCATCGTAGAGCATGGTGTAGCGCCGCAAAATCGATTCGGTTAGGGTGTCTAAATTTTGTTTCTGCACACAGG
>JBCCJU010000287.1:0-4836 GCA_039027715.1 Cyanobacteria bacterium P01_C01_bin.120
AGCTGCGCTTGCCCCGGCAGCGGCTGGGGATAATTTGCCATTAGAGGCCCAGTAAGCAGCGCCGTAAATTCTGGCTGGGAGAGGGCTTGAAGGTTTTGGATTTGTCCTGCGGCATCCACAGTCACGCGGACGCCAGCCGATAGCGGAATCACGGGTAAAGGCGCTGGGCCATCGCCAGGGTGTTTCAGCCGACTTGTCGAGGCTGAAGCAGACGTATTGGCGCTGTCTGAGCTGCCCAGGATCAGATCAACCTGGCCTTCTAAGACTGTAACCGTGGCGTTGTCGGCTTCATCCACCTCTAAAACATAAGTCGTGCCGCGCACACCCAACACCATTTGATTGGTGCAGCCTCTGCTGGCACCGTTGACCAAGAGCTGTCCCCGTCGCACACGCACACAGTCACGACCAACGACTAAAGCCGTATTTCGCCCCAGTCGTCCAACGGCACCATTGTTAAGCCTGAGTTCGGCTCTGGAACGTTCGGTATGGATGCGCTGACCTCGATTGGCGATCGCGTTTACAGCCGCCTGACGATTTTGGATATAGACCTGGTTGCCGTTCAAAATCTGAGTGATTCGCGCCTGAGTCACCTGAGACGATTGGGCGTAGCTGCCCGTCCACGTCATAGACACTAGAGCGATCGCTACAAATAAGCTGATACACAAGGCAAGACCGAGGCGATGGGATCGCCTTGCCCAATAGGAAGTCACCATGAAAATAGGCCACAACCGTAGCCTGACTAAAACACTGATGCTACAAAATTTGCAGCAGTAGATGCCCCTCAACGCTAGCAAATGGCACTCTAAGATTGGTGTTTCATTTTATTTCGGCGTTTTCCTATCGGCTCTGCTTTGCTCTGCCGAAAGACCTGTAATGCCCCTCTATTTTGCGTGGGTTGCTAGCCGCAGTTGGCGATCGCGCACCGTCGATATTCGTAGCCTAAAAAACGCTAACTCTGTAAAAGTCGTAACTGAATCAATCTGTTTTAGATGCCCCTAAAACCTAGCAAACACTAATCTGGAGGTTAGCGTTTTGCTTTATGACTGAAGATTTAGGCCATGTTAGATTTAGACAATTCGACGGGCAGCGTGATGATAAATTCACTACCCTTGCCAACTTCAGACTCTACCTCAATCTGGCCCTGGTGCTGTTCGATAATTTTGAAACAGATGCCCATGCCAAGACCGGTGCCTTTCCCAACCGCTTTAGTCGTAAAAAACGGGTCGAACATCTTCGCTTTAACCTCAGACGGCATCCCAGGCCCCGTATCACGAATGCAAATCTGCACCTGGTCTGAACTGGCGACGCGGGTGGTCAGCACGAGCTGCATGGGGTCCGACTCAGCGTCGAACATGGCATCGAGGGCATTGGTAATGATATTGGTGAAAACCTGGTTGAGCTGAGAGGGTGAGCATCTGACCTGGGGTAGGTCACCATACGCTTTAATAATGTCTACACCGTTTTTAATCCGGTGATTCAAGATGAGGAGTGTGCTGTCCAAACCGGCATGGATATCGACATCTTTGATAGCCGCTTCATCCAAGCGAGAGTAGTTTCGTAGCGACACCACAATATCGCTGACGCGCTGGGTCCCAATCTTCATCGACTTCAGCAGCTTAGCTGAGTCTTCTATCATGAAGTCCAGCTCGATGTCGTCCTGCTTCTCTAAAACTGCTTTAGTCGGCTGGGGATATTCTGCTTGGTAGGTTTTGAGCAGATCAAGCAAATCTTGGAAGTAATCCCTTAGCGGAAAAAGATTGCCTTGGATGAAACTAATCGGGTTATTAATTTCATGGGCAATCCCTGCCACCATCTGCCCTAAACTCGACATTTTCTCAGTTTGAATCAGTTGGGACTGTGTGTGTTTGAGTTCCTCAATCGTTCGGGACAGATCCTGGGTTCGGGCTTCTACTTTGTGCTCAAGAGTCTGGGCAGATTCTTCCAGGGCATGGGTGTAGTCACTCACCCACACAATGAGTTGGTTAAGGGCGTCGGCCAGTAGTCCGATTTCATCCTTTCTGTCAGCCGTTACGCGCAGGTCAAAATTCTTGTCTTGGGTCACTTGCTGGGCGACCTGCGTCATCACCTGAATCGGCTGGGCAATCTTTCGGGCAATTTTCAGCGCCACGAGCGCGGTGACCAAAGACCCCAGGAGCATAATCCCAAGCACAACCCCCCACAAGGTCAGTGTTGCCTGCCGTAAAGGCTGGTTTGATAGCAGCAGGACAAGATGATAGTGCTGGCCATCTATACTTTCGAGATGGATGCCTTGAACCGTAAAGTCAGGGTGCTGAGCGGTATGAATTTCGGCTTCGTCCGTTAGGGTCTGAAGCCAGCTTAAATCGGCGCTCTCCTCATCAAAGGTGGACGCGACCATTTCTCCGCTTCCATCGCCATGATCGTGAGAGACAATGACGAGATGCTCCCCGATGACGGCGTTGATGTCTTCTAGGAGCTCATCCCCTAACTTCATGCCAACCGTGATCCCGCCGACGATCTCAAGGTTTGTTTTGATCGGCGCTGTCCCAATTAAAACCGGGGGACCCTCATCCATCGTGCTAACAAGGGTTGAGAGATCTGATCCGGTGAGCACCAGATCTCTAACAGTCCCGAGCTGGAGTGAATGGTCTCGCAGGACGGCCTTTTTCGTTTCCAGCAGTGTTTGTCGAGTTGGAGCGACAACTGAGATCACATCAACGTCAAGAATACTCTGCAAGGGCAAAATGAGCTGCCTCAGCTGAGGAATATTGACTGCCCCAGAACCCAGCACACTCCTTAACTCAGTGGAGATCTCTAACTTAGTGGAGAGTAACCGCGCTTTCAATCTGAGATCTTCACGTTCTTTTTCCAGCTCTCGTTCGACCAGCGCTACCAGTTCACGAGCTTGCAGGGTCTGTCGACGCTCTAGGGTGAACGCGAAATATTCTCCCAGGGCTAAGGTTCCAGCAATCCAACAGCCTGCAAACAAAAGCACAAAGGGCAGACTCACCTTCAGGGGGAGAGATGCCTGACTGTAGCGACGAAAGAAATATTTGCCCAGTGTTGATATATGACGAGGCGTTTTCTGCTGTTTCATTATCTTCGTGAATGCAGCTAGAGTGGGCGCGGGTTCAGATGAATTGACTAACCCCAACTGAGCGCCCACACCCGTCTACTATTACGACTATTACTACTGCGCAAGAACGTAATCAGCATCGGTTAAGATCGTTTGCCCGGCTTCGCTCTGAATAAACTCGACAAATGCTTCAGTCGCAGCAGTCGGGGTCTCAGGGAGTACCACTCCCAGCAACAGTGTCATGGCATAGGCCCCGGACTGTAGGTTTTCTGCAGTGGGTTTAATGCTATCAATACTGAGGATGGTCATGGGCAGTTCCGCCAACTCATCCTCTAGGGGCACAGCCGCGATGCTGAATTCAGTATTTGAAGCGGTTTCAAGCAGTTCGTCATCTTCGGTAAAGACTACTGCGTCGGGCGTGATCTCTAGATCGGGCCCCAAATAGGCCGAACGCAGCACCTGCTTCTCGTTTTCGTCTTCGGCAAAGTCAAAGACGATAATCTCTGCATCGGGGCCACCTATGGCCTGCCAGTTAGTAATTTCGCCGCTATAAATGCCTCTGATTTGCGCTGCGCTGATGTTGGTGATACCCGTGACACTCTCATGGATGGCGATCACCTGGGGAATGGTAACCAGCGGTAGATAGACGAGTTGGTCACCGGTTTCTTCGGCGGTCACGGCTCGACTCACAGCGCCCATATCAATTGCCGCGACCTTAACGCCCTCAATGCCACCACTGGTTTGACTGGGTGGAAAATATTCGAACTCACTGCTATCGGTCTGCTCACTGTAGGCGTCTGTCAGCGTTTCTAGAATTTCGTAGACTTCTGAGGAACCGCCGATTTTGATCGTCGTTTCGGCTGCTGTCGAATCAGTTGGGTTAGGGGCCGTTGAGCAGCTCATGGAGGCTAGCAGTACGCCACCGAGCAGCATATAGCGAAGTTTTGGAAAATTCATACCTGAACCAGTCAGTAAATGGCAAAGTGAAGTCTCAAAGTCGCTTATTCAATTGCGAATTAAAAAAACTAGCACTCATAACCTGTGCGTTCCTAGAATTCCCAAGTGAGGCTTGGTGCACTCCAATGATGGCTAACGTAGCAGTAATTTTTCTGACAATCAGTATCGTCAGTAGCCCCCCTTCTCGACGTTCCAATCAACCCAACACAAGCAATCTTGCCGATACGAGTTGATGACGGCAGGCAGCCTCCGGACTCCAGTAAACATCACTCTAGAGATTGGTGCTTCGTTTCGGCATAGCTTGATTCAGTTCAGAAGATTATTCCGTCAAATGATTCCCTATTGATTGTTAGCGCTGACCAGAACTGAGAAGCTATCGCTGTTTAAAGGCAGTCCTTCTCAAGGTTGCCTACAGTAGAGGGGAACTGAAGATTTTTCCCATGGCTACCTACACTGCCCCGCCCTACATTGCCCCCTGGTTTTTGCGTAACGGGTTCGCCATGACCGTCTATTTCGCCTGGGTTGCTAGCCGCAACTGGCGATCGCGCACTGTCAATCCTGAACCGAGCTACACCGACCATATTTTCACCGGAGCCAGTGAGGTTCCCATTTACGGCATTCTGGCAAAGCCCGATCACTCTCCCTGCAAAGGCACCATTATTGGTACCTACGGCATCACGGGCGATCTAGACAATCAGTGGTTTCTAAGAATTTTGGGGCGAAAAGCGATCGCTCGCCACTACGCCGTCGTGCTGTTCGACTGGCGAGCCCACGGCAAAACCGCCCAACTCTCCCCAACTCTCACTTCTGATGGCCTGTACGAA
>JBCCJU010000288.1:0-4782 GCA_039027715.1 Cyanobacteria bacterium P01_C01_bin.120
CGGGACTGCTGCCCACCCGTACTACCGCATCAACACCCTCTTCAATCAGGTCAACGCGGCGATCGCTCAAAGAAATGTTCAACTTAAGCTCGGGATACTGCGCCATAAATTGAGGCAGCGCCGGCATGATATGCATTCGCGCCATAGATGGAATGAGATTAATCCGTAACACGCCGCTGGGGGTGGACCGTGATCGCCGCAGCGACAGTTCAGCTTCTTCTAAATCGCTCAAAATCTGTTGCCCGGAGGCATAAAACCTTGCCCCATCATCCGTCAGGGATAGGCTGCGCGTGGTGCGATTGAGCAGTCGCGTTTCGAGGCGTTCCTCCAATCGCTGCACGGCCCGACTGACGGCTGACGGCGACATCCCCAGCTGGCGGGCAGCGGCGGAAAAATTACGCTGCTTGGCCGCCTGAACAAAAATCATCAGGCTATCGAGCCGCTCTCGCTCCGCCATGTCTGCCCCCTCAATTTGCCTATTCTGATTTGTGCGTTTAATGCATAGGTGTTTTGAAGATTAGCCTATTTTTCAAATCAAACGCAAAGATTATGCTGAGGTCATTGAGTTGGAAATCAAACCATGACACTCCGAACTTGGCTGATTACCGGTAGTTCCAGCGGTTTTGGTCGGGCGTTGGCCGAGGCTGTTTTGGCCCATGGTGATCGCCTGATCGCCACTGCCCGTAGACCTGAAACACTAGCGACACTGGTTAACCAATATCCTGACACCAGCCGCGCGATCGCCCTTGACGTGACGAATCCGCAGCAAGTCCAAGCCGCAATGCAGGAGGCTCAAGCGGCTTTTGGCCAAATTGATGTGGTGGTGAATAACGCCGGCTATGGCTTAATTGGGGCCTTGGAAGAAGTCAGCGACGACCAAATTCGCCGCAACTTTGAAACCAATTTATTTGGCGCCATCAACGTTATGCGGGCGGTACTGCCGATCATGCGAGCTCAAGGCAGTGGGCATATCGTCAATATGTCGGCGATCGCAGGGTTTACCAACGAGCTGGGATTTTCTATCTATGGCGGTGCCAAGTTTGCCCTTGAAGGGGTTTCCGAAGCCCTCCGGGGTGAAGTTGCGCCCTTCGGCATCAACGTGACGTTAGTCGAGCCCGGTCCTTTCCGCACCGAGTTTATTGGCCGCTCCCTTGATCGCGTTGAAGCTCCCATGGCCGTCTATGAACCCACCGTCGGCAAATTCCTCAACTTCCTCAACCAGATCGAAGGTCAACAGCCCGGCGACCCAGCGAAGGCAGCCAACGCCATCATTCACATGGTTGAAGCCGAGAATCCTCCCCTGCGCCTAGTGTTGGGCAAATACGCTTACAGCAAATTTCGTCAAAAAATTGCCGACTTGACTCAAGAATTAGATGCTTGGGAATCAGTTGGACTGGCGACCGATTTTGAGTAGTGCTTTTACCGTCACGAACACCCGTCAACCTTAATTTCCTCCCCCGAATATCATGAACAACCTACCTAAAATTCTCGTCCTGGGTGCAACGGGTAAAGTCGGCAGCGAAACGCTGAGACAGCTTCAGCTTGCCGGTGATAGCCAGCCCATTGCCGCTGTCCGTTCGGCAGAAAAAGCCCAGGCATTGCAAGCCAGAGGTATCGACACCGTGATCCTGGATCTGGAGCAGCCGCATACCTTGGAACCAGCTCTGCAAGGGAGCGATCGCGCCCTCCTATTGACCGGCTACAGCGTCGATATGCTGCGTCAGAGCAAGCGTTTTCTCGATGCCGCCAAAGTTGCCGGCGTGAATCACATTGTCCACATCGGTGCATCCACGGCGCCTACCAATGAAGTCGCCCACTGGGGCTGGCACCAAATGGTGGAAGCCTATATCGAGCAGCAAGGCTTTAGTTTTGTCCACCTGCGCCCCGAAGCGTTTATGCAAAATATCACCGGTCCCGGCTATCGCTGGCTCGATGGCAATATCATTCGGCATTACGTGGGCAACGCGCGGTGGAGTTGGATTGACTGTAATGATTTGGCATTGGTAGCGGCACACGTCCTGCGAGAACCGGAAAAATATGCGGGGCAAACGATTCCGCTGGGCTACGATGCCCAAACATTTGATGAGGTGGCCGCGATCTTAAGCCAGGTTACCGGACAACCGATTCACGCTGAGGCCCGCCCACCCGAAGAGTTTTTGGCAAATGCCCTGGCTGCAGGCGCTGATCCGGCCTATATGACCTGCGTATACACCCAATTTAAGCTCAACGGCGAAGGCGCAATTCCTCATGCGGATGCGACGTTTGACAACTTTGAGTCAATTACGGGGCGGCCTCCGACAACTTGGCAGATGTTCGCCGAACAACATCAAAATGAGTTAACGCAGTCGATATTTAAAGCAACCCAGAACTCTTGACAGTTGGCGTGCATCGGCACTGCTGGCAACCCTTCGCTGACGCTATGCAGCATGGTTCTGCTAGGTAGGATTCTCATCTGCCAGGGCGTTCAGCAAATCGCGCGCGACGTGGATAACTTGACAATCGGTTTTTGGCTTTCACCATGGATGGGGCAATTTTATCAATTAGCCCGATTCCGCCATGCCAGTTGCTAGGGCTTCTAATCGACTCACGGCTTGATCAACAATATCTAGGCTGGCCTGCCAGAATTCGGGCTGGCGGATATCTTGCTGTAGGTGACGCTGCACCAAATCTTCAGCGGTCATGCTGCCGGTATCGCGCAGTAGGGTCGTATACAGCTCTTTGAAGGCCTCACCGTAGCGGTCTTTCTGAGCGTAGATACCGAGACTAAACAGATAGCCAAACAGATAGGGATAGTTGTAAAAGCTCAGCTCCGTCATCGAGAAATGTAGCTTGCTGGCCCAAAACATTTCGTCATAGCTGGCCAAGCTGTCCTCATACCAATGCTGCCAGCTATCGCGCATCATAGTTTTGAGCGCATCGGCGACCACAAATCCTTGTTTGCGGGCCTCTACCAGCTTTTGTTCAAAGGTAAAGCGGGCGGGAATGTTGAGCAAAAACACCGTAGCAGCCGTGCCGTCAACCCACGCAATGGCTAACTTTTGTTCAGGCGTGCTGGCCTGGGTGAGCAGGGCATCTCGGACTAAAGTCTCGGCAAAGATACTCGCGGTTTCGGCCAGGGTCATGGAATAAAAGGTCTTGTAAAAAGGGAGGTCGCGCATCACCCAACTATGCCAAGCATGACCCAGCTCATGGGCCAAGGTCAGCAGGTTTTGCATGCTGCCCTCAAAAGTCATAAAAATGCGCGGTTCCCGAGGTTCGGCGAACCCCGTACAGTAGGCTCCAGTGGAGCGGTTGGGGGTGGACTTAGCATCAATCCAGCCGTTTTCAGCCATCATCACGGCAAAGTCGCCCATGGCTGGGGTAAACCGTCGAAAGGCTTGGGCAATCAATTCAATGGCAGCTTCAAAAGAAAACCGCTCGGCCTGACCTTCGACTGGGGCTGGAGCAGACACATCCCAAGGAGCCATCATCGGGATGTTGAGCAACTTGGCCTTCACTTGCAAAGCCCGCTGCCCGATAGCGCGCCGCTGATAAGTAGTTGCCATTAACGCGTCCAGCGTGGCGCGATCAATCCGGCTTCGATGGCAGCTTTTATCGAGGTAGTGTAAAGTCCGCTGGCCGCCTCGCTGCTTAGTTTCTTCCCAGCGCCAGCCATTAATAGCATTGAGAATGGTTGCCACTGTCTCGGCTCGGCTTTCCCAGGCGGCTTTCACGCCGTGCCAGGCGTGAGATCGCACCTCTCGATCAGGCGAACTCAGCAAATTAGACGCTTGGGCCAATCCGAGGGTGTTGCCCCCAACCGTGCATTGCAAAGTTCCGGCGAGTTCGGTGTAGAGGTTGCCCCAGGACCGTAGCCCATTCACGGCCAACCCCGTCACTAATTTTTCTGCCGCCACGCTCAGCAGCTGATCTTTGAGCTGGCGCTGGTGCTGTAGGGAGAAGCTGAGCTCTTCGAGCACGGGGTCGGCAATTAGCTGCTGGATAAAGTCATCACTCACTCGCACGAGAAAGACGTCCAAGGCTTTGGTGACCTGACTGATTTCAGCGCGGAGCTGTTGCAGTGTGGGTTTCCATTCGCTGGCCTTAACATCACGCGAATTGACGCTGAGGATAGACGTGATAAAAGTCTGAAGGTTGCTCAGCTGTTTGGTAATTTCGGTGCGCTGATGATGAGCGGTTCTGACTTGAGTCAGCACATGATCAAATTGCTCGGCAGGTAGGGTTTCCGCGATTTCAACGTATTGAGTCAAAGGGGTGCAAAGGTCAGCGAGGCGCGCGATCGCGCGCTTCACGTCTTCTACAGTCACGGCAATGCGAGGATCCTCGCTGCTGGTGTAGAAATAGCTGTTGTCCCAGGTTTGCTGTAGTTTAACCATGAGTTTTGAGGGGCTAGTAGAGCAGTCGTGCTCCTAGCTTAGCCACTATGGA
This sequence comes from Cyanobacteria bacterium P01_C01_bin.120, assembly GCA_039027715.1. Classification (GTDB taxonomy): domain Bacteria; phylum Cyanobacteriota; class Cyanobacteriia; order Phormidesmidales; family Phormidesmidaceae; genus Halomicronema. The sequence continues at coordinate 4,429 of JBCCJU010000288.1, forward strand.
AATTTGCAGTTTGGTTCGAAACCCTAAAGAGATTTGATGTTTGGTAGGTGCCGGGTTCATGACCTACTTTGTAGTGTCTTTTGCACAGACGTATCGTACCTGACACGCATTGTTCTTTAGACCTGCTTTTCGAGACAACGCAGCTCTGAATACGGGACTGTCAACTTAACTTTTGTGATGGAAGTTGAGGAACTGCACTGCTTGCAAAAGCACTCAATTCTCTAACGTCATGATAAATTGAGAATGATAATCATTCTAATTTTGATTTTTCATGGTCAGTCAAGTCTCTCGTCCGCAGTCTGCAACCAACTCATCGGCTAGTGATTTAGAGCAAGTGGTGCGGCTGCGTCATAC
>JBCCJU010000289.1:0-4753 GCA_039027715.1 Cyanobacteria bacterium P01_C01_bin.120
AGCAAGCATGGCCAATGCCGAAGCTCGCGGTCACTTCAAGACGTGTGTATTAAATGGGCTCTAGATCAGGGGAGCAGGGTCTGCCTAAAACGTATCCAGAATCGATGGGCGGACGCCGAGGTGTTTCACCACTAGGACGTATAGCCAGATATTCCACAGGGCCATTGAGAGGGCCGTGGCGATCGCAGCCCCCAAGATGCCCCAAAAGTGAATGCCGACCCCGTTCAAAATAACGTTGACGAGGGCGCTGACGGCCATCACTCTAGCCGCCTGGTTTTGGTAGGTGGTCATGGTCATGAGGTAGCCCACTGAGCCCGCCCCGACATTCACCAGTTGCCCCAGCATCAGCGCGACTAACGCCCCCTGCGCGGCGACAAATTCCGTTCCAAATAGCTGCAGGATGGGACGCGAAAAGAGCACGATCGCGATCGCCATTGCCAAGGCGGGGTAAAACATCCAGCGGGCAATCATGGAGACGAGTTGCTGCAGTCCGGCTTGATCATCTTCGGCGTAGAGGGTCGCAATCAGGGGCGCGGCCATGGCGTTCACTGCCATCAAAATAAACGGTACCCAAGCTGCTGTTTTCAACGCGGCGCTGTAAATGCCGACCTGCTGAGCATTTAACAGTAGGCCAATCATCAGGGTGTCGGTGTGATTCAAAATCATAAAGGAACCGCCCATCAGCATGAGGGGCAAGGCAACGCGCCACCATTGAGCGGTCTCATAAATGTGCGGAGGCCGTCGGATCTGGGAAGCAAGTTGGGATTGGAACCACCCCCACTGCAGGGCCAACACCAGGAGAATCGCGGTAAGGCTCAAGGCCATGGCCACGGTACTGGTTAAGGGGCGCTGCGATCGCCATCCGACCGCCAACCCCAACAGCACTAAGGGTTGCCCAATTAGGGACGGGGCAAAAGCCAACACAATTTGCTGAAAGCCGCGAATAATTTCTTTTTGCAGGCCGAGCAGCGTCAGACCGGGAATGGTCCAGATGCCGAGCAGCAGGGGCCAGGTATACATCCCCAAATCGCGAGTTGTTTGCAGCCACCCCCAAACGGCAGTCCCGCACCCAGCCATGCCGATGCTGGCCAGCAAAATCTGCCGCCAACTGCCGTTGATCAGCCCCCCTAGCCGCGCCCAGTCGCTTTGGGCGCGATAGGCGGACACCAACCGCAGCGCCACCGTGGGCATGCCAAAGCTGGCGATAAACGCACCGATGATGCTTACAGCGGTGGCGTATTCATAGACGCCATAGGCTCTGGTGCCCAGCCAGCGGGCCAGCCATACCTGCGCCCCGTACAGCGTGCAGGCACTGATGAGCTGGACGGTCAGCGCCGCCCCGGCCCCTCGCGCAAATTTGGCAAACAGCCCGGTTGATTGCACCTGCTTTCCTGGAGTCACTGAGCCCCATAATAACCAGCAGATCCAGCGGGTGAGGGGCTCTGACACTGGTTCGCGGGTCGCAGCGTTTTATTCTTGCAGCTTGCGCTCAATGGCCTCAAAAAGCTGCTCAAAGTCACCGTCTACATGATCTGCAACTTTGAGGGTGTTCATGTTTTTGAGGGTATTGGTGAGTTCGGCGATGGTGGCGCGGATGCGGTGGTAGAAATCGATCTCGTCTCGAAAACCCTGCATATTTGCTGGGCTGACACTTTGCATCGCTTCTTCCAGTTCTGCTATTTCACGCTCCCAGTGTTGAACGTATTGGATACGTTTGGCGGGTTTATAGATTTGGGCATCGGAGAGCACGATGGGAAAAATGCGGCTATGGAAATCCCCATTGCTCAGGATTTCGACCAGCTCAAACATGCAGCTATCAGATTTGAGGTAAGCGTCGTCAATCACCGCGATGACACATCTGCCGCGACCGAGCGCTTTCATAAAGTCTTGAATCGAGTCTTTGTACTGAATATCTTTGCAGTCGCGCCGAATCGTGATGCCTTTGGCCTGAAACGCTTGATCAATCCTATCCGCGATTTTTTGGCTGTCGGTGCACCACTTGAAGGAAATAAAAATCTCTGGCTTCACCGATTCCGTTTGAATTGCCCAGGACTTTTTTTGTAACTCAATGGGCTTGTCGTCTTGTGACTCAATGGGCTTGTCGTCGCTTTTTGCGCCCAAGGCGGCAGACAACTGTTGCCAAAGGGACAAGTTTTGATTATTGGGGATGGACGTTTTATCGTCAATCAAACCGCGTACGCTCACGTCTTCATAGGGGGGCCGACCACATTCGATGGTGGGTTTGCGGTTGGCACGGCGCTCATGGAGCTTGTCGAGTTTGTAGAAGTGGGGAGCGGGGTTACCTTTACACACTGAGCAATTGCAGGGAATCAGCTTTTGTACCTGCAGGCGATCGTAGGAGGCATTGATTTTGTCGATTTCGTGGGTGACAACAGTCAGCAAATCTTTGGGGCACACCCCGCTGACCCGCAGATGAATCTCGCCTTTGTGGTACAGCTCGATGACTTCTGCTCTCGCCGCCTCGTTGGTGAGCACGACGCCACTTTTCCAAACGAGGGTTTGCGCCTCGATAAACTCGTGCATTTCGACAATCAGACGGGTGAGGATTCCCTTAGGCATAAAGGTGTAGCGATAGCGCAGCAGCAGGTTATGGTTGTCATCCCAGTCGTAGTCGGGTGACTCGACATCGAGGAGCTGGGGGGCAATGTATTCGTTGTCGGCACCGGGGATCTTGTAGCAGAGCTTGAAGCGCATCATGAGTTGTAGTAGCTCATCGCGCATGTCGGCATATTCACTGTCGCTCCAAATGATATCGAGTTGGGCGCGGCTGAAACGGCCCAGGTTTTCTTGCACTTCTCTCGTATCGAGGGCCTTGTAGACGGCAGTAGTGCCCCATTCGGGCTTAAGGATCAGGATCTTTTTCAGCAGAGGATCGGTTTGAAAGTGTAAGCAAACGCCTAAATCATGTAGATAGTCGCTGAGTTGAAGTTGATCTTGGCGCTGCTGAAAGTCATTTGCCTCGCAAATTTGACAATATTCATCTAAGGAAATATAGCTACGAGCATCTGCCTCAAGTGCTTTACGGACATCGACCCATTTTTTTGGCAGCGATTGCCCGACGTGAGGCAGTGCAGTGATGTATCGCTGGATTGTCTCTTTAATGTCGTCAAGGCCACGATTGGTTTTGAGGTTCGTTGCCAAGATTTCCTTTAGGCTCAGAAATTCGCCCCGCTCTCGCCGGTCATTGACATCACAAGTACGGTCTTGCTTTTCGTTCTTAACGATTAAAACGGGGCTATCGTTGCTGAGCAGGCGCACGATATTGAGCCAGTAATATAAGTCCTTATTGTTTTCGCGAGTATCGACGACAAGCGCATACAGAGACCGTTTGGTGAGAAAAAACTGGTGGGTCGAATGGTAGATTTCCTGGCCGCCAAAGTCCCAAATATTGACGCGAAATGGCCGATCCTTCTGAAAATCAAACTCCCATCGAACCACGTCAATGCCTTCAGTGGATTTTTCCTCCCGCTGGAGCTCGTAATTAGGGTTTTCAATTTTCTTCGCTAGAGAAGTTTTACCGGCCCCTCCCTCGCCCACGATAAGGAACTTGGCTTCATAGATATAATCCTTGCCCTGCTCTAGTTGTTGTCGAAGATAGTTCAGGATTCCTTGTGTCCCCTTTCTCAAAACCTCAGGAGGAGGGTCTTCTAAACAGTTGCCGCTGAGGTTTAGGGATTGCAGGTGGATGAGCTGGCCGATCTCCGGCGGCAAACTGCTCAGTTGGTTATAGCTGAGGTCTAGCTGGGTGAGCTGAGTGAGCTGGCTGATCTCCGATGGCAGACTGCTCAGCTGACTGTCGCTGAGGTTTAGGGATTGCAGGTGGATGAGCTGGACGATCTCCGGCGGCAGACTGCTCAGTGGATTTGAGCTGAGGTTTAGGGATTGCAGGTGGGTGAGCTGGCCGATTTCCGGCGGCAGACTGCTCAGTTGGTTTGAGCTGAGGTCAAGGAATTGCAGGTGGGTGAGCTGGACGATTTCCGGCAGCAGGCGGCTCAATTGATTGTTATAGAGTTCGAGGAATTGCAGACTCGTGAGCTGGATGATTTCCGGCGGCAGGCGGCTCAATTGGTTGTTATAAAGGTTTAGGGATTGCAGGTGGGTGAGCTGGCCGATCTCCGGCGGCAGATGGCTCAATTGGTTGTTGTAAAGGTTTAGGGATTGCAGGTGGGTGAGCTGGCCGATTTCCGGCGGCAGGCGGCTCAGTTGATTGGAGCGGATTGCGAGAGATTGCAGACTCGTGAACTGGCCGATCTCCGGTGGCAGGCGGCTCAGTCGGTTAGAGCTGAGGTTAAGGAATTGCAGGTGGGTGAGTTGGCCGATTTCCGGCAGCAGGCGGCTCAGTTGGTTATAGCTGAGGTCGAGGGATTGCAGATTCTTGAGCTGGACAATTTTCGGCGGCAGGTTGCTCAGTTGGTTATAGCTGAGGTCGAGGGATTGCAGATTCTTGAGCTGGACAATTTCCGGCGGCAGGTTGCTCAGTTGGTTATAGCTGAGGTCGAGAGATTGCAGATTCTTGAGCTGGACAATTTCCGGCGGCAGGTTGCTCAGTTGATTGCCGACATATCGGCTTTTTTCTTTGTCCCACTTGCCCAAAATCAGGGTTTCGAGCTGGGTTAGCGTACCAATTTCGGGCGGTAGCTCGGTGAGTTTGTGTCCAGCGAGGTCAAGTTCTTTCCAGCCTTCGGCGGCAGCTTGGTCGATGAGGTGCAGCAGGTCATCGCGGGTCATGGGC
>JBCCJU010000290.1:0-4750 GCA_039027715.1 Cyanobacteria bacterium P01_C01_bin.120
GTATTGAAGAATTGATTCAACAGGCGGGCTGTTCTCTCCTCTATCTGCCGCCGTATTCCCCGGATTTAAATCCCATTGAGCATCAATGGTTTGTTTTGAAAAACCGCATGCGAAAACAGATTCAGTCTGGCCAACCCTTTCTGCAAGTCGTTGACCAAGCTTTCATTGACTGACCGGATCTATCCACGGATTGCTATAACTTTAAGGAGGCTAGTCTTCATGAGTTTGACTCAAGACTTGGCAAATCTGGCGGCTCAAAATGCAGAGCAAATTCCTCAAGAGGCCCAGGCGGTGATGGCCCGAGCCGGTGATGAAATCGCTCAATTAAAGATTGAAGATAAGAGCTTGAAAACGGGCGATCGCACTCCCGACTTTACCCTCAATAATGCGCTCAATAGTTCTATTTCTGCAGCTGATCTGTTGAAAGATGGCCCCTTGGTTATTGCCTTCTATCGCGGTGGCTGGTGTCCTTATTGCAATCTAGAGTTGCGGGCACTGCAGCAGGCACTGCCGGCGATCAAGGAACAAGGCGCTAAGCTGATCGCTATTTCTCCAGAGACGCCAGACAATTCTTTAACGACTCAAGAAAAGAACGAGCTCTCTTTTGAAGTGCTGAGCGATGTTGGCAATCAGGTGGCTCGTCAGTTTGGTTTGGTATTCACTCTACCGCAATATTTACTGCCGATTTATCAAAGCTTTGGCATCGATGTGGCCGCCCATAACGGTGACGAAAACTTTGAACTGCCTGTACCCGCTACTTATGTCGTGAATACCCAAGGTCAAATTGTGCATCACTTTGTCAACGTAGATTACAAACAGCGTGAAAATCCTGAAAACATCGTGGCGGCACTGAAACAATTGAAGGTTGCTGCGTAGTTCCGGATGTTCTCCGGCTACACACCTTATTGCCCCAGAGTCTTTGCGTATGCTCTGGGGATTTTCTTTAAAGCCAAGCCTGCTGACCATAGTAGAGTTCAGCGCTCGAAGTCCCCTGGCGGGAAGAGCAAAGCCCTACAGAATTCGGAAACTGGAAAAAATTCGATTTTCGTTTTGATTCTTGGTTATTTGCTACTCGTTATCTGCTCCAGCGCCCCAAAGCCCTCTGGATCAGCTTTGCCAATGCCCCAACAGCCGTTTGTCCTTACCTTAAACCCCACGACCTGACGCCCCCACATCCTATCACCGCCCCCGTTGCTGGCCGTGACACTGCTTAAACTTTTTGCCGCTGCCGCACCAGCAGGGATCGTTGCGCTTAGGCTCTATTGGCGGCAGGTGTTCACCGTCAAGGTAAAACCAGCGGCCTTTCTGCTTTTGAAAGCGCGATCGCTCGTGGATTTGGCCTCGTTCCTGGGCTTGAAAACGCGCCACAAATTCAACAATTCCTGATTGGTCAGTCGGTTGTCCCCGTTGCGTTTTGAGAATGGTCAAGCCGAGCCAGGTAGTATGTCTCATGCTCTGGGCCAAGCTAGCGCGATCGCCAAGCGCCCGCTTAGTCGGGTGATGAGTCGCAATCAAATACTCAATATTTTGTGCGCAGAAGGCAGTGTAGCGCGATCGCATTAACGCTTCAGCGGTCGGCGCCGGTGTTTGACCAGACAAATAGGGTTGGCAGCAGTTGGCAAAAGCACGTTGGCTATTGCAAGGGCAAGCAGAAAAGGCTGTCATCAGTTCACGCCACGGCACAAGGACAACTGTCGTGAGCAGGCATTACCAGTCTCGCAGAATGCTCACTATCTTATCGAGGCAACAGTTGGGACGGGACAGTGCGCCACAGTTCCTCAAGTTTGTTGGCGGGAATCGTCAGACAAAGCACGTCTTGGCTGTTGAGCACGTGAGTTAATAGGTCGAATCCGTGCAGAGTGCCCTGGGGCGTTTGAATATAGAGGGGAACTAAATCAGCTTCCTGGGCGATCGCCAGTACCTGCTTGCCGCAAAAAGGGTGTCCTGGGGTAATCAGGGCGCCTAGGGCGACCCACAGGCTTTGGCCGGTCAGGCCGCTGCCCAAAACTTGTCCTCCCAGAGCCGCCGCCGCAAAGGAGGGGGCCGACAGCTCCGAGGGACTCATCACCTGCTCAAATTCAAACACCTGCTGCACTTGACGCGAAAAGTCAGGATCTTGGTTACGCACCACGATTGACAGGTGCGGAGCTAAGCTTTTGGCCGCCAAGGCAATCTCTAAGTTATCCGTGTCGTCGCTGGTAACCGCCAGCAAACCTGCGGCAGTGGCGATGCGAGCCTCTATCAGATTTTCAGGTAGGCTAGCATCCGCCAGAATTACCGGCATTTTGAGGGCTCGGGCACTATTCACAAACCGACCGTTGGGATCGCGCTCAATCACTACGACTTCATAGCCAGCGAGTCGTAAATGTCTGGCAATTTGAAAGCCGACTCCGCCCAAACCACAGACAATATAATGATGTCGCTGCGGCAATTGTGCGGCATTCCAAACGTGATGAAAGTGGCTGCCCAGCACCAAATCATTCAGCAGGGCATAAAAGACTCCAATTACGCCAGCGCCCACAATCATCATCATTGCTGTAAAGATTTTGATAGCTACCGGCGCCTGTTCGGCGACTTCCTCATGGCCGCCGGCACCGGTTAACATGCCGACAGTGAAGTACAGTGCATCAGGAAGCGCGACGTCAAAACTAACGCTGATATAAATCAAAGTCGAAACCGCAATCAGCAGCAGCAATACTAAGGTGATTAGCAGCGCCGCTCGGCTCTGCCGGCGAAATTGTGTGAGGCCAGCCAGAAAGCTGCGGAGGCGCCGCTCCCAGGACAGCCGCTTCATTCTGACGGCAGTGGGACGGGTGGCGATGATTAAACGATCGCCCGCTTCCAGCTTGTGACCGTGCTGCACTGCCGACACCAGGTCAATATCGCGCTGGGCCGACTGGTAATAAATCAGCATGCGATCGCGGTTTTCCCAGAGGTGCCTCAGTAACACACCGTTCCAAGGATGACCGGCTTCGATGCGCTCCTCGTACATTGGCCAGTTGCGGCCCATTAAATCAATCTGGCCAATGGCGGTATTGCCCAGGGCCGCAAACGCAAAAATCGGGCCAGACAGGGCCGACACGCTCATCGACACGTGATAGTCCAAGGTTTGGTCGAGGCGGCTACCCAAGCGGTGATTCAATAAGCGATTGATGATCTGGATGCGGGGATTCAGAATCCGAGCTTGCGTCAAAATTGCCAGATTTAGCGAGTCGTCTGAGGTCATCAGCAACAGCGCTGAGGCGTCGTAAATACCGGCTTGAATCAGGGTGTCCGGCGATCGCAAATCGCCAATGATGACGTTGGGTTGACTCAGCGGCTGACTGCTAATGCCCACTACCTGAGCGCCCTGCTGCTGCAAGAGCGAAAAAACTCGATGTCCCGTGCTCCCTAGTCCACAGACAATAATTTTGGGTTTCATAAACCTATGGCATGCGGCGAGCTGAAACTTCGCATTGGCTTTTACGCCGTTTCTTTTACGCCACTTATAGTGGCTGCCTGCTTCCAAAAGGTGTTGTATTTTGAGATACACCTCTTGGAATATTTACGGTCTTGGGCAGTTTATTGAAAAGAATTTATTGTTTGCTCATGCTATAAATGCCGACAAAGCGCAGTGATACTGCCAGCCAGCTATTACACCCCTGAATGGCTGAGTGAAGGCTGCGGCGTCAGCGGTGATGAGCTGGTTTCTGGAGTCTCTTGGCGGCAGGCCTGCGAGCGATCTCCTCCACCTTGGTCATCTTGCACCCCATGCAGCAGAGTGTAGAAGCATGGAATGATAAACAGGGTCAGCAGCGTGACGGGGGGGACAGGCTCGAAAAGACCACAATACCCATCGGCTGTAAGAATTCGGAGCCATCGCCAACTCCCAGAGCCAACGGCAACAGTCCCAATACCGCCGTTAGAAGTCATCAGAATGGGGCGCAGTCGTTAGGGCGCCAAGAAAGGCAATTGCGTCGCAGAAACACCATCCATCTCTCCTACGATGTAACTACACTGTAAGTATCGGTATGACCGACATCACCTTTGAATGGGACAATCGCAAAGCTCAGCAAAACGAAAAGAAACACGGCATCTCCTTTGAAGAAGCCCGAACCGCCTTCTATGACGAAAATGCCCGACTCACCTCCGACCCCGATCACTCTCAAGATGAAGACCGCTATATCTTGCTCGGTCTGAGTGCCGTTCTGCGAGTGCTCATTGTCTGTCATGTCTACCGCCAAGATGACGAAGTGATTCGCCTTATTTCTGCCCGCAAAGCAACCAAACGCGAACAACAGCAATATCAGAGGTTTGTGCCATGAGAGAGGAATACGATTTCACCGAATCTGTGCCTAATCCCTATGCCCAAAAGCTGAAGGAGCAAGTCACTATTTGCTTAGAGGCAGACGTGGTGGATTACTTCAAGGCCCTGGCGGAAGAAACGGATATTCCTTATCAGACTCTGATCAACCTCTATTTGAAAGACTGCATGAAGGCCCAACGAAAGCCGTCGCTGGAGTGGGTAAACTAGGGCAACGCTGGAATTGACGACTCTAAGAGTTGCAGTGAACGTCAATTCTGAGAAAGCAATCGCTGCTTTAGTTATTAGCCTGCTGTGAGATCAGACTGTTTGCGACGTGAGCTAGATATCTGATCCACGAAGTTGCGATCGCCTCCACCTTGGTCATCTTGACCCCCATGCAGCAGAGTGTAAAAGCACGGAATGATAAACAGGGTCAGCAGCGTGGCGAGGGACAGGCCGGAGAAC
>JBCCJU010000291.1:0-4692 GCA_039027715.1 Cyanobacteria bacterium P01_C01_bin.120
ACGCTTAAACTGCTTAGCCGTAAGGGTCTGAGGTAGGGTATGAATTGACATCAGGAGTTTGAGTTTCGTACAACATCCTAATGTTTTCTCCTTCGCATCACCCTTGACAAGGTGCTCTAGGGCTAATTTGCAAGAGGTCTATTGAGGCTCTGAAAGAGTTAGGTGGTTCAGGACGGCCTGCTGAAGTAAGAGATGTTATCGCAAATGAGTTGAATATTTCAGAGCAAGAGAGAACTGAATTGCTTGATGGAGGTGCACCCCGCTTTGACAATCAAGTTGCCTGGGCTAGGTTCTATCTTGTTAAGGCTGGAATTATAGATTCCTCTAGACGCGGTGTTTGGAGCTTGAGTGATAAAGGCAGAGCTATCGAATCCCTACGCTATGACGAAGCTCTATCTATCTTCAAACAAATACATTCGAGGTTCCAGGACAATGTTAATTCCATTGCAGACGCTACTGAACCTGATGAAGCTATTGGAGAAACGATTGCGCCAAATGACACATCAACAGGTGATGATTCTTCATACCGTAAGAAATTGATTGAGATTCTGCTTACTCTTCCTCCATCTGGTTTTGAGCGATTGTGTCAGCGATTGCTGAGAGAATCTGGTTTTGAACAAGTTATTGTTACAGGGCGGGCGGGCGATGGTGGAATTGATGGACAAGGAATTTTGCAGGTTGATCCCTTTGTCAGCTTCAAGGTTCTATTCCAATGCAAGCGTTATGCGGGTTCTGTATCAGTCTCACAAGTTAGGGATTTTCGCGGAGCAATGATGGGTCGAGCCGATAAAGGGATCATCCTGACAACCGGAACGTTTACAACAGAGGCCCAAAAAGAAGCCGTACGTGACGGTGTACCACCTATCGAATTGGTTCATGGAGAGAAACTACTCGATATGTTTGAGAATCTGGAACTGGGCCTACTGCCTCGTATAACTTATGATGTTGACCTTCATTTTTTTCAAGAGTTTCAGTCTTAAAAGGCCAAAATATCAGCACCCTAAATAACGTTAGCTGACAACAAAAAACGCGGTCTTTGAATCGCTGTTGAGCTGACCGAGACGGCGCTTTGGGGAGGTTAATTATGGTAAGAAGCGGATAGGAAAAGGAAACTTCAGCGAACGAGCTGGCGGCTTTTGGGCCTTCTCGGAGTCTCGCAAACTGGACTGTGAAGAGGACGATTCGCTGCCCATTATTTCCGAGTCTCCCAAAGTTTTCAAAATAGATTTGACTTTGAGATCGGGGCGCTGACAGCGAGTTGTCCGTGATTTGGGATCAGTCATCGATTTACCGGGAAACTGCGCTTGAACACTAATGCCTAAACGCTGAAGGTTGCCGCAGCGTCCTTGTCGAGATTCTCCTGACGCAGCTCATCGAAGTTCACGGCATCTTTGTCGAGGTTCTCGCGACGCAGCTCATCGAAATCAATGCCTTTAGCTAGCACTTCATAAACGGCGTCTTTGTCGAGATTCTCCTGACGCAGCTCATCGAAGTTCACGGCATCTTTGTCGAGGTTCTCACGGCGCAGCTCATCGAAATCAATGCCTTTAGCTAGCACTTCATAAACGGCGTCCTTGTCGAGATTCTCCTGACGCAGCTCATCGAAGTTCACAGCATCTTTGTCGAGATTCTCGCGGCGCAGCTCATCAAAATCAATGCCCTTAGCTTGGATTTCGTAAACGGCGTCCTTGTCGAGATTCTCCTGACGCAGCTCATCGAAGTTCACGGCATCCTTATCAAGGTTCTCACGGCGCAGCTCATCAAAATCAACGGCGGCTTGAACGGTGGGGGCAACCGCGATCGCACTAGCAGAAATGGTTAAAGCGGTTAAGGCGAGAGCAAAGCGTTTCATAATTGGACTCCTTTCAGTTGTTTAACTGATTCATCTTGAGTTCTATAGTGCGGCGTGCTTCTGAGCCTCAACTGACTGTTAAATAAGCGTTAGCTAACGGCTTCCTGAGAAAACTGAGTAACCAGGAAACACTGCCGCCGCTGAGCGGCACTTTTTGGGGTTCAATGCTGACTTTGGCAGCTTTCCAATAGCCAGGCTGCAGGGTAAGGGCAACAAACCGTTATCCTAGTCAACAAGTAGCTGGTGACTTTTGGGAGTGTCATGGATACGAAAGCTTTTAAGCGATCGCTAAATAAATCAGACAAATATTTTCGTAAGGGACTAGGCCACGAGGAAGCGGTGGCCAGCCAAATGAAAACCGAGTATCAAAGCGGTCTGATTCAGCGCATCCGTGACCAAAACTATGTCCTAACGGAAGGGGATGTCACCATCTATCTGGCCAAGTCTTTTGGCTTTTGCTGGGGAGTCGAGCGAGCCATCGCGATGGCCTATGAAGCGCGGCAGCACTTTCCTGGCCAGCGCATCTGGATTACCAACGAAATCATCCACAATCCCGCCGTTAATCAACGACTCCGAGAGATGAACGTTCACTTTATTGAAGTGGTCGACGGACAGAAGGACTTTTCGGGCGTGGGGGAAGGTGACGTGGTGATCCTGCCGGCCTTTGGGGCCAGCGTGCAGGAAATGCAGTGGCTTAGCGATCGCGGCTGCACCATCGTGGACACCACCTGTCCTTGGGTTTCCCGGGTCTGGAACACCGTCGAGAAGCATAAGAAAAACGACTACACGTCCATCATCCACGGCAAGTATAAGCACGAGGAGACGGTCGCCACCAGCTCTTTTGCCGACACCTACCTGGTGGTCCTGAACCTGGAAGAAGCTCGATACGTGACCGACTATATTTTGCGCCAGAGTGATTCTCCAGAGGAGCACCAGCGCCGCCGCGATGAATTTCTGACCAAATTCCAAAAGGCTTACTCCCAAGGCTTTGACCCCGATCGCGACTTGGAACGTTTGGGAGTGGCTAACCAAACCACGATGCTAAAGGGAGAAACCGAGGCGATCGGCCGGCTGTTTGAAAAGGCCATGCTGCAAAAGTATGGTCCCCAAAAGCTCAATGAGCATTTCCTGGCGTTCAACACCATTTGCAATGCTACTCAAGAGCGCCAAGACGCCATGTTTGAGCTGGTGGATGAAACGGTGGACCTGATCCTGGTCGTGGGCGGCTACAATTCGTCAAACACCACTCACCTGCAAGAAATCGCGGTGGAACGTCATATTCCCTCGTATCACATCGATGGGCCAGAGCGCATTGGCCCCGGCAATCGAATCGAGCATAAGGTGCTGCACGGCGACCTGGCGGTAACTGAAAATTGGCTCCCGGATGGCCCCATCACCATCGGTGTGACCTCGGGAGCTTCTACGCCGGATCGGTCAGTTGAAAAAGCGATCGAGCGGATTTTTCAGCTCAAAAGCAGTCTCTCGTTGGTTGTGGCAAAATAAATTTCTTCAGATTTCGGTTTCTATCTCTATACCAACCGTCTCAGATCTTTTAGAAATAGAAACCGGGAAGCTAAATTCTCAGCAAGCTTCGCTCAATTACTATTTGCGCAGCATAGCAGTCTTAATAAATCCACTAACCTTAGAGTAATCGTAAGTGGCTTAGTCTGCTTGCGGAAGGATATAAACAGCATCATTTATGCTCTTTCCACTTCGTGCATCATCCATCTACCAGATTTTTTTTGGAAGACAATGCTTGAACCGCAACTTGGGCACGTAAACTTAGCAAGAGATTTAAGATTTAAAAAGGTTTCTGGTTCGCCAGAAAACAGGCAATCCGGGACGTATGCGCCCGTCTGATTTGAAAGTGCACCTCCGCATTGCCCCCCTTTAGGGCATTTTGGCGCTTGTGGCAAAGGTATATCGTTCATAACGAAAAATATATCAGGAGTTGCCCACTGTACGAATGAAATATATGCATCAATGTGAAGATCAGAGCCTTAGCTCTTAAAGACTTGGGTTGCTCTAACTATAAAAAGCTTGATCACTTGACCAGAAGTGACAATCCGAGTTCGGAACACTATCGAAACAACCCCTTTTATCTACTCTTTTTTGTCAATGCTTAAGTCCTGTACAAGTTAAATTCAATTTGTTTATAACTTATATGCAGTGAGCTTGCATGCTGATCAGTCCCCAAAAATTCTTTGTGCGAACTTTAATCCCTATTGCAGGGCCTCAGCAACGTTTTGATCCTCGGGTTCGTTGTTTTCCAGCAGCGACTCCAATAGCGGCGTAATTTCCTCTTTCAGATAGCCCGCGCGAATAAATTGCGCATAGGTGTCGGCTTCGATCGCCACCAGATTTTCATTCAAGCGCTCAATAAGAATCTTCGACAGTTCGGGATTATCGCGCTGCATCACCCGCATCTCTTCTTGAATTTCTCCCAACTGTCCCTCCACCAGCGCCATTTGATAGTCACAGTATTCAGCGTCGATGGAATTATTACCTTTCACCTCTTTGAGCTCGTCCACAACCCGGCTTAAGGCAACTCGTCGCGCAATCTTTTGAATAAACTTCTGGCGCAGCGGCTGATCGCCTAGCAAATTCAGTGACTGCAGCAGCGGTTTGGTCGTCAATCCTTGCACCAGCAGCGTAAACAGCATCACGCCAAAAATAATCGCAATGATATCCTCGCGCTCTGCCAGCGACTCCGGCACGCTCAACGCCAGGGCCACTGACACCGACCCCCGCAGGCCGCCCCACCAGAGCACCACTTGTTCAGGTCGGGTAATATCCGAATCGTCCCACCAGTTACTGATGGTGCTGAGGCCAAAAATACT
>JBCCJU010000292.1:0-4678 GCA_039027715.1 Cyanobacteria bacterium P01_C01_bin.120
GCCGTTGAGTGAACCAGTCCATAAATAGCTGAGCCCCAACAACCGCTTCACCGTGTGGAAGGTATCTTCAATGCGCCAACGCCGAGCATAGAGGTCCGCCACCATCCCCGGCGGTAAGACGGTGGGGTCGAGCACTGAGGTCATGTATTAAACGACAATGAGCCTGGGCTCTTCCCAGCTTTTGGTGTAGCTGGGAAGAGCCCTATGTACTTGACATTTAATAGATGTCGGTAACTTTGCTCTTGGCAGCGGCGAAGAAGATTTAGAAATCCGTCTGAGCACCCAGTGGCCATCTCAAGAGGGCGCGATTGGTGGCCCTTCAGAACTGGATGAATTTGCCACTATTCGGTTCGTCACCCCTGACGGTGAAGCGCTCCCAGCGAATGCCCTTCTAGAGCCCGTGCAGGATGCCGTGCCTCTTTCCATTACCCATCGCGATACCCAGCGGAGTGTCACGGTGTTGTCTAAGGTCATTCCTGGGCAGAACTACTATGACACTGAAATCCTGGCTGAGCTAATGCCCAAGCTGGAGGCGCTGCAATACGACCCGAAGGCCCCAGACAATTCGGGGCGCTGGCCGCGAGGGTACACCTACCGGTTTGGCGGTGATGCGGACACCAGTAGTGAAACCTTTGGGTCTGCTGGCCAAATGTTGGTCGTCGCGATCTTCCTGGTGTTTGCGGTGCTGGTGCTCCAATTTGGCTCTTACACCCAACCGATCATCACGATTCTCACGATTCCCTTTGCCCTCATCGGGACGATTTTGGGTTACGTGTTGCTAGGGCTACCTTTCTCTTTTCCGTCAGCCATTGGGGTGATTTCGCTAACTGGCATTGTGGTTAACAACGCCATTGTCATGATTGACACGATGAATGAACGTCGTCGCGCAGGGTTGGATGTCCGTCATGCAGCGGCTTTTGGGGCCAGCGATCGCCTCCGCCCTATTCTCACCACTTCCATTACGACTGTCATTGGTCTGATTCCCTTGGCCCTTAGCGACGCCAAATGGTTTCCCCTCTGTATGGCGATTATTTTCGGGCTGATGTCAGCCACGTTGATTGCTTTGCTCGTGGTGCCAGGGCTGTATTTGCAATTAACGCCCAATCATCTATCGCAGCAGTAGCGCTGCAGAGTATTGCTGACTGGTTTGATTTTGCTATCTCTTGGATTTACTGACGATGCTTTCGACATTGCTTGGGGAGTCGCTATTCTTGGCCAATCTCCTGTCTTCCACTTCCGAGTTCTCTATCTATGACTTACCCGTGCTGCTCGCGTCTGCGGGCGGCGAAGGGGATGCTAAGGCACTGGCCATTGCCGTGACGCTGACCACGGTTGTCATTTTTATCGCCGCGCAGATATTGGGGGAAATTTCAGTGCGCATGGGTTTGCCGGCGGTCTTGGGTGAACTCATTGCCGGTTTTGCTTTGGGCATCTCTGGCATTCATTTACTCATCCTGAGCGACGGGGCCCCAGTCGCCGATTGGGCAGTCGAGATCGTGCATTGGGCTTCCGGCAGTGACAATGACACCATTCAAGCGATTTTTGCCGGACCGGTGAAGATTTTGCTCAATGATTACGCCGAAATCGGAGTGGGCGTCCTGTTGTTCAAGATTGGGCTAGAGGCAGATTTAAAGGAGCTCATCAAAGTTGGCCCGCAAGCGGCCTCCGTTGCCGTCGCTGGCGTCACCTTACCCTTTGTTCTCGGTTATTGGGGCCTGTCATCACTCTTTCATCTGGAAGCCATTCCCACGATTTTCGGCGCTGCCGCTTTGACGCCAACTAGCATTGGTATTACCTCCCGCATCATGCAAGATATGGGGGTTTTGAATACGAAGGAAGGGCAAATTATTCTGGGAGCTGCCGTCCTCGATGACATTTTGGGCATTGCGATTCTGGCGGTGGCCGTCGGCATTGCCGAGCATGGAACAGTTGAGCTGGCCAGCGTCTTTAGCACCATCATCAGTGCCACCGTGTTTGTCGTCGCCGCGATCGCTCTTAACAAGTATTTTGGTCCTCTTTACATCGACTTTCTCGAAAAATTTAGTAATCGCTATAGCGTGCTCATTGTGGCCATCCTGGGCTGTTTTGCCGCTGGCATTGTGTTAGGAGACACAAAAGCCACTCGTAACTTGGAAGAGGCCTGTGATTCGCTAGTAGCGCTATTTGCCACCGTCTTTTTTGTCACCATTGGGGCCAAAACGGACTTGACGGTATTGAATCTAGCGAACCCTGAGAGTCGGGTCGGCTTGGTAATTGCCCTCTTTCTCACCGTGGTGGCGATTCTCAGCAAAGTCGCCGCTGGGTATTTCGTCTTTGGTGAAGAGTCGGCGGATCGACTGGAGATCGGAGTTGGCATGGTTCCCCGTGGAGAAGTCGGGCTCATATTTGTCGGTTTGGGGGCTACCACCGGAGCCCTATCACCAGCGGTCAATGTCGCAATTGTTTTGATGGTCATCGCCACCACATTTGTGGCCCCGCCGATGCTGCGATGGGTCTTTGCCCAAACGAAGACCGCTTGAGATTTCCACTAGTGCTTAGTCAACTTGCCAAACCAGTCAGGAGTTTCACCATGTCATTAAGCAAAAATCTGCTCAGCCGAATTCACCTGAGTAAAGGCATCAAATCCGCTCACCGCCTCCTGCAAGCCACTGTCATTGGTCTGCTATCCGGGCTAGCGACTGCCGTTTCTGCCCACTCAGCAGAAACGATTTATCTTGACTATGGTCTCTTAGGGCGGGCCATCCCGGTTACGTCGCTGGAAGAATTTGCCGCCGATGGCACGATAGACGATGAATTGGCCCCTTATCTCGCTGGTCTATCGCCCGCCACTCAAGAACAGTTCCGCTTGCTCTTGAGCACCTCCATCACAGCTTTCGGATCCGAAGTCCCCGAGGAGATTAGCCATCCGTTTGTCCTCTCACAATGGCTGCATACTCCGATAGCGGACATCGTATTGGCTTCAGCAGGACTATTAGTTGAAACAGAAGCTCATCAAAATGGTCAAACGGCCCTCCGCGCTGCCATCATTTTGGCCACCGCTGATTCGGCCGGGCTATCGCTGATTAATCTCATTCGCCATTATCCAAGCAATGGCTTGCGACTGGATTTGCCGCAGATTTTGGCACTCTCTACAGCCATCGACACCACGATTGCCAATACCGACCATCTCGTCGAGGTGACCACGCAGCGTTCTGCTGAGGCCGCCGCTGCAGAACCGCTACTTGATTACACGGCTCTACCTGTGTTAGCGGAAACCCTTCAGTTTTCAGTCACACAGCGATCGCTCACGTTGTACGATCAACAGCGCGAGCGGCACGTCCCCGTCAATCTTTACTTTCCTGAAGACCTCAATGCCGTTGCCAGGCCGATGCCCGTTATGGTGTTCTCCCATGGCTATGGTGATTCCCTGAATAATCCTGAAACGATCGTGGCGGCACAGGCCTTAGCTGGCCATGGATTCCTAGTTGCCGTACCAGAACACATCGGCAGTAACACTCAATTTCAAGATGATCTAGCGATCGGTCTCCATGACGAATCCTTTGAGGTCATGGAGTTTATCAATCGCCCCCTCGATGTTCGGTTTATCCTCGATACTTTGGAAACGCAAAACAACAGCGAATTTCAGGGACGTTTACAGCTAGAGCGGGTCGGCATTGCGGGTGAATCCTTTGGCGGATATACGGCTCTGATAACAGCGGGAGCAACGGTTAATGTGCCTCGTCTGGAGAGGCAGTGCGACTTAGAAGCCAAGTTCTATGCTGAGACCGTGAATATTGCTCTTCTAATACAATGTCGGGTGTTAGAACTGGTGGATGCCCCTGAAGTCATTCAACGACTAACCGATGGAAGCTTGGCCGACGAGCGCATCGGTTTAGTGATCGCGTTCACTCCCTTGACTAACTTATTCGGGGCCGAGGGAGTGAATGACCTTCAGATCCCTGTCGTCATCGCAGGGGGCGATTATGACGTGGCCACCCCCATCGTGTTGGAACAGGTAGCCGCGTTTCAATGGCTAAAAACCCCGGAAAAATATTTCTATCTATTGCGAAACCGCTCTCACACGTCTGCCCTGACTCGAGTTGTATTGGAGCAGTTTTATCCCAACGAGAATCTTACCGAGAATTTTGATGAGGCCGAGACCTGGCTTTTCAGCCTCTCGAACTCCTTGCTGATTGCCCACGGCAAAGTCCATTTATTGGGCGATGAGTCCTATCGTCCCTATCTGACATCAGCCTATGTTGAAGCCAACAGTATCGAACCGAGTAGAATCCATCTACTGCGGTCTTTTCCGAACGATTTTTAGTTCTTTGTGCAGCAGACGCCCAAAATCGTCATCGAAGAGTGAGCCAAGGAAAAAATCATCCAATAGCTAGACAGGCATGGGAGCGATTTCGATAAACCACTTTTCGAGACCTGGCACCCGGTGCAGCTTCTTTTCAATTCTGCTTACCTAACTTAAGACCTGAATTGGAAAACGCTTAATTGCACATCGCGTTACTAGCTATTAGGAGCCACTGGAATAAAGTTAGACGCGCTTTAGACACGACTATTCACCTGCTTGGTAACTGCCTGCAGGATGATGCGCTAAAGTTTTTCCTTTTTTATCACTGTCTTTTACACGGTAGTAATCGTAGTAACTGTAGTGATTTTGACTGGTTCCCTTTACATCATTGGCAAC
>JBCCJU010000293.1:0-4589 GCA_039027715.1 Cyanobacteria bacterium P01_C01_bin.120
AGGAAACACAAACGTGATGGGAGCCCGCTCCTCCAACGTAATTCGGCCCTGGACTGCCACCCCAGGCACCACCGTATTCGGCGGCATTGCCGCATCCATGGGTGAAAGCTGCGCCAATATCTCCAGACGACCCTCGGCTTCTGTTTCCGCCGCCATATCAGCCCCTCGCACCTGTCCCAAAGTCAGAGCAGACGGTTCCAGCACTTCCACAATCTCGGCCTGCAGCCCCGGTTCGTTATAAATCAGTAGCGTTTCGGGTGTTAGCACGACTGACATGCCTGGCTCAAACTGACCGCGATAGATGTTGTCGAAGTGCAGCAGCGCTACCAGGGCACCACCAGACTGTTCATTTTCCACCAGCAGTCCGCGACCGTTGGTCGTCACCGGAATCCGACCCACCACACTCCAAATCAGCCCTAGCCCCAGCAGCAGACCAATAGTGCCTAGGGGCAGCCAGGTTTTGAAGTTAACGATGGTCATCAATTCATCCAACCGTTCCGGCGATGATAGGCGCTCTAGCGATTCTTTGCGAAAGAGGTCTTTGGTGGTTTTCTCAGCCATTTATGCAACTCCCAACTGTGACAACATCCAGTTGAACTTTTTGGCACCCTCAGACATGTGCTGTAGGTCATCCATGTCCAGCTCTTCGTCGAGCAAATCTTCTGAATCGTCAGCATTAAAGGCCGCCGAATCGGTCAGGCGCGCGCTTACCGTCTGCAACAGCTCCAAAATCTCGATCGCAATTACCCGATAAAAGCGCGAGGCAAAACTGTCATCAACCTGCAGCTTCGTGACTAATGTTTGGCGCGGGACGGCAAATACGAGAGAATCCCGATTGGCGCGGATGGTCACTGGTAGGGGTCGGAAATCAAGGAAGGAGATGATTCCAGGCATACCGCCCTTAGAAATGGTGGCAAAGGCTTTTTGTTCCTGGGTACTATTCTCTAGCCCAGAAAAGCACAGATACAGCGGGTTGAAATTGCCCTCCTGGGGCGCGGAAATGGACATTTGCCCATCCAGCAAAACGTACAGCGCGTCGACTGGTCGCGCCGCCTGCAGCAACACCCTGTCAGCCGCAACGGTCTGCGTTTCACCAAAGGAGACTAGCCAATCGATGTCGCTATCCCGCAGTTCGCCGAAGATGGACAGCACTTCTTTAGCCGATCGCTCCCCCCAGTGTTGAATGCGTCCTGGCTGCTCAAAGATGCGCCGCAGCCGACCTGACAGCATGATGGCGATGGCGCGATAAAAATGAGCGGCAAAGGCAATGTCTTCTGCCAACTTGGCCTGCATTTTACTAATCGGCAGCGTCATAATCATGGATGGTTCGAGAGTATTGACGCTGTTGGTTTCCGGCATGTCAAACAGCGCTCCGACACCTACCACTTCACCTTGACCCAACTCATCGATCAAAGCCGCTGACTGCTCTGCCGCTGAAGGTTTTTCCATGATGGTCAAACCCAACTTTCCCTCAATCAAGACGTATAAAAGATCGGAATTGAGCTGGGCACTGAGTAACTGCTGACCACTCGGCAACCGCGATCGCTCACCCCGAGTAATCATCCAGTCCAAATCGGTATTACTCAGCTCTCTCAGTAGGGTGTCTGCCATAGAAGAATTTGATGCGACATGGCGATCGTAAAGGCAAATTTCGCTTTTCCAACTGTAGTAACGAGACAACCAACATTTCCCTACAAAACCAAACAGAAAATTTAACTCTTTAATACGCTTCTCAATATATTTTTAATATATTCTTAAAGGTCCTTAATAGAATCGATAGCTTTGCTGAAAGTTAGAAGCCTTGATCCTTAAATGTTTGCGATTTTTTCGGGCAAATTTAGGCATACAAGTATGATTAATGTGCTCTATTATAAAAATGTAGTTTGTTGAAGGAGCTATTCCAAATGGCTGAAGATGTCAAAAAGGAAGCTGTTTCTGATGAGCAGCTTGAGAATGTAAGTGGTGGCGTTGATTTTGATCAGCTCCGTCGCGAAAACCTAGATAAAGATGCTGTTGATTTTGATCAGCTCCGTCGCGAAAACCTAGATAAAGATGCTGTATCTGACAGTGACTTAGAGGGCGTTGCTGGCGGCGTTAATTTTGACCAACTGCGTCGTGAAAACCTAGACAAAGATGCCGCTGATTTTGACCAGCTTCGTAGCGAAAATCTAGACAAAGATTAGTTTCTGCTTCGTTGTTTCATGTTCACACCAAGAGCCTGGGCCCTCTAGCATTTAGGGGGCCTGGTTTTTCGAAAAACAGCAGGCTTTTCAGCGTCTAATCAACTGAAGCAAAGATTAGCTACAGCGCTTAGTGATAGTAGTATCAAGCTTTATCTTAATTAGTGTGCCGCAAAAAGCACCTGCGTGTAGCGCTAGAATCGAAGCCTACGATAAGTGTTCCGACTATTGCCATACAAGCTTCATTATCATCTCAAATTTAGTCATTAATCTTGGTGTGTTGAACTCCTTTCGTTCAATCATCTACACACCAAAGCTCTAGGCTCTGAGCCCAGGGCTTTTTTATTGCATACTTGAAGTAATGCTTCGCTGTCTGTCGTCCTAGACACATCGTTCAAACCATTGAAAATTTTGGATGTGAAAAAATTGAGTGGAAATACAAGATTGAGAGCTGGGTGCATGATCAATTGTCAAAAATCCGCTGGAATCAGCCCTGCTCTCCTCCCTCCATTTTTATAAACTAAATAGCCAAAACTTCCACCATCAAAGCATTAAAGGATCTAAAGCACAGCCGGCCCTTAGCGTATTGTGACTTTGTTCAGTCACAGCTCAAAAGCTACCGATATTTGGCTACCTGAAAGATATAACCGATGGCTCTTTAGTCATGATTTAATAACTTTCATTCGCGCTTGATTTATTGTTTGCGAATATTTCAAACCCTTTCGCAAGAATAAAAATCTTGTCATTAAATCGATGCCGAAAATGAGATTTGGCGAAGACGCTAAGTCTTCCGTTATCTCTGCCTTCTTTTCCGAAAAATTTTGTCGGAAATTTTTTCCATTGCGCCAGCACAGTCTGCATTTTCTGCACAAAATTTTATCAAAAAGTCTTCAAAATTTTCTTCAAAGCCTGTTGTTCAAGCCGGACACCGTAAGGGTTTCTCTGGTTTGCAATCATTCACCTGCTGGCTTTGGCCATGCCTGATGTCCTGTCTGGCAGACGAGCAAAATTTTTGCTCTAGGCAAGATTGATGGAGTTTATGGGCTGGCAAATTATGGATGTTCCCGACACCCTTTGAAACGGTTCGATCTTCGCGCGCATTCTCATAAATAGGAGAAAATCACTACCTGACGCGCGCTCTGATGGCAGAGATGGGGGAATGAGATCGCCCCATCTCTCCCGAAACTCATAGACTGGCAGTCGGTCAGTAATGCAGCGCCACACTGCCAGCATGTCTAGACAGAAAGGTGATTTTATCTAGCAGGCTTCACGCATTAAGACTGTTCCACAATAAAGGTAAGAAAAACTAACGCTTCTTCTGCCGGCAGGCGAAATGTTTGCCGGTCGTATTCAACAATGTAAGTGCCAGCAACTTCTCCACAAGCATTGCAGGTCAGCGTTCCCGCCGCCAAAGCGGTGACACTTAGTTGACGAATGCGCTCTGTCAGCCAAGATTCGTAGCCAGGAACAACTTTCAGGTCAAATTTGGTTAGATTCATCGCAATTTATCTCCCAATTGAGGTCTCAGAGCTAATTTACAGGGGAAATCTTAAATGACTCTAAGATTTTGGCATGACAAACATTTAAGCAGGTTCCTCGGGGTCGATTCAGCCATTATAAATTCGGGCAGTTAGAACGTATTTTTAGAAATGACAGACATCGACTCGTCCAACATCAAGTCAATCAGAGGTTGCCAGGAGTCAAACAATAGATATTGAGTCAGGGATTGAATGTCTTGAAAAAGCTCGCGTGCCGCGCTGCTGGCGAAGGCGCTGATAAGACGCATCGATTCAGAGCAAAACGGTACGAAACAGGAAATCCAGGAGAGTCAGCGTCAACTATGTCATCGCTAGATGCTGGCCATGACCAAAATCATGCTCTAGGTGATAACCCCTGGTTTTGAGCACATTGTAATTTTCATTTTCACTCTTCCAACGGGCACGAGGGGCGGCGATAATGGCGGCAACGGTGGGGTCATCAATCGGCTGCCAGGTCACAAAGGCATTGTGATAGAGCGGTTGACCATCCGATTCGCGTAGAACGGTCACTTCATCCCAATTGACGGGCAAGGCCGGTTGACTATCGCGTCAGGGAATGTGGTTGATGCAGCGGTGATGTCTGATTCTTGATCAATATATTGCTTGTCACATATTGACGCTGGTGGCAGCAAATCTGGTATTTTGAGCTCATTCTGACAATAGTGCCAAGTGCGACTGGCGTCAGAATAAAGCCAAAGCCTGAAAATTTCCTTTGAAACGTTGCAAGCTTCAGCATCATGGTTAATCTGCCCCCCCCTGAATCAAATGACAGGCCACCCTCCGGGCCACTGCGTGACAATGATGAGGCGATCGCCGTCGCGATTGCTTTTCTAGCCGTTGGCGCCATTCTCTGGTGGGGATGGACGCGGGG
>JBCCJU010000294.1:0-4527 GCA_039027715.1 Cyanobacteria bacterium P01_C01_bin.120
CCCATATTGCTGAGCGCACTTGAGCCGTTTCAAAATCAACCGGTTGCTTGGATGGGAAATCGAAAGCTCAGGTTCGCGGCAGATACTTCCTCATAGCTCATATATTAGGGTCTTTTTTTCAACATGAAAATCCGTGATAAACGGATAGCTGTGACCCGAACTACAGCACAGGTCACAACTTAACGAAGGATTGAAGCTGTATTGCCTCGAAATGGTCGACGTATGCACTTGTCCAATGACCGTCATGGAAAGTTTCTAGGCGAGAGTGTTGCACCTGTTCACTACAGCAAGTATTGCCATTCCCCTACTATAGTTCAGCGTTAGCCTGGGCTTTGAGACAGACCAGAACCCGTTACTGGAAGAGTGCTTTGATGTCTTGATTTCCGTAAGGTTGTGGGTAAATCAAATTCTCATCAATAACATCCTCTTGACGATGAGGTTACCCAATGTCTTCTTATCTCTATGCTTGTTGGAGCCGTGATGGTATTTGGTCTGTGTCGTCGTTACTTGGCTCAGCGATCGCAACTTCTCTTTTAGGGAGTTTCAACCCGGTATTTGCGACAGAAACCGATCAGATGCCGCCGTTACTTTTGGACCCAGTTCAAACACCATCGCCAACGTTAACTTCCGAAACTTCCAAACGTTTGGAAGCCGACCGCAGGCTCGCATTGACCTCTGTGTCTGAACTCTCAGATGTACAACCGACAGATTGGGCTTTCCAGGCGTTGCGATCGCTAATTGAACGTTATGGCTGTATTAGCGGTGATGCCGAAAGCTTATATCAGGGTGAGCAAGTATTGAGTCGAGCTGAATTTGCAGCGGGTCTCAACGCTTGCCTCGATCAAATCCGTGAACAACTTGGAGAGAATGCAGCTGATCCAGAGTCTCAAGCAGATCTCGCAACCCTGCAAAGACTCCAAACCGAATTTGCATCAGAACTTCTTGCCCTGCGTAATCAAATTTCAGCCTTAGAATCTCGCACTGAAACGCTGGCAGCCCAACAATTCTCTACGACGACCAAGCTCAGAGGAGAAGTACTCTTTGGCCTCAGCGGAGCCTTCGGCGATGAAAAGGCTAGGTCAGATCTTGACCCAACGGACGCGACCGATGAGATCGATAATAACCTGGTGTTCACCGATCGCGTCCGGTTGATTCTCGACACTAGTTTTACTGGAGATGATTTGCTGCGACTACGCTTACAGGCTGGCAGCACACCAAATTTGAGGGAGGCCACAGGCACAACCATGTCACGCTTGGGCTTTGATGGCAACACTGAGAGAAATGTTATCCTCAACCAGCTTTACTATCGTTTCCCAGTTGGCCAATCCGCTGAAGTGACGATGATGGCGAGCGGTACCTTGTTTGATGTTGTCGATACAATCAACCCGCTCTTGGGCTTTGACAGTCGCGGATCGATCTCTGCTTTTGGGTTACGCAGCCCCATTTATCGAGAAGAGATTGGTGCGACGGGGGCAGGTATTAGCTATGACGTTAGCCCGCATGTCAATCTGGCGCTCGTGTATTTGGCTGGTGATGCTAGTAATTCGGAGAGTGGTGCCGGTTTGTTTGGGGGAGCTTACACAGCGTTAGGACAAGTTACCCTGAGGCCGACGTCAGATCTTACCGTCGGGTTGACCTATACGCGATCGCGCAATGCGATTGCTATTGGGACGAGCAGTGAGATCGCTAATGACCCGTTTGGGGGAGCCAGTGACAGCATCATTGGCAATAGCTACGGTCTACAAGCATCTTGGCTAGTAAATCCAGATATCAGAATCGGTGGCTGGATTGGCCTAGTCGATACCACAGCCACGGATTTACCCGATAATCCCGATGCAGATATTTTCTACTACGCGCTTAACGTGGGACTCCCAGATTTGGGAGGGGAGGGTAATTTAGCTGGCTTTGTGTTTGGTCAACCGCCCAGAGTCGTGCAGCATCAGTTTGGCTTAGAAGATCCGGATACATCGCTGCATTTTGAAGGGTTTTATCGGTTCCAGGTGAATAAGCATTTGGCCATTACCCCTGGTTTGTTTGTAATTACAAATCCTGAACACAATGGCCAGAATGACACGATTGTCGTTGGCACGGTTAGAACCGTGTTTAGCTTCTAATGCTTGATTTGCAGCCCGTCGATGGGACGGGTCTTTTGTCCACGAGCCTAGAGGGTGGCAATGCCTCGTTTGATTGCGATTAAAACAGCCTGAGTCCGATCGCCCACCCCCAGCTTGCTAAAAATATTGTTGATATGAAACTTGACGGTACTCTCACTGATGCAGAGTTCTGTACTAATCTCCTGGTTGGTTTTGCCCTTGCACATTTCCTGTAGGACTTCTCGCTCGCGATCGCTGAGCTGTGTTACGGTCATGCGTTCGGCCAATTTAGCTCCTACAGCAGGGGGGATGTATTTTTGCCCTGCGTGAACTTTGCGAATCGCATCGATCAGGTCTATCATTTTGGTGTCTTTGAGGATGTATCCCCTAGCCCCCACCTGCAACCCCCGGAAAATATCTTCGTCCGTATCGTAGGTGGTGAGAATGATAATGCAGGCGTTCGAAAATTCTTGGCGAATGGCCGCGATCGCCTCAACCCCATTCATTTCCGGCATCCGTAAATCCATTAGGGTGATGTTGGGTTGGTGCTGGCGAAATAACTCTACTGCTTCGGTTCCCGTGCCAGCCTCTGCCACTACTTCCATGCCGTCGGTGAGGTCAATCATCCGTACGATGCCATTACGAACAATTGGGTGATCATCGGCGATCAAGACTTGGATAGGAGATTCATTCATAGCGGCACCTGTACAAAAATCTCCGTTCCTCTCTCGGGCTGGGTTGTAATGCGGAGCTGTCCACCAATGCGGTCGGCCCGTTCAGAGATACTGACGAGGCCAAATCCCTCTGCTTGGGCCTGGGGAGCAAAGCCACAGCCGTTGTCACTCACCCGTAGGCTGACTTGGTTCGGAGCATAGGTAAGTTCAACCCAGAGTTCGGTGGCTTGAGCATGTCTAAAGGTATTGGTAATGGCTTCTTGGCCAATACGAAGTAGGTTTTTACCCACAAAGTAGTTCAGCGGGTAGGGATCACCCTTCAGGTCCACCTGGGTGTGGAGATCAGTACCCTTTGCCAATGTGGCAATGCAATCGGCCAGCCGCTCAGCCAGATTGGTGTAGTCTTCGGTGGCTGAGTAGAGCGACCAGACTGAGCGCCGAGCCTCGGCTAGGCCAGTTTGGGCAAGGCTGCCAATGCGTTCAAGGGTAGAGCCGACTTCAGCCCGATCGCTTTCCTGGGCGCTCTGCCCAATAAGATACTGAGCCAGTTCCAGTTGTACTGAAATCCCGGTAAAGGTTTGCGCGAGGGTATCGTGAATTTCCCCTGCGAGGCGACTCCTTTCTTCATACAGGGTGGATTGTTTGGCTTCGTCCGCCAGTCGCGTCAGCTGAATCGCCAGGGTGGCTTGGTGGGTAAGGGCTTGGACCAGGGCCAATTCTTCCGAGGCATACCCGCTGCGCTGGGCCGAAAGTAACCCCAGCAACCCGAGGGGGGTCTCCCCTAACATCAGCAGAATATTGACGCCCGATTGGATATTGTTTTGTTTGGCCCACTGCAATTGCCAATCTTGAGTCCCAGGAAACATAAACTGTTCGGACTGATCGGCATTATCTGGCGTAATCACAAATGGGGTTCTCGTTTGCCGTAGGTGCTCCCAGATGGCTAGATTTGCCACTGCGATGGGGTTTGCCATGGGGCCAAGCTGTGCGAAGTTTGCTGGCGGCTGCACCTCACCCTGCTCGACCCAACGGTGGAGCTGCAAAGTCTGGTCGGTGTGCTCATAAAGGTAGAGCCAGACCGTTTGGATATTGAGCTGTTGTGAGATTTCGGTAAGAACATGGCCTAAAAAGGCATCCAGGCTCGATTCTGCCGCGAGGCGATCTAGGTTGTTTTTAAGGGCCTGATTGGTTTTCATCAGTTTTGCCACTTGCGCCTGCTCAGCTTGCAGAATGGCTTTTTGGGTGCGATCTCGCTGAATTGCACCACCAATACAGGCGGCGGCTGTTCTCAAGATGGCCATTTCAGCAGAGCTGACTTGCTTAGCCTCGTGACAGTAGTCAAACGCGACAATGCCCCAAAATTTCTCACCTAGCCAAATAGGGACTGAATAGCTTGATCGCATATCAATTGCCTTAAAGGCACTGCGAAGGGGTTCAGGCCAGTCATCGACTAACCCACCAAATCCATTGTTTTGGAGGTATTGCCCTGTAAATGCTTCTAGCCCCTCGCCATCAATCTGAGTCGCATCTGGATGAGGGAGTTGAGTAACCGTATCAGGTTCAGCCCATCCGTAAATAACTTTTGTATGACCGGGCACCTGAGTCGCAGACTGACCGAAGTTTTCCAACAAGTTGACGCGATCGCACCCCAGTCCCTCACCCAAAACTCGCAACGCAGCGGGAATCACCTGCTCCAGGTCGGTGTTAGAACTGTTGAGCAGGTCTTTGGTGGCATCAGCAACGGTGGTGAGCATGCGATC
>JBCCJU010000295.1:0-4395 GCA_039027715.1 Cyanobacteria bacterium P01_C01_bin.120
CGTACACACCTCATAGTTGAATGGCCCGACTGCGACTGAACCAAAGACCCGGTCGATCGCAACACCGTTGCGTTCCTCTCGTTTCGGCTTAGGCTTTTCAGGATCGGGATAGGCATCTTCAATGCGAAGGCGACTAGCGATCGCCACACTCCCAAACAATTGATCCGTAAACGACGACCATCGATAGACCTTCTGCGTATCTTTCTCTTTCTCGATATAGCCGTAGCCTTTAACATCCAGTGGATTACTGGCCCAGAGGGATCTAGGGATATCTTTCTGATTTTCCCAATTAGGCGGATCAAGCGGTTGCGGACGCTGGTCGCTACCAATGGTGCGAACAATGCGCTCGGCATGGGCGCGTAAGGCTCCCTTGAGCGAACTGCCTGGTAAGTAAATAGAGCGTCCACCTTTGTGATATGTCTCTACAAACTCCATATCAGGCTTAGTGGGGTCGGCTCCCTCCTTACCTGATTTGATCAGGATGGGTCCACAGGGTATGAGAGTTAAATCAATGGTGCAGTGATTGACAAATCGCTTATGCATGGCTGCCCTCCTCAACATTAGCTGCGGCATTCGTGGCTACCTGCTGTCTCAGGTAGTTGACCAAGGCATCTGTCCAGTCATCCTTATATGCTTTAAAGGAATCATTGGTGAGTTTGTAATGCGCATCTCTTTGACCAGACACCAGGCGCTTTAGATAATCAATTAACTCTTCAGGGTGATCGTCGCGGTAGTCCATCCACCAAGCGTCAGCAATCTCAAGCTCGACGACACCTAAGCCTCGCGATCGCCCACCACCTAAAGGAATTTGTTGGCTTTCAAACTGATGCAGTCCCACCATCAGTAGCCCTAGCTCCCAGTCCTCAGCATTTTCAACCACGGCTCTGAATTGAAACGGCGTTCCAGCAGGCACCACCTGAAAGTCATAAAGTTTGCCGTCAGCAGCGGTTTCTGTATCACGATCAATAGAGACACCATCGCGCTCTTGATACTGACCAAACCAGTCGTCTGTCAGCACTGTCAGGTCTTGAACCTGAAACTTACTGGCAATCCAAGGCGAACCAAATACCAGAGAAGCGGAATCTGTTTCCGCAAGAATTATTTGTGTTAACAACTCGTCTTTTCTTCCAGCTCTTGCGCTGGATTGTTCTGGTTTCGGGTAGAGCCGTTCAAGTTCTTCCTCGACTTCTTTTTTTATTCCGTTCTTTCCGTTGAGTCTGTCATTGGTGATGGCCCATTCTGCTTCGATCGCAGGATTCGCCGCCAAACTTTCATCAATACCTCGCAGAAAACTTTCCAGGCGTGATCGCATCGCTCCCTTAAAGCTGGAACCAGGAATCAGAGGACAGCCCAGGGCATCTTTGATGACAGGCAAATCAGACCCAATGGGTTCAAGCGAGCGACCTTGGCTAATACGGAGTGCCGTTACAGTTGTTAGAATGCCTGTAATTTCGAGGCGATTTTTGAATACATCAAACATGTCTTAATGACCTTTGATTTATTGTTAACGAATAATCACAATTTGAATCCCAAGATTAAGATTTTTCCATACGGTGTCTGCCGTTAATATTGTGGATTCAAGTCTCATCCCTAATGCCAAACAAGCACGATCACCCAACGATAACCCTAGACTCTTAGTTTTTGGATAAAGCTTGCCGATCTGGATTGCATCAGCTTCTGGCATTGATGCGATAGTAAGCTTACCGAATTCTTTTTGAGACATTTTCGAGACTAAATCATCGATCCTACCGCCATTCATACTCACTTTCGACAATACCTCAGACCAATTAACCATACTGATCAATGAATCCATCGAAATTGCTGACTCAACAACATCTGCACCTGTTTCTTCATAAAGATAAGCCAACAAAGCAGAAGCATCTAGCACGACTTTACTCACGCTTTGCCTCCTGACGGCGTTCTTGGATAAATTTAGTGGTCACACTAGTAGATGCTTGCGAGTTACTCTTCCTAAGAGCACCCTTCATACCAGCTTTCTTTGTTTCGGA
The DNA here is from genome assembly GCA_039027715.1 of Cyanobacteria bacterium P01_C01_bin.120. GTDB lineage: Bacteria > Cyanobacteriota > Cyanobacteriia > Phormidesmidales > Phormidesmidaceae > Halomicronema. Next base: position 2,010 of record JBCCJU010000295.1, read on the forward strand.
GTTATTATTGTCTTTAGGTTTATCAGCAACCTTCAGATACTTAAGTTGGCGTGAACCATAACCTAGATAGCGACGAATAAGTTCAATCCAAATTTGCTTGATTTCAGTGCTAGAAGCTTTCACAGCAATCGCTTCTGCTTCGAGCCTCAAATTGCCATCAATATGGAGGATAATTTGTTCAGCTAGAGAGTCTTTTCCGCGTCCCCATTTTTCATCACGACCAACTTGATAACGAATGAAATTTTTAATCACCTCGGGACTGTCAGTCGTTTCTGAAACTCTGACCAAATTACGAAACTGTGCCTCTTCTAATTCATTTTTAGTTCCTGGTTTGCCATATTTACACTTATCTAGGGCCTTTTCAATCCAAACAACTAAGTTGTCTTCAGATTGACGAATTTCCTTTTGTATCTTGAGTTGGCTTTTCTGATCATTATTGCCTAAACTCATACTGGTGCCTCCCGCATAATCAAATGAAACTCGTCACATACCTTTAGTTGCCCAAACCCCTCAACAGTACGATCGCCCACGCCCCGCCGTTCCAAATCCGCTAATTTTGCTTCCCATTCCTTTGCTTGAGCTTTTGGCACACTAAGTAGAAAGACGCTCCCCATTTTGGTGATCAGCTCCACATCCTTCGGCAACCCCCAGGCAGCATTCCAACCCGAGCGATAGTCATAGCTGCTGTAGGCCATATGCAGCTCGACCTTGTCTCTAGATAAGCTTGTAAACTGGCAGAGCATATCCTCCGAAATCACCATCGTACGCCGCCAGTTTTCAGTCAAAATGGCATCCGATTGTAGGGCCAAGGCAAAGAACCTTTTTTCTTCGACGGGGTTTGGTAGGACGCCGAAGGCATTCCAGAAGTCCCAGCGTTGCTTCAATGCTTGATTGAAGATCTCAATACGCTGACTAAACGAACTACCTAAAGTTTCGACATCCTCAATCACAGCCACGATGTCAACCTTGCCTAATCCTCGTGAAACAGAGCCACCTAGACGAAAGAGATAGCGATTACGCTCAATAAATTGATGCAGGGCGTCACCGAGCGCATCGTTGTCAACCAGAATTGCTCCCTTGTAAACGGTCGGTTGAGGGTGTTTCTTTCCCTGCGACTCATTCATGACCTCAATGCTGTAGAGGATTTCGTCTTGGGCGGTAGTACGGCGGCGATTAATGCCAACTCGGGTTAGCAGGCGTTTGCTGACGGAGTGGGAAACATATTTGCCATCGGGCTCCTGGCTGTAAAATCCGGCAAAAGGCTCGACGCGATCGCCCTCAATACTATTGGGTTCGTAAAATAGGCCGTGCTCACGCGCACAAAAGCTGTCAATCAAGGAGTCGAAAACCCCTGCTTGATTGGGCTTGAAACCACTTTCTGTTTTTGAACTCAAAGCAGTAGCTGGCAGCACATGGACATCGCCATCGCCAACGGTGTATTCACCCTTACCCCAGTTCGCGATCGCCGGATAAGCGTTTTGAAAAATGGCAGAGGACTCATCTAGAAATAACGTATGGAAGCTATCACCCGGTTCCGGCTGCTGCCCTTGGGCCTGCTGCAAAATTTTCCCTGCGATCGCCCCGCGAATCACGGTTCCAGGAATATAGTCCATCGCCTCACTGACAGAGCCACCTGGCTTACGTTGACCAATCGCGAGAGGAGCCTGAGCTGTAATTGTCAGATGAATCTGCTTCATTGCGCTCCTCCTGCAGCGGTCTCGGCAGCTGACGCCTGAGCGCTGCCCAGAAACGTCCAAGCACTGTCTTCAATCTCAGTATCCTCAAAGACTTTGGCCTCCCAGTGCAGCCAACCGAGCCCAGCAGACTTACTGCCTCCAAGAGCATGAATATGCTTGAGACCTGCGAGGATAAGCGCTTTGGCAAAGGTTGGAGTATTTGGTGCCAGGCTGATTACCCCTTCAAAGGTTAGTGCGGCATTGGCAGGGGAGGTTTCTAAAAAATAGAGTTTCTTTTCTTCAGCAGTGCGACGGCGGCGATTGATGGTGACGCCCGGACGCAACACTTCAGGAATGCTGTCAGGGTCGGCGGTGCAAATCAAGTCGCTGAATTGCACCGTGGCAGGCAGGGCTGGATTGCCAAAAAGTTGGCAGATGAGGCAGTGATAGCGGTCATCATCTGGCACTTGGTAGTCTGTGCGGTGAAAGCGATTTTCATAATCGTTGTCGCTTGGGTCTTTGGCATCAAATCCGGCGCGTTGAGGACACATCGTCGTAGCCACAGGCGATTCACAGGTGGCCCATCCTAATGCTCGGGTCAGCTTTTCGCATTCATGGCGCAGTCGCCCTTTCAATTGAGATGCTGGAATTACTAGCTGGTTGTTGGCGGTTTTCAGAATGGGTTTATCGGCTAAGGAACCGGATGATCC
>JBCCJU010000296.1:0-4327 GCA_039027715.1 Cyanobacteria bacterium P01_C01_bin.120
AAACCCGCCAAGCCCTAGTCGATGAGAACCCTGATTTGGTGCAGCGATTTGTAGATGCCTCGATTAAAGGATGGTACAGCTATCTTTACGGCGATCCGTCTCCAGCTAATGAGCTGATTAAGCAAGACAATCCTGAGATGACTGATGAGCAAATTGCCTATGGCATCGAAAAAATCAAAGAATATGGCCTGGCTGACTCTGGGGATGCTTCAACCTTGGGAATTGGCGCCATGACAGATGAACGGTGGCAGTCCTTTTTTGAAACCATGGCTGAGGCTGGAGTCTTTGGCTCCGATTTAGATTATACTCAGGCCTACACTCTGGAATTTGTCAACAAAGGCTCAGATTATTACCAGAGCTAGTCTGATTAAGAAACAGCCTCATCAAGAAAAAGTCTCATCGAGACACAGCCTAAGCTACTGCCGGCAGAATTTGCATATCATTGCTCAGTGCTTCAGAGGGATCGGGGGCTTGGGCGATCGCTTTGGCAGATTTTGCGGCTTTGCCTGAGAGAATGCGATCGCCGCGCTCTGCAATCTTGAGCACTTCGCAGCCAGGCGGTGCCGGAAAGACACAGGCTAACTTAGCGGCCAGCGCTGGAGGAGCTTCAAACAGTACGCTGTCAAATGGCCCGGTTTGATGATGGTCAATCAGTCGTGCCCGCTGCTCAAACAGCCGAAGGGCAACGAGAGGATAGACCTGGCTGGGTATTCCCAATAGCGCCCATCCCTTTTTCTCCTTGGCCCGGCGGAATCGGATGCTAGACCACGCTGCAGGCAGTAAGTTAGGGACGTGGGATAGGGCAAGCTCTTCCATTACAGTGTCCGCTCCGTCAAATATCTGTCTGAGTCAGATACTCTATTAATAGTACATAATAACTATGCTGTCCAGTCTTGTAGAAGAACCAGCGGGAGCATTTGAACAGAAACCTACGATTATGAAATTAGCAGTAGCTGAAAGCCCGTTTTTATAGTCGTTTCAGCTACATACCATTGGCGAAGTCGCCTGTAGGAAAGATATGCCTATAGACCTCCTACAGCCACCGGGATGGAAAGGTGTCCCGTTTTCACATAAATGAGGCACCCCTCTTCACTGAATGGGGTATGGATACTGCCTGGAGGATTCCGCAACCAAGTGCCCTTGGGATATACCCCATGTTCGTCAGCGAAAGTGCCCTCCAGTACAAAGATTTCTTCTCCACCCCAGTGACGATGCGGCTGAAACGTCGTTCCTGGCGCCCACTTCACTAGCGCCACCTGTTCAGTGCCATAGGCGCGGAGAGGCAAAACTTGTAGCCCTTTTACAAGCCCATCAGCCCAACTTGATTGGTGGGTATCGATGGTTACTTGAGCTTGATCTCCTGGATGCATTTGCCGCAGCTTTACCAGAATCGTCGCCCCCTCCTTGCTATAAGGTACGTGGCTAGAACCAACAGGATTGCGGACATAGGTACCAGGACCAAAGTCACCATGTTCATCAGAAAACACTCCTTCCAGCACAAAATATTCTTCACCACCATCGTGGGTATGAGCTGAAAAGTGACTGTCGGGCGCATAGCGAACGATTGATGTTGCTCGCGCAACTTCTTCTCCATCGCGCTCCAACATGCGGCGTTGAACACCAGGCATAGGAGAATCGACCCAGGGGAGATCTTCACTAAATACAACAGCGCGTTGAGTCAGATCAGCATGAATTTTCATGAGAGAAAGCTCTTGAACGTAAATTGATTCTTGATTGGTATTGTCTGCTTCTTAAAGAGAAGGACCACTGCCCATAAAAGATGACCAGCTTAGTTGTATTGATTGCGGCCTGCCATAACGCCACCATCGATATCCCAAACCGCACCTGTCACCCAGTCAGCATTCTGGGATAAAAGAAAGACAATGGTCTTCGCGACATCTTCTGAGGTCCCAACCCGACCAATGGGATGAAATGCATTGAAGCTCTGTAGTGCACCATGCACCTCATCTTTGGGAATGAACCCTTCGTAAATCGGTGTTGCGACCACAGCCGGAGAAACCGCATTCACACGAATGTTTTGGCTGGCCAATTCCATCGCTAAGTGCTGAGTCAGGGAATGGAGTCCGGCTTTAGCCATAGAATACGCAGAAGAGGGAGTCGCCTGAACTGCTTGCTTGGCCCACATAGAGCCAACATTTACAATTGCGCCTCCGTGGCCATGTGCCACCATATTTTTTGCGATCGTTTGTGTCAGAAAAAAAGTGGCTTTGTTTAGATCTAGCTGTAGGTCATAATCTGCTTCAGTGTGCTCCAAGAAAGACTTAGGTAAAAAGACACCAGCCGAATTCACTAACAGCGTGACATCGGCATGATCGCTAGTGAGGCGATCACTGAGCGCCCGACGCTCTTCAGGATTAGAGATATCTGCTTGCTCCCCTACCACGGGACCGTAGCTCTGTAGCGCCTCGACCGCAGACTGGAGTTTTGCAGCCTGTCGGCCAATGAGGACGGCACTGCCGCCTTTTTGCAAAGCTAACTGCGCGACGCTTCTGCCGATACCACTGGTACCGCCAATAACAATGAGCTTTTTGCCTTTTAGTTGCTGGGCCATGAGAGTTCTCTTTTAGATATTTACCTTCTAGTAGGTAGATAAGTGGACAAAAAAATTATCTGTCGATGCAGAGGGTAGCTAGCAGCTGGTTAACAATGCCATCAAAGGCTGCTTCGCTGTCTTGTGCCGCGTGAGCGATTAGTTGAGCCCCTTGTACGGCTGCCAGTAAAAGTGAGGCTTCGGTCTTTGGAGAAATGCGAGGTTGCAAGCAACCGACAGCTTCTCCCGCAGCTAAAACATCTTTTAACCAGGCTTGCACCTCTGAAAGAAAGGCCCTGACTTCCTGCTGAACAGAGTCAGGCAAGACTTCAATGTCAGCCGATAACATTCCACACAAGCACATCTGGCGATCGCTGAGTCCATCGCGATAAAGCGCTACAAACTTTTGCAGTCGTTTTGACGGAGAGGACTCCGAAAGCTCGATGCCTTTGAGCTTCTGTCCAAAGGTCGTGCGGTAGCGCTTGACCAATTCCTCACCCAGTTCTCTCTTTGAAGGGAAGTGGTAGTGAATACTAGCTTTGCGAATGCCTATTTGCTTTGAGATATCCGCGTAGCTGAAGGCGCTGTAACCTCGGCAACGCACGAGATCTTGCGCAACATCTAGAATTTGTTGGGCGGTTTCTTTCATAATTTAGTTGTCTACCATCTAGTAGGTAGTTGTCAACCGCTTGCTTTGAAATTATTCATTTGAACAGCGGGGCGTTTGACTAGAAAGTCTACGAACAATACGATTCTCAAGATTCGGCAGCACACTACTGACACACGCGGCTACACCGAGATTATCTTTGCGCTCTGTCATCTGCTCGGGTTTTACTCTATGCTTCGGATTCGAGATCTCAAGGACCATCAGTTGTATCGGGTGAACCAGAAGGCTGACTACGGTGTGTTTACGCCGCGAGGACCAGTGGGAGGCGATGTTGCAGGTGGCGCTCTTGCTTAAGTGGCGCACGGCACCCGCTCATGTGATTGTGCAGCGCTTGACCAATAGCTATCCGGCTGACCGATTCTCGAAGGCGTTCACCAACTTAGGCCGCATTCTCAAGACGCAGTACATACTGCGCTATTTGACTGATCGGTAGCTACGGCAAACAGTGCAGCTACAACTCAATAAGGGTGAGTATCGGCATAAGCTACCTCGGCGCGTTTTCTTTGCTGACCAGGGCGAGTTCACCACTGGCGGCTACGAGGAGATTATGAATAAGGCGACCTGCCTCAGTTTGGTCTCGAATGCGATCCTCTACTGGAACACCATCAAGATTAATGAAATTGTCGAAAGCCTTAGAGCGCAAGGCGAAATTCTTGAGGATAAGACGCTGGCGCATATTTCTACAGACACGACATTCCTAACGGCGCTTACTTCGTAGATGACCAATAGCTGAAATACCTATGAAAACTGGCTTTCAGCTATTGCAAATTTCATAACCGTAGGTTTCTGTTTAAATGCCCCCGCTAGTCATAGAACTCACCCCTCCGGTGGATTTCTATGACTCGGGTCAGATTGCTGACTGTATTTAGTGTCGCTGGAGTTGTTGACGCAGAAGCAATCTGACTCAGAACCCTGCCCAACCCTTTCGGCGGATTGCTCTATTTGTGTGCGATCGCCAAAGCAGATTGAAACTTGGCTCGATACAGCTTTCTACAAAAAACTGCGTCATTGCCTTAGCGATGACGCAGAAAAGAATTCAAAATTGATGTAAAGATCAAACGCTATCCGTTAATCGAATTTTCGATTTTGGCTGCTGCCTGTGAAAAGGC
>JBCCJU010000297.1:0-4230 GCA_039027715.1 Cyanobacteria bacterium P01_C01_bin.120
ATGGAGCGGATTGGCGATTGGCAGCCTGCCCATTGTTGGCTGGTATGCCCTGCAGTGGCAGCATTACGGCAGCCAGTTTGTGGATGTCACCTTGCTCAACCAAAATTTGGAGCGTGTCTGGGAGTCCGTAGATAATCACCAGGGGCCGCCGTGGTATTACCTGCTGGAGCTGCTGAAATATAGCTGGCCGTGGCTGATTTTTTGGCCCACTGGGCTCTGGTTTACCTGGCGAAACCGCCATGAAACTTGGGCTAGGCTGCTGTTAGTGTGGACAGCCGGATACCTACTCGCTATCTCCGTTATGGGGACGAAACTGCCCTGGTATATCTTTCCTCTGTATCCAGCGATCGCCCTCACCATCGGAGTAGCCCTGGCTGCCGCTTGGAACTTGCATCGCCATTGGAATGGCCGAGGTCTCGCTCTCAGACGGATTCCTAGAATCTGGGGCGGGCTTCTAGCCATGTTAGGCGTAGGTGGTGGGGGAGGCATGGTCTACGTCAGTCCTTGGGGGGGCGAGCCGTCAGCAGCACTGTTGCTGACTTTTTTGGCAGTTGCCGTGGTCTGTGGCGTAGCCGCTCTGTTCGCGTTTCGCCAACAGATTCAATTTATTCCCATCCTGATAGCAGGGTTGTATGTCGCCTTTCTCGGGCTTGTTGCCTCTGATCACTGGCTCTGGGAGCTTGGTGAAGCCTTCCCCGTGTTACCGATGGCCGATTTGGTGCAGGAATTTGTGCCGCCCGATCAGCCCCTTTACATCGCCGATTTCTACGATCGCCCATCGCTAGATTTTTATTGCAGTCGCCGGGTTGTGGCGCAGCCGTCCGCAAATTTATTACCAATCTGGCAACAGTCTCGTCCGATATACGTCATTGGTCAGAACGTAGACCCTTATCAGGCCGCTACTGATCAATTCACTGACTTAGGCGTAATCGAAGACTGGCATCTGATGGTCAATCGTTAGCGACATCAGCTAATGAGTTACCCCGGCATCTCGATTGAGATCAGGAAATATAGCTGGTAGCAAAAGTAACATCTGTCAGTATGAAGTAGTATTATTGTCAGGTAGATTTCGTATTTGTTGGCGATCGCGTAAAACTTCAGGTTTATTTGGCTGTAGTTATTCCTAAACGGTCAGATCATTATCGACCTTTATAATTTAATATTTTCGTCAATACTTATGCTAATTCGCCATGATTAATATTCGTCTCAGTCGTTCTCAACAAAAACTTTTATTCTTGTTGGGAGTAACCTTGATTTACCTATCGGTCATCACTTATCTGGATTTCCTAACTGGACCAGCTTGGGAAGATGAAGGAAACTTTTGGGATTCCAGCTTGACTTTTAGCGACAGCTTGATACCTACCCTTACGGATCTCAGAACTTACGATAGCCTCAATACTCCTTTACCATTTATTTTATTTGGATGGCTTGAATATTTTTTGGGCGGTGGCATGGCCGCAGGAAGATGGTTCAATCTATTCTTATCTTTGGGGATTGTAGCGATAATTGGCTGGCCCACTAAACAGCGCGGCACACGAGCAATTTTATGCTTAATTGGCCTGTTTATGTGCCCCTATTTTCTTTGGTTAAGCGGGCGACTTTATACGGAAATGGTGGCCTGCACCTGCATGTTATTAGGCATTATCGCCTATGTTAATAACCGGCATTTACTCAGCGGACTAGCTTTTATATTAGCAATCGCAGCCCGCCAATATATGTTGGCTTTCCCCGTAGCGATCGCCATTTTCGAATTTCTCCGCACCGCCCAAGATTACTGGCAAACTAGAGAAATTAATTGGCATCGCCAAATCAGATGGTTAGCTCCTTCTGTTGCTGCGCTAACCATTTTGGGCTGGTTCGCTTTCTTTGATGGCTTGGCCCCACCGATACCGACTATCAAATCTGCGCCTGAAGTCCAAAAATCTCTCTGGGCCTTCGAAACTGGTGCCGCCATAAATTTCTTGGCCTTTGTGGGCGGTCATCTTGTGATTCCCGAACTCATTTTATTTCCGCCACAAAGACCAATACAGATGCTTAAAAAAGAGTGGAAGAAATGGTTGTTAATTGCTGTTTTACTCCTGCTTTTTTGTTTGCTTTCACTGCCAAGGGTTAATGGGTATGGTGCTATTTCAAAAGCGATTAGGCTATTCCCAGGCTACGGTTTGCAAATCTTTTTGTATTATGGCTTGGCTCTGTTGACCTGCATCCGATTTGCTAAACCTGATTTGATGTTTTGGTTAGTCATTGTTCACGCGGCAATGATGACCAAGGCTTGGCCTTGGGATCGTTACGTACTGCCTTTAGCCATTACTTTCTGGTATTTCAAGTCAATGTTCCCAGGTTTGATTATTCCATCTTTATCAAATAAAAGTCATGGAGACAGCAGCGAATTAAATACGCCCTCTGACAACCAGCAAATGTCACAAGTTTAAATCTCGTCTGCCATTGTCCTAAATCATCAGAGTTAGTCTAGACATTGCAGCAGCTAGCTGTTCGCTTTCGTACACCCTAGTTTTGTAATTATTGAAGGCGAGCGCTCACTTTCAAGCAAGACACTGACGTTAGGCAATGATGAATTTGCTAACGTGAAATACTCCCATCTTTTCAATCGCCATTTACTTAACTTTTTTGGACAATGAAGCTGCTGAGGTTGAGCCTGATGCCGACATTGGAGACAATTTTGTTTGCGACTGCCCCCAAAACCAGTGCCACAGGGGCAGTAAATATAGATACACGGCAAAGGGAATAAACCGAGCATCAGTAAGCAGTACCGTCGCCGGCACCAGTCCAGCAATATTCCAAGGAATTAAAGGGGCCAATACTACGGCTGAATTTTCGATGTCAACAGCAAGCTGTTCGCCGTCGGGGGTGGCGCTTTTATATTGTGGCTGTACAATCTGCTGCGTTAATAAGATAGCAATGGTTTGAGTACAGCCAAATGCACTGGTTAGAAGGCTGGCCAGTAGGGTGCCACCAAATCGTTGCCGTTTTCCTGGCCCAAAAGCCAGCGCGTTGCCTACTCGGTCAAACGCTCCCACGCCCGAAAGCAGGCCGGCGAGTGCTGTCGATACCAATACCACCGTGCAGACCTGGCCCATGGCCCAAAGTCCGCCACCTCTGAGAATTGCGCTGAGAGGACTCTGATCGGGAAGCTGAAAACCCCACAACAATGTTTTGATCACGGTCGATAAAGGCTGAGCTTGCAGTGCTACTGCAATCACCACCGCACACGCTAGACTCCCCCCCAGCGCTCGTCGTACGGGACATCGTCCAATGGTCAATGCGACCAACAAAATCGCTGGCAGCAGCGTTACCGGATGCACCGACAGTGTAGCTGGAATGGCTTCAATTAGCGGGTTATCGACAATTTCCAGAGGATACTGGAGAGACATAACGCTGTAGATGGCTGCCGACAGTATCAATGGCACCCAGCTGGTGATCAGCATCAGGTGTAGATTGCGATAAACTGAAGTGTTGGTGATGGCGGCGACTAAGTGGGCACTTGATGACATCGGCGAGCAGCGATCGCCCACATAAGCCCCGGCAATCACCGCTCCGGCTACCCACGATTCAGGTACATCAGCGCTTCGGGCCATAATCATGAGCGCTAATCCAATTGTGCCTGCACTACCGAACGATGTCCCTAATAAAGTCGAGACCAGCCCCGTCAAGCCAAATGCTGAGACTAAGAACCAGCGAGGATGAATGACTTGTAGTCCGTAATACACTAGCGCTGGCACTGTACCCGCCACTAACCAACTGGCGACAACGACTCCAATCAGCAATAAAATGCTGAGGACTCCGGCAGACTGCTGAACGCCCAAACGCATATGTGCCAGCAGGTCAGAAAATGCCGTGCCTCGTCGTCGATAGACTGCCGTCATCACTCCAAGCGTGATGAGTAACGGCCAAAGAATAAAAATTCCTTGATGTACTGCTATCAGCAGCGTCACGAAGGAAACTGTGAGAGCGATCGCAACATCCATCTGTTCAGCTGACCCCAATCTGCTGATTTAGGGTAGCAGCGTGAGCGATCGCTCAACCAATCATCGCGTTGATGGAAGTCAACCAACAGTCAGATGGACAAAATAAGTAGCTTTGGGAAAAAAGTCCGAGGTATATTTCGGAGAGTAAAGCTTCGATGATTTAGACCACCTGCGAGGGCCACAGATGGGAATGCGATTACGTGTATTTCTGACGTCAGAGGAAGAGCGCACTTTGCGAGAATTA
>JBCCJU010000298.1:0-4178 GCA_039027715.1 Cyanobacteria bacterium P01_C01_bin.120
CCGCCCAGCGGTATTGTGGCCGTGCCGGTATTTCCCAGTAACTTGTTTGGCGCTGCCTTCACTGGATTGGGCGGCATCAACGCCGGCAATATCATTGATTTCGTTGCGGTGCTGCTGGTGCTGCTGTTTGTCGACTTGTTTGACACCATCGGCACGCTGATGGGAGTCGGTACTCAAGCGGGCTATATCGACGAAAATGGTGAACTGCCGCGGGCCAACCAAGCTTTGTCGGCGGATGCGATCGCCACCACGGCGGGGGCTGTCTTGGGCACTTCGACCGTCACTACCTTTGCCGAATCCGCTTCTGGGGTAGCGGAGGGTGGCCGGACCGGCTTTACGGCGGTTACGGCGGCGGTAATGTTTTTGATCGCGCTGTTGTTCGTGCCCATTTTTGAGGCCATTCCGGCATTTGCGACGGCACCGGCGTTGCTGATTGTGGGCGTGCTGATGATGTCTGGGGTGATGAACATTCGCTGGGGTGACCTGACAGAGGCCATTCCTGCCTTTGCCACGATCTTCTTCATTCCATTTGGGTTTTCGATCGCGGCTGGACTGTCAGTGGGATTAATTCTCTATCCCTTTACCAAAATGGTAAGCGGTCGGACAAAAGAGGTCTCCCTCATCACCTGGATTTTGGCCGGTATTTTTGTTCTGCGCTTCGTCTTCACGACCCTCCGCTTTGGCTAATTGAGCCAAAGGTCGTTCTCTCGGCGGTTTTGGCGTCATGCTCTAAGAAGGCTGCAGCGGTAAGTTGAGCGATCGCCCTTCAGGCTTTTTGGGTTCAGCCAGTGCTGGCCAAAAACCGGGCAGAGTCGTTCTCCATTGACTTTTCTAACCAAAGTCTCATGTTAAGTTAGCGCATCTGAAACGCTGCCAGGCTTGGCCAGCGGGCCAGCAGCTTTGCTCCTTGCCCCTTTTATGTCATCGAAAAACATGACCGATTCTTCTACTCCAGCGATCGAGGAAAGTACTGAAACCAGTACTTTAGAGCGAATTTCTCAGTCGCCATTGTTTTTGGTTGCGCCTTTTTTCTTCCTCGGCACGGCCATGGTGGCGATGAAATTCATCTTGCCCCACACGTCACCGCTGTTTTTGGCCGCGTTTCGGCTGTTACCGGCGGGCGTCATTATTCTGGTCTTGGCAGCGGTCCTAAAACTGCCCCAACCCAAAACGTTCACCGCCTGGGCGTGGATTCTCTTGTTTGCCGTGGTCGATGGGGCGCTATTTCAAGGATTGCTGACCACTGGATTAGTCAATACTGGAGCCGGCATCGGGGCTGTGCTGATTGACGCTCAGCCGTTGGTGGTGGCCGTGCTGGCACGGTTTTTGCTGGGCGACAAAATTGGGCCGTGGGGCTGGCTGGGATTGGCGATCGGCATCGGCGGCATTTGCCTCTGTGGGCTGCCGGCGGAACGGCTCTATGCCCTGCTAAATGAAGGTATTCCGGTGGGCAATCTGGCGGCCAATCTTCAGGAACTGCGCTGGTCAGGCTTGGCCAACAGCGGCGAACTTTTGATGCTTTTGTCGGCGCTATCCATGTCTTTTGGCACCATTATTGTGGGCTATGTGAAGCGCTATGCCGACCCGATTGTGGCAACTGGCTGGCATATGATTTTGGGTGGCCTACCCTTGATGGCCTTGTCTCTAGCTTGGGAAAGCAATCAAACAACGAACTTGCTGACCGGCGATTGGGTGGGACTGCTGTACGCCACGATCTTTGGCACGGCGCTGACCTATGGCATGTTTTTCTTTTTGGCCGCCAATGGCAACATGACCAGCGTGAGCGCCCTAATTTTTCTCACGCCGGTGTTTGCCTTGCTGTTCAGCAGCCTCTTTCTGAATGAGCAGTTGACGCAGCTCCAGTGGATCGGCGTAGTTTTCACCTTAATAAGTGTTTACTTAGTCAACCGACGACAACAAATTGGGGCCGCGGCGACGGCTTTAATGGCCCGCCTCAGACCTACAGTAGAAGATGGTCAAATGCCGGTCGTAGGTTCACAGGCGATGTCGGGATCTGGAGAAGCCGATGTCGTGGGGTCTGAAAAATAGGCGCTAACGAGTCCAAACGATCGCTCAACTCTCTGGAAAGCGGCGATCGCGTCGGCTACCGGTGTTTTTATTTGACTATTGCACCTTTTCTTTAGGAGGAATTTAATCGTATGACTCGTCGTTTTTTTGCTGCCGTCGCCGCAATTACGGTGGTATTTTCCCTGCTGCTAGGCTTTGCCAGCCCGACGCTGGCTGCTCAGCAATCAGGGTCTGAACAAACAGAGCAAGCCAATCAGACTAATCAGTCCAATCAGACTAATCAACAAGAGAGCTACAGCCAAACCCAAAAAGGGTTTAGCTTTGCCAACAACCAGGCCAATCAGCAGCAATCACAGTATGAGCAAAATTCTCAGAATGAAGACCAAAATCAGCAGCAGTCCTATCAGTCGGAACAGGACTAGGGTTGACTGATTAGCTGCCCGGGCTCGGTTCGCCATGCCAGCGATCGCCGGCATGGCGTTACGTAAGGTAAATCATGAAAGCGATTCGCGGTGCCTTCCTTGACTTTGTCGATGACCCCTTTTTAGTCGCGGAAGCGAAAAGTGTCCGATACGTGGCGGACGGCTTATTGGTTATTGATGAGCAGGGAAAAATTCACGACTTTGGCCCCTATGAGGCTCTGGGCTCAACTTATGGGGAACTGCCCACAGAGTGGCATCGCGATCGTCTGATCATGCCGGGGTTTATTGACACCCACGTGCATTTTCCTCAAATCGCCATGATGGCTGCCTATGGCGAACAACTGCTGGAGTGGCTATCGCGCTACACCTTCCCCACTGAACTGAAATTTAAAGATAAAGACTACGCCCGCGAAATCGCCGACGTATTTTTAGACGAACTGTTGCGCCACGGCACCACCACCGCCTTGGTGTTTGCCACGGTGTTTCCGCAGTCGGCAGAGGCTTTCTTCGAAGCGGCCCAGGCGCGCCGTTTACGCATGATTGCGGGCAAAGTGATGATGGATCGCAATGCCCCCGAGGCCCTGTGCGACACGGCTGACACTTCCTACACCGAGACCAAAGCCCTGATCGAGAAATGGCACGGTCAAGATCGTCTGCTTTATGCTGTGACGCCCCGATTCGCTGTTACCTCGACGGCGGCGCAACTGCAGGCGGCTGGCAAGCTGTTGGCCGAGTATCCCGACGTTCGCCTGCACACTCACCTGTCTGAAAATGTCAATGAGGTGGCCTTAGTCAAACAGCTATTTCCGGAAAGTGACGGCTATTTGGATGCCTATGATCAGGCCAGTCTAGTGACCGATCGGTCGGTGTTTGCCCACGGGGTACAGCTGACCGATGAGGAATTTACTCGGTTGTCTGAAGCAAAAGCGGCGATCGCCTTTTGCCCCACCTCCAATCTCTTTCTCGGCAGCGGCCTGTTTCGCATTGAGCAGGCCAAATCCTCGCAGCATCCCGTCAAAGTTGGGCTGGGCACCGATGTCGGCGCGGGCACTAGCCTCTCCATCTTGCAAACTATGAATGAAGCCTACAAAGTCGCTCAGTTGCGGCAGCAGGCACTGTCGGCGTTCAAGGGTCTTTTTTTGGCCACCTTGGGAGGCGCCAGGGCTCTGGGCCTAGAGGCAGCGATCGGCAGCTTTGATCCTGGCAAAGAAGCGGATTTTGTCGTGCTCGATCCTCAAGCCACAACGGTGCTGCGTTTGCGCAATCCGCAGCCCACGGCAAAAACCATAGAGGCGGTGGCAGAAATCGCCTTTTCATTGATGCTGCTGGGATGCGATCGGGCCATCTCCGCAACCTACATTCTTGGCGAAAATAGAAAAAACTGAGATTGGAAGCGTTTACTTATCGCTCCACCCTCGCAGTGATTTTTGAGGTGGCATCAAATTAGATCGGCGAATAATCCATTGAGTCTCAGTCTTTGTAGGATGGATTAGCGCAGCGTAGCCCATGCGGGCGATAAGTTTCGCCTTTTAACCATAGACTGTGGCTATGATCCAAGTTCTTTGAAAACAGGCGAAAAGTGTAGCGTTTATAGCAATCCGTATAAAGGTCAGGTCGGTTAAAGTAGATAAAAAGTTTGGATTCCTGCCGATGCCCGCCGCCTACAGTCTCGACCTGCGCCAGAAAGCGATCGCCGCCCTCGAAGCAGGGCACTCCAAAGCCGCTGTC
>JBCCJU010000299.1:0-4149 GCA_039027715.1 Cyanobacteria bacterium P01_C01_bin.120
CGCTGGGCCTCAGCCTGCTGCTGGGCCTGATTACGCTGCTGGGCTAGCTCTACTGATGTAAGAAAGCGATCGCCGTTTGGCCCATAGAGATTTAGGGTATCTGGGGTGAGTTCAAATCGAACCCCTAGCCGAGGACTTACCCAGCCCTGCAGATCAGGAATGGCCGTGAGGATTTGGTCAAGGCGTTGAGAGCCCACTAGCTCATTGCGCTCAGGGTCATATTGGTAATACTCTTCGACGCCGTACTGCTGATAAAACAGCAGCTTGCGAGTCATTTCTCCTACGGTGTTGCTGGGTGACAAAATCTCAAAGACAACCTGAGGCGCGATATTGTCTTCTCGCCACTGTTGGTAAGAGCCGCGATCGCCCTTGGGTCGCCCAATCGCCACCATGACATCGGGGGCTTGGCAAAGGCGATTGTGGCCCTCGACCGGGTACCACAGCAAGTCGCCGGCAACAAAGACAGTTGGATCCTCTGAAAACAGAATTTCTAAGTTTTCTTTGATGGTGACAATCCACCGAAACTGCTGAGTATTGTCTGCCATTGGCTGACCGTCACTCTCTGGGTAAGTAACGGTCTCTGGCGAAAATGACGGCTGTGCAATCATTAGACCCACCAATTTGAGGTGCTTTCACGGTAGCACAGGCCGCGATCGCTCAAGTCCTCACTTTTTATACCGGGGCTAAAATTGAGGGAATCGTTTTGCTTTGATGCAATGGCTCAGCAACCCTGCTGAGGGATGTTATGCGAAACAAGATCGGGCTAAACACCCCCATGAGAATAGTGATTCCGATCTCATTCGGCATAACACTCTGATTCGGGTAGATAGCCCGAGAGAATTCTGCATAACGCCCCAACTTGGGCAGTTATGCGGATAATATTTTGGATAACCCTCCCTAGAGGAAGTGATATGCAACTTTGATTCTGGCTAACTACCCTGTTAGGGGGTGTTATACGGAATAGAGGCGGAGGATTCCGTGTAAACAATAGTTATGCGTCTTGAGCTTTATCGTATGGAAATGGTACTGGGGGTGAAGAAGAGCTGCCGCAAGGTTTGATCACACCCTTGCAGGTGATTAGTCAATAGCTTAGAATAGTACAAGGGAACCATCTGCTTTCCCTAAAGCGACGTGTACGAGGAGGTGATATTATTGCTATCCTGCTTTGACATAGCGAATTACTTTATTTGGTTGGCAAATGAAACGGGTTCCTTTATCAGTAACTTAAAGCTTCAGAAGCTTGTTTACTATGCTCAGGCTTGGCATATTGCACTCCACGACGAGCCTCTTTTTGAAGAAGATTTTCAGGCTTGGGTGCATGGGCCAGTAATTCCATCTCTATATCAGAAATATAAGTCCTTTGGATGGCAGCCAATTTCTGAAGATGTTGCTCCTGATCTTCATAAGGATGTTTTTCAGTTTCTTGATGAGGTCGCAGAAGAATATTTTGCTTCCGATGCCTATGAGCTAGAACAGATGACTCACGCTGAAGATCCTTGGAACTGGGCTAGAGGAGATCTAGCACCGGACGAACCTTCTAACGAAGTCATCAAGAAAGAGTGGATGAAGGAGTTTTACAGAGCACGTGTCGAAGAAGATTAAAAAGAATAAAGTCCCGAAGACTGGTGCATCTGGGATTAAATCAATAAAGCTGAAGCCACAAGGCATCAGCTTTTCGTTTAAGTACTATCAGGATGGTCACAATAAGTTCTCTTGTAATGAGAAGGTAGCTACATATTGGTTAACTCTAATTGACCGTTTAAAGGCTCTATCAGGTTTATCTAATCAAGAACTGCTAGTGAATCGAAGTAAAACTCTTAGATTTCATCCAATTAAGTGGGAGGACACAAGTGAAAATGGCTTTGAATTGCCGAACGAGGAGCAGTTAGTAGACACCCCCTACCAGTTTTCTCTTTCTTCAAACGAATATGGCAGGGTTCATGGGTTCTTTATCGATGAGGTTTTCTATATTGTTTGGTTAGATCCTGACCACCTGCTTTATCCAGCAAAAAGTTAGCAAAAACCGTCGCATAACAACCCCAATGCACCCGACCATCGGAAGGTTATCCATGAGTGTTCGAGGTTGTCTGCCGCGGGTGATTGCGACCGTTAGGCTGCAAGTCTTCGATTGTGGCGGCAACCTGTAAATTTTCTGTTGGTCTCCAATATTGAATTTCGTTAGACTGTTGGTAAATGAAGTTTTCGAATAAGTAAATCACGCCAATGTTGCTGGAAGTCAGCCAAACTGAAAAAGTGTTTCAAGATGTTCTTTCAGAAGCAGGTATATTACTTTTATCACAAGACAAATGGGGGTCTTGGAACACTAGTAATCCTAGTGCTCGGACAGTTTGGTATGTATTCAAATCGTTTGCTGGATTAAAAGTCAATATTGGTGATAACGAAAATGATGCGCTTTTATTTCAGTGGGGTAAAAGAAGGGAATTAGAAACCCATATCGAATACTTTTATTTAGACTTTACACGACAGTTCTCACTGTACCGTCCAGATGGTCAGTATGACTGCATGGAGCAGCTAAAATGTACATTGAGATATGCAATGTGTAGTGAGCTTGATATACCTCTTGGGAATCTTTGGTCATACCAACTTGGTAATTTCTTCGAATCGTTTTTCATTGCAGTTGAGGAAACAGAGCAATTTCAGCTTGGGATGAATAAATATCAGCCGTTGCGATTAGACATGTGTCAAGGACAAGTATGATTGAGCAGTGGCGCAGCATAACACTTCAGCACAGCGGACAGTCTTGTTCGGCTTGGTGATTTCGCAAAGTCACTTATCTGCCGATGGCTTTTGCCGTCAGGCGTCTCGCACTATCCCTATTGCACAAAATTTCAGAAAGCTTATCAAGTACCGAGCTTTTCAAAGATGAGTAGGTGCGATCGCTTAGCGCTTTTCACTCACCAAATCTTTGCCATTCTCAACGAGAACCCTGGCAGCTCAGGCTCACAACTAACAACCTCTGGATTCTCTAAAACCTCTGGCAAACAATTAGGGCGATACGCATAAACCAGACGATTCTTGCGATCAATCAGCAACCCCAACCGCACCCCATTTTCCATATACTCCGCCAGCTTATCCTTTAGCCCCGCTAGCCTATCACTGCTCGATCGCAGCTCCACCACAAAATCAGGCGCGATCGGTGCAAACGATTCCTGCTGCTCTGAAGTTAGCGCGCTCCAGCGTTCCGCAGTGATCCAAGCGGCATCAGGCGATCGCGTCGCCCCATTCGGCAACGTAAACCCCGAACTGGAATCAAACGCTTCTCCCGTGCCATCCGCCTCAGACCAAACGAATAATTGCCCTGCAATTCTGAAATTTCGGTTGCCCGTATCTGAAAAAGCCGGGGGCATCACAATCACTTCTCTATTGGCGTTGCGTTCAATACGCAGCTCAGGATTTGTGCGGCAAAAGGCGTAAAACTGTTCATCGCTGATTTCGGTCAGGGTCAGCAGCGACGATAGATTAATGGGCAACGTAATTTGTTCAGCCTGGATTAACAGATTTGTCATTTGTAATGCCGCTGAGGGCTACCCCATTGTAAGTAGAAGGCATATCAATCGGGACTCAGAGCCAGTCAGATTCGCGCTCCGGGGTGGGGAACTGGGGCGGGGGCGGCACCGGGTCAAAATCTGGCGACGGGGCAGAGCGAAACTCTTCTACAAAGATCACCGTGCGCACCGGGCCGTAGCGATCGCGAATGGCCGCTTCGACCTGTTCGCCGACCTGATCGGCAACGGCGATATAGTCGGGGTGCAGCACCAGATCTAGCTCAATCCAAAGCTGCCGTCCCACCATACCGCGAGACAAAATGCGGGTGCAGCGGGTCACCCCTTCCACCTGACGCACAATTTGGGCTACCGCTTCAGGAGCGATCGCGGTGGGTCTAAGCAGCATGGGCATTTGGGCATTTAGCACACGCCAAAACCCGCGTATCGCCATAGGCGTCATAATCAGCGTCAGCAGCGGATCAACCCACTTCATGCCCCGAGCGATCGCCACTAGGCCCACCAGCATGATTAAACTCAGCCAGGCATCTTGCAAAACGTGGTTGACATTGAGCTTAAAGGCCAAACTCGGGGATTTGCGGGCCCGGTGACTGCACAAAAACGCCAGGCCCAGGGAGACAAACAC
>JBCCJU010000300.1:0-4148 GCA_039027715.1 Cyanobacteria bacterium P01_C01_bin.120
GACGTCCCCCAGAAAGTCTTCAGGGACTTCGACCTCAACTTTCATTGTCGGTTCAAGGAGTACGGGAGAAGCCTTTAAGACGCCTTCTCGCATCGCCATCGATCCAGCGATTTTGAAGGCTACCTCTGAGGAGTCAACGTCGTGATAAGAGCCGTCTACCAGAGTGGCCTTCAAATCGATAACAGGATACCCGGCTAGGATACCAGATTCGCAAGCCTCTTTCATACCCTGCTCAGCGGGAGAGATAAACTCCTTCGGAATCGACCCTCCTACAATTTTAGAAACAAACTCAAAACCCGCGCCCGGTTCAGTCGGCTCAACTTCAATAACGACATGACCATATTGGCCCTTGCCACCACTTTGTCGAATAAACTTACCTTCTACTTGAGTGGCAGCGCGAATGGTTTCACGATAAGCCACCTGCGGATTACCAATGTTTGCTTCAACTTTGAACTCTCGCAACATTCTATCAATCAGAATGTCTAGGTGCAGTTCCCCCATGCCGGCAATCACGGTTTGATTGGTTTCCGGGTCGACGCTCACCTTGAAAGTGGGATCTTCATCGGATAAGGACTGCAAAGCTTTTGATAGCTTATCCATATCCTGTTGAGTTTTTGGCTCAACCGCAACTGAGATCACTGGCTCGGGAATGTAAAGAGATTCCAGCAGGATAGGGGCTTTAAGATCACAGATGGTGTCGCCAGTAAATGTGTCTTTGAGTCCTAACACGGCTCCCAAATCACCCGCTCGCAGCTCATTCACTTCAATACGATCATCAGCCTTCAAGACAATCAGACGGGAAATTCGCTCTTTTTTGTCTTTCGTGGCGTTGAGGATGTAACTGCCTTTCTCTAAGACGCCAGAATAGACTCGAATAAATGTCAGGCGACCATAGGGATCAGCCATGATTTTGAATGCCAACGCCGAAAAGGGTGCTTCATCGTCAGCTGGTCGACTAGCTTCACTACCATCTGGCAGCAGCCCTTGAATCGCGGGAACTTCTGTGGGGGCAGGCAGATAGTCGACGATCGCATCTAGCAGCAACTGCACGCCCTTATTTTTGAAAGCAGAACCGCACAGCATCGGCACCATTGTCCCCGCCAATACTGCCTGCCGAATAGCCTGGACAATTTCCTGCTCGCCCAGGGTTTCGCCTTCCAAATACTTTTCCATTAAGACGTCATCTGTTTCAGCGATCGCCTCCAGCAGTTCAGTCCGATACTGCTCTGCAGTTTCCTTCACCGATTCAGGAATTTCGGTGTCGTTCATATCAATGCCAAGGTCGTCGTTGTAAAGACGAGCCCGCATTCGCACCAAATCCACTACGCCGGAAAAATCATCTTCTGCCCCAATGGGAATTTGGATAGGGACAGCTGGCGATTTCAGGCGATCGCGAATTTGCTCGTGCACCCGAAAGAAGTTTGCGCCGGTGCGATCCATCTTATTGACAAAAGCAATGCGCGGTACCGTATAGCGATTAGCCTGTCGCCAGACGGTTTCGGACTGGGGCTGCACCCCTTCTACTGAAGAAAAGACAGCAATCACGCCGTCCAAAACCCGCATCGAGCGCTCCACCTCAATGGTGAAATCCACATGCCCTGGAGTGTCAATAATATTGATGCGATGATCGCGCCAATTTGTGGTGATAGCTGCAGCGGTAATGGTGATGCCGCGCTCACGTTCCTGCGCCATCCAGTCAGTTACTGCTGTCCCCTCATGCACTTCGCCGATTTTATGCACCACCCCTGAATAGAACAGCATGCGTTCTGTTGTTGTGGTCTTGCCGGCATCAATATGAGCAGCAATGCCAATATTTCGTACCTGTTCTAAAGGAGTAGTTCGTGCCACGGTCGTCTCCTTGGCAAATTCGTAGCGCTGATGCTTGATCTATCTTTCAGAAAATCCAAAACTCTGACATTGGCAAAGACAGCAGCGTTTAATAGCGGTAGTGGGCGAAAGCCTTATTGGCTTCAGCCATGCGGTGAGTCTCCTCACGTTTACGGACAGCACTGCCCGTCTCATTTGCCGCATCCATCAGTTCGTTAGCCAGCTTCATAGCCATCGTCTTGCCGCCCCGCGAGCGAGAAAACTGGGTAATCCACCGCAGGGCCAGCGCCGTGCCCCGGTCTTGGCGCACTTCCATCGGCACTTGATAGGTCGCTCCCCCAACCCGACGGGCCTTGACTTCTACCAAAGGCGTGACATTGCGGACAGCCTCTTCAAACACTTCGAGGGGATCGCTGCCCGTCCGTTCGCCAATAATGGTAAAGGCGTTGTAAACAATACCGTTGGCAACTGACTTTTTGCCGTCCAGCATAATGCGGCGAATCATCATGCTGACCAGTCGGCTGTTATAAACCGAATCAGGAGGAACAACCCGCTTTTGAGCAGAAGTACGACGAGACATAGATATCCTTAGGGTGATTAAGCGATCGCGAAATTAAGACACAGGTAAAGAGTTCCGGGGTAACTTTTATCCAGAGCACCCCATCCCTGTAAATTTTGATTTACGGTGTGACAACCAAGCTGACCGAAACTTATTCCTTAGGCTTTTTAGCGCCATACTTGGAACGGCCTTGCTTACGGTCTTTAACCCCTGCTGTGTCCAGAGTGCCGCGAATGATGTGATAACGCACTCCCGGCAAGTCTTTGACCCGGCCGCCTCGGATCATGACCACTGAGTGCTCCTGTAGGTTGTGGCCAATGCCTGGAATATATGCAGTGACCTCGAAACCAGAAGTGAGCCTGACCCGTGCCACCTTGCGCAAAGCCGAATTAGGCTTTTTCGGCGTCGTCGTGTAGACGCGAGTGCAGACTCCACGTCTTTGGGGACAGCTTTTGAGTGCCGGAGATTTGGTCTTTTCTTGTAACTTGGCTCGCTCTGAACGAACTAACTGCTGAATTGTTGGCATTGGGTTGCTGAATTAACTTAAAAGGGTTATGAAGTACGATTAAGGTCACAGCCTCTAATCATACTGAAGATTTTCATTAAGTGTCAATAGAAAGATTTTGGTTCAGTTAACGCAGTTCTGTTTTAAGGCTCAGACATATGCGTGCGTTCTGGGTGATGAATGCTGTAGCAAATTCCCGAGATGGTCAATGGTTGGTAAATGCTAGCGGACATTATGTTTAAGTATTCATGAGCGATACGCCTAGTATTTCGTTGACGATATGGTGTCAGCACTGCCAGTAGTGAACGCCCATCGTAGCGATAAAACTAATCTTCGCCTTTGAGAGTGGCGTTGATTTGGCTAATGACTTGTTGAATCTCAAACAGATCCGGAGCATTGGGATGATTCAGCAGGTAATATTTGAGATCAGCTTCAGCCTCAGACAATTTGCCTTCGCGGTAATAAATTAATCCCCGATCGCGCCGTTCCATCAACGAACTCGGCAGCAGCAGCAGAATGCGATCAATAGCCGCTAATGCCCGAGGAATGTCTTGCCGCTGCAGATAGATCACCTTTAGGTTTGTGAGCAGCCGGGCAAGAAACGGCTTATGACCAATGGGTTCTAAATGTTGGGGCAGCATGCGAGCTTCTTTGCCATACATAACTTTGATGCGATCGCGACAGTCCTCTTCAAACATCACTTCGCCCTTATGAAAGGCATCGACAAAAATTGCCATCTCCGCTAGCGTCGGGCGCACCAGAAAGTGGCCTGGCATGCCAACTCCGGCCATGGGAAAGTCGATGCGCTTAGCCAGTTCCAGATACACCAGCGATAGCGTAATCGGAATGCCAGTGCGCCGATCCAGCACCTGATTTAGAAAGCTATTTTGGGGACTAAAGTAATCTTGAGTATTGCCTACAAAGCCCTGAGCTTCGAACAAATATTCATTTAAGGCGCGAATGACTTTGAGGGGATAGGCCTCAGTGGGCAGACGATCGCGTAGATCACCAGCCATTGCATCTAGTCGCTGAAGATAAACTCGACAATCTAATTCAGGATATTCTTCTTGGGCAATATATAAAGCTGCCAGAGCAAGATTGATGGCTTCGTCAGGGCGCTGAACTGCCTTTGTAAAGCGATCGCGGGCCAAAGATGAGCTCATGGGCTTCCCCTGTAGTCGCTACCGGTGCCATATCGCAAGGCATCTAACCAACGATGGTACTGGTATTGCTGCTTTTCAGAAAGGTTTTGCGCCA
>JBCCJU010000301.1:0-4010 GCA_039027715.1 Cyanobacteria bacterium P01_C01_bin.120
ATGGAGGCAGGGTGTGTTCAAAATTATTGATAACTCCTTCCTGCTGCCGGTAGAGGTTGGTTTCAATTTGAACGAGCAAAATCGCCCGACTCCAGCCATGTTCAATAATTTTGTTGGCGTACCAGATTCGCTCTTCTGGAGCTTCAACCTTGTCAAGCAAGGCGCAATTATGGCCCCACGGGATCAACGCAACAACTTGTTGCGCTGATGATTCTATGTCGGGGTAAGCGCTTGCGAAAGTTCTCATGTATGTCAGATTGCGGACGGAAAACCCTTTCATGCCAGGGAATTCAGCTTTAAGATCCTGAGCCAGTCTTTTCACAACCTTGGCCCGTGGCTTTTCTTCTTGTAGGCGGGACAAGATTTCTTTGCCAATATGCCAGTACAGCCGGATCATTTCATGATTGACGGCGATCGCAGCTTTAATCTGCGATGAGCGAATCCGCCCTTTTAGATTCTCCAGCAGCTCTCGATAGTCATCATCTGGAATTAAATTGGACCTTGGCATATTGCTTCCCCACGCTCCTTCATGGCTTTAGTAAGCCGCCTCTTGCCAGTTCTCAACGCCCATATAATCACGAGCGATGTCCTGCAAAATCGTATCCTTATCAACGGAGACATTATGCCGGACGCCAATCATAAAGCGCCGATGGATCTCCTCAATCGCCTCTTCCTGCTCCTTCAAAACTTCCATAATGACCGGCTGATAGGTCGCCCCCACCAAGCTACCCAGCGCTTTGATGATGGAAACTGAAATCCGCAGCCGAGTATCGTTGCTCGCTTGAGCGGTGTTCCAGTTGATGATGTCTTGCACAATGGCTTCGACCTTGGCTTTCGAGTCAAAGCGGTCGCGTTGTTTCGTGTCCTCCTTTTTCTCAGGTGCTAACGTCTGAGCAGTTTGAGCTGACGGTGGCGGCTGAGGAGCTGATTTAGCTTGGTTGACCGGCGTTCCCAGAAGCTGATGAATGCCCGCTAGCTGCGCCTGCGTCTCCTGAAGCTCAGTAGTAACTTGTTTGTTCTCCGATTGCAGCCCCTTAAGCTCTGTTTTGAGCTGCTGATTCTCGCTTTGAAGCTGCCCTACTTGCGTTTGTAGATCAGCGACCCTCGGTGCATCTGACTGCCCAGTTTGGGGCGGCTCAGGTGGTCGAGCCTCTAAATCACTGACTTGCTGCCTGAGCGTATCAATTTCCGCCGTAAACCAGTTAAAGGTTTGGGAAACTTGCTGGATCGTAGCGACCTGTTGTGGAGAGTGCTTCTGCGTTTCTTCGTAGGCATCTAGAAGCATCGCCAAGAGTTCTGCTGGGGAACCTTCTACACCTTTAGAGGCCATCAGTGCGGTCAGCCGTTCCAGATCAGCGGCATAAATCTGAGGGCGTTTGATGGGGACTGGTGGTTTGCTCATTGGACTCGGTTCCTCACTTATTTGCTCGGCAGTTTCAGCAACAACATTGACATCCACAGGCGTAATTTGTCTGTCTCCATGCCCTTCAATGGCGGGGGCAGGGGCAGATACGGTTTTCGCTGCCACCTTCGAGTGCTGATGCGGCAGCATGTCTTCTACCGGGTCATCCCGGAACGCTTCAATCACCTTAAGCCCTGGCAGTCGGCCTAACTTCAGGCCCAAGCGCCCCTCCCGATTGCCCTGGCCGTCACCGATGACATAGTCGTCATAGTTTGAGCGCGCCGCATAGTTAGGCAGCTTTTCACCGTCTTGCGTAATTGTGAAATGTCCCTGGATTTCCGCCTTGTACTGATGTTCTGGAACATTTGGGGGACAGAACCAGTGCGTCGCAATCGTGGCGTAGACCGCTCTAAAGATATGGGTATAGAGATTATCTTTATCACTCCGGTTGGGCACCAGACCCTTAAAATACTCATCGCACTTTTGAGCAATTGCCAGGCTATAGCGACGATTTACTGCCTGTTTGAGCTGCCGGGAAGACGCCCGCTGTTTCAGATCAGCGATCGCCAGTCCTGATTGCAGTTTCTCAATCGCTGCCAATACCGGCTTGGCTGAAGCCAGCGTGGGAATTTCTATGGTGATGTCCACATCGTCAGCCTGCTTCGCCATCTGGCTAAAGTTCAAGCTCCAGGATGTTTTGAGGGAAAACTGGGAGAGCAGGATTTCACTGATGCGGCGACCAATTAAGACGGCTAAGCCAGCGCCGACATCCGACCACTCATCGCTATCAAGCAAGTTTTCTGCAATTTTTACCAGCGCTTTAACTGCATCGGGATGCAGATATTGTGTTTCTCGCTGCGCAACTCGGCCTCGCTGCTGGTCATTCAGCCTGCGATATTCATCAGTTGAGAGGGCCACTAGCTCGATAGCAGGATGATGTGGCTCTAATATCTTCAGTCCTTGCACGACATTAGAGCGATAGTTTTTCTGCTTGGCTGGCGTATTTAGCATCCTTGAGGCGAACTCTTCTTCCAGCTCATTGGCGAACTCCTGGGGCGTAATTTGCCCTTTCTCCAATAGAGCCAGATGACGATGCATAAACTGCTCTAGCCACTTAGTTGAAGCTTTGCCGCTGGCAACATCCAGCCAGTTTTTGGGTAGGGTCAAAGTCATGATAAAGAATCCTTGAAATGAGCAATACCTGACTAAAGCACTGTGAAGGGAAGCCGGCCAATCAGCCAAATCAATCCATCTGTCAGATCAACCGCAATGCCAGTCTTGAGGCCATCAACCGCATCCAGACCATCTCTGCCTTGAAAGTGTTGCTGGAGGGCGGAAACGCCCTCTCGAAAAAAGTCAAGCATATACCTCTTGGGGTAAATCCTCTCTACTATATCTCTATTTATCGAAATTGAGCTATCTATATCTAAACAAGCAAAACCGGATAGGACGTAATCACCAGTTCGGAAATTTTGCCGCCAGCCCACGTCAGGAAGGGAAGGGGCGTAGCATGGGGCGTGGCGATCGCAGCAGTCATCTGATAAAAATCCTCAATTTCGTGATTACAGGAACCCATACACCGTTCGCTCAAGTTGTTAGGGAATAAACTAAAGGACGCGGGTATCAGTCTATTCCCTAACAATCTGGCAACGGTATGCAAGAGATCCTTCAGGCACTTTTCCGCTTTGCTCCAAGATGGTTTGCGCGACTTGTACTATCAAGGCCATGCCTCCAACTCTGGCGGAAGCAGTTCGCATATACGCCTTCCAGGTCGTTCAGCCTCTTTTCTAAAGGTCTAACCAATTCAACAGTACCTGCCGCGAAGACATTAAAATAGTGAAAGGCGTAGCCGACGCCCAATATGTTCAACAAAGACCATCGAACCGCCAAAGCCAGTATTCGCTTGACTTGCTCGACTCTGCCAGGAACGGTCTCATCGACATAGACAACAAGTCGACATTTTGAAGGGGGCATGATGTCGCTCACCTCAAATATTTGGGGTCTGACCAGTCGGGCGGATTGGGCACGATGTAGTAGCCCGTCTCGTCGGCCTGCTTGTACCAGAACAACTCTGATACGTGAAAATCGACATAGCAGGGAATGAGTAGCCCTTTGTCGAGATACTCCTGATGGAAATAGAGCTGCCCCTGGCCGTCGTAAATATGCAGGCTCACGTTGCGGGGAATTTGCCCTCGAATGGTTGCTGTTATCTCCACAACGATGCCGTGAGTGAATCGGCCTTGGTAGGGTTTCTTCAGTCGGACAAGATCGCCCCTTTGTAGTTGTCGGTCTGTGGTTGTTTTCATGAAAGTTCCTGATCTCAGTTGACTAAAACTTGCTGGTGGCGATCCATTCCCCGCAGCGATCGCACAGGGAATGAATAGGACTACTTAAAAGAGTTAGCAGACGCCTGGAGCACTTCCCACAGACAAGGGCTTTGGGCCATCACAGGCGGGGTCTGCGTCTTCTTAGGAACAAGGATTATATAAACTCCAAACTTTTAGGAACCCGATAAGCTAAAACTGCAGTACGCCCCTTAACGTGATGCAGACTCCCTATCCTGCGGCTATCGAACAGCAGATGCAACGGTATTACACCTCGTTGTCGG
>JBCCJU010000302.1:0-3970 GCA_039027715.1 Cyanobacteria bacterium P01_C01_bin.120
CCGCGTTGGAAATCAGCTCGCGCAGAAAAATCTCATGGTCTGAATACAGCCATTTTTTGATGATGGGGAAAATATTCTCAGTATGAATACTGATGTTGCCCTTTTCCAAAATTGTCGGCATAGTCTGTGAACCCAAGTTTTTTAGACTGCGTAATTGGCTAAATTTTCATTGGCGATCGCGGTTTTTATCAAGGGCAAAACTGCTCCTGGGAGAGTACGGGTTTCCGCATGGGGGAGTGGCAGGGTGGATGGGTGGCAGGGTGGATGGGTGGCAGGGTGTGAGGAGCTGTTGGCGTTGGCGGAGTCTGTCAGAGGGCTTTGAAGTGACGAATTATCGAAACTTTTCCTGTGCCCTATTCCCTGTGCCCTATCCCCTGTTCTCCCTCACAGCATTTCTAGGCGCGATCGCAAAATTTGCGCCTGAGTCTCGGCTTCGGCGAGGGCATCGCGGGCGCCTTGCACCACGTCGGCGGGCGCTTTATTGACAAAACCGGGATTGCTGAGCCGCCCTGACAGCGATTTGATTTCGCCTTCGACTTTCGCCAGATCTTTCTCAATCTTGGCTTTCAGGGCATCCACATCTACCAGGCCCGTCAGGGGAATCAGGACTTGGACGGTGCCGATTACCCCCGCAAACAGTTTGGTGGCTGGCGCGGTCGATTCCACCGGAGCAGCGGGCGATTGGGTCACCAGAGCCGTCACATTCTGGCCGATGGGCTTAACGGTTGTTGGGGGTGTCGACGGAGCAGACTGGCGCTCTAACCACTCCTTGGCTTCACCCATAATTTCCTGGCGCCAGGCGTTGAGCTGCGACCAGGTGCGCTGCCGCTTTTGGGCATACAGCAGATTTTGCACAATAAACCAGGCGGTGTATCCCGCTCCGATAAGTTTTAACGACGGGCCGACCAGCACAATGCTGTCTAGGGTTTGGAGCACAGCACTCAGCACTTTGATCGCCACAAACAGCGCAAACAGCAGCGCCAAGGTCGTGGCCGGTCGTCGCACATCACTAAAGAAACGCTGAATGTAGGTCAGCGGCTCTTCCAGGAGCGGACGCATAGTGACCCAAAAGTCGACGATTTCTGCTTTGATGCCGCTGAGATTATTGGCGCTCGTTCCACTGGTCGTTGGTGAGAAGTCGGCCATCGATGAGCTGGGTGCGGTGGTGGGAATTGGCGGTGCCCCTGCCTGAGGCGTTGATTCGGGTTCTCCTTGAATGGTCAGCGTCTCAACTTTACCAATCGCCTCAATATAATTTCGTCCCGACTGCAAAATACGCCGCTCTTCGGGATTGGCGGACTGCAAAATCGTCTCGATTTGGGCGCTGGGTTTGATGCCGGCTTCGGCCCGCAGATTACGAATGGTGCGCAGAGTGCCGATAATCAGGTCAAAATCTGCTTCCAAACTGGGATTAATGGCGCTCGCATCCACTGTGGGATATGCCTGTACCGCCAGGAACGTGTCGTCCCCAGCTTGATTCAGCGTATGCCAAATTTCCTCGGTGATATGGGGCATAAAGGGATGGAGCGATCGCAAAATACCATCCAGCACGTGGGCCAGGGTCTGCTGCGCGGCTCGCTTGGAGACCCCGTCGTCTCCCTGCAGGCGAGGTTTCACCAGTTCGATGTACCAGTCACAAAAGTCGCCCCAAATAAAGTCGTAGAGTTCCTTCGTGGCTTCCCCAAAGCCGTATTTGCCCATATAGTCGTGGACGCGCTGCACCATGCCGTGATAGCGCGACAAAATCCAGCGATCGGCGAGTTCCAGATTCTGCGCGTCGGGTTGGCCGAGCTGTTCTGGCGTCTGACCGCCCAGATTCATCATCACAAAGCGGGCGGCATTCCACAGCTTGTTGGTGAAGTTGCGCGACGCCTCGACAGAGGAAGACTCATCGGTTTGGCGGTTGTATTCGATGCGCACGTCTTGCCCCGCCCCCGCCACTTCGCGAATTAACGTGTAGCGCAGGGCGTCGGTGCCGTACTTGTTGATCAACACTAGCGGGTCAATGCCGTTGCCCTTGGACTTCGACATTTTTTGGTTGTTTTCGTCGCGCACCAGTCCATGAATATAGACCGTGTCAAACGGCATGGTGTCGGTGAAATGGCCCGCCATCATAGTCATCCGCGCCACCCAGAAAAAGATGATGTCAAAACCGGTGATCAGAGTGCTGGTGGGATAGTAGGTCTGAAAATCCGGCGCAGTTTCATCCGGCCAGCCCATGGTCGAGAAGGGCCACAGTCCCGAGGAAAACCAAGTGTCGAGCACGTCAGGATCTTGCTGAAGCTGCACGCCGTCGCCAAATTGGGCGATCGCCTTTTCTCGGGCCTCCGCCTCATTCGCCGCCATCACGAATGGCGTATGGTCGCGAATTTCGCCCTCGGTTTCACTCACCGCATACCAGGCGGGAATCTGATGGCCCCACCAGAGCTGCCGCGAAATGCACCAGTCTCGCAGGCTCACTAGCCAGTCGCGATAAACCTTGGTCCACCGTTCCGGCACAAACTTGGGTGAATTATGGTTGTCCAGCGCATCCAGCGCTTTATCAGCTAGAGGCTTAATGGTGACAAACCACTGGGTGGACAGCAGCGGCTCCACCGGTACCTTGCCGCGATCGCTGTAGGGCACGGTATGCACGTAGTCTTCGATTTCCACCAGAAAACCGTCATCCCGCAGGCGATCGACCACGGCCTTGCGCGCTTCAAACCGGTCCATCCCCTCGAACGGACCCGCTTCGGCGTTCATGGTGCCGTCTTTATTCATCACGGTAATCATCGGCAGGTCGTGGCGCTGGCCCATGGCAAAGTCATTGGGATCGTGGGCTGGGGTGACTTTCACGCAGCCGGTCCCGAATGCCTTGTCCACATACTCGTCGGCAATCACGGGAATCTCGCGACCCAAAATAGGCAGGAACAGGGTTTTACCCACGAGATGCTGATAGCGATCGTCTTCAGGATTGACCGCCACGGCGGTATCCCCCAGCATGGTTTCCGGTCGCGTCGTGGCCACTTCCAAATGGCCCGAGCCATCCGCCAAGGGATAGCGGAAATGCCACAGGTGACCGTTGACCTCCGTCGGCTCCACCTCCAAATCGGAGACGGCAGACTGGCTCGCCGGGCACCAGTTCACCATATAGTTACCCCGATAAATCAGCCCCTCGTCATACAGCCGGGTAAAGGCCTTGGTCACAGCGACCGACAGCCCCTCATCCATGGTGAAGCGCTCGCGGCTCCAATCGACTGAAACGCCCAGCTTGCGCAACTGACCGACAATGGTGCCCCCCGATTCCGCTTTCCACTGCCAAGCGCGTTCCAGAAAGCGATCGCGGCCCAAATCTTCCAGCGTTTGGCCCTCCGCCTTGACTTGCCGCTCCAAAATCGTCTGCACGGCAATGCTGGCATGGTCAGTGCCTGGCAGCCATAGGGTATTGCGTCCCTGCATCCGGCGATAGCGCACCAGGGTGTCAATCAGGGCATTTTCAAAGGCGTGGCCCATGTGTAAGCTGCCAGTCACGTTGGGGGGCGGGATCACCACACAAAACGGCTCTCCAGCATGATCGGGATCGGCCTTAAAGACGTGGCGGGCCTCCCAAACTTGCTGCCATTTTGCTTCGGTAATGGCCGGGTCATACTGGCTGGAGAGAGTCGGAATAGATGCCATCATGGCAGAGAATTCTCGGGTTACTGGGCATTACCCCATGATTTTGCCATGGGAATCAGACAGTTGCGAATAGCTCTAGGGTAATTTGTGCAGATGCAGTGGGGGAAATGTCTCGGTGACAGGGTGTGTTGGCGGAGCCTGCCCGAAGGGCTTGGATGGCAGGGTGGCAGGGTGCGGTGATTGATTGATGGGGCGCTGCGGGACCTTTTTTGGGAGAATCCGCTCAGAAAGCGAACGCGGTAAGGCATAATCATCCTGAAACTCGTTTATGCAGTTACGTATTGGCGAGCCAACTAATAGTAGACTTGGCAAA
>JBCCJU010000303.1:0-3925 GCA_039027715.1 Cyanobacteria bacterium P01_C01_bin.120
ATTAGCTGGATAGCGACGTTCTCTGGAATTGTGGTTCTAACCATTCTGATTATTGGCATCCTGTCTCAGGGGCTGTCAACGCTCAGCTTTGATTTTTTGACGTCTCCGCCATCTCGGCAACCTGATCGCGCCGGAGTCTGGCCAGCGTTTTTGGGATCTATTTTTCTGGTCCTCATTACTGGGGCAGTATCTTTTCCCATCGGTGTAGGCTCGGGTATTTTTTTACAAGAGTTTGCCCGCGAAAACAAATTGGCCAAAGTCATTGAGATCAACATCAGCAACCTCGCGGCAGTGCCATCCATTATCTATGGCCTGTTAGGGCTGTTTGTATTTGCCCGCTTGATGAGTGCCATCACGGGTGGACGCAGCGTTTTGTCTGGTGGGCTTACTTTAGCGCTGCTAATCTTGCCAGTGATTATTGTTGCTACCCGCGAAGCTCTAAAAGCTGTCCCCGACAGTATCCGGCAAGCGGGTATGGCACTCGGGGCGACTGAGTGGCAGACCGTGCGGACCCACGTATTGCCCCAGGCCATTCCTGGTATTATGACCGGGACTATTTTGGCGCTGTCTCGGGCGATTGGTGAGACGGCACCGATTATTGCGGTTGGTGCAGCGGCGTTTGTCCCTTTTGCCCCTGAGTTCTCGATTGAGGGGCTGCAGGAACCTGCTTTTACCGCGATGCCTATCCAAATTTTTAACTGGGTGAGTCGTCCCCAAGAAGAATTCCACACGATCGCGGCATCGGCCATTATTATTCTGATGATTGTGCTGCTAGCCATGAACGCGACGGCTATTCTCCTGCGGAACCGTTTTCAGAATTCTCGCTAGTTTTTCCCTTTGTCTACAGTCGTCCTACGAAAGCCTAGGTCTATGCAGCCCAAAACATCTGCTCCAACAGTGAACGCTAAAACTGATTCTATCTTTACGGTCGAGGATACGAGCTATTACTATGGCTCGTTTAAGGCGGTGCGCGGTGTCACTCTAGAGATTGCTAGCCACGAGATTACGGCCTTGATTGGCCCGTCGGGTTGTGGCAAGAGCACCGTTCTACGATGCTTCAATCGTCTCAATGATTTAATTCCAGGGGCGCATATCGAAGGTCGCATTGCTTACCGAGGGGTAGACATTTATAACAAGGGTGTAGACCCGACGGAACTCCGCCGCCGCATTGGGATGGTGTTCCAAAAGCCCAATCCTTTTCCCAAGCCGATTTATGACAACGTTGCCTATGGGGCTCGCATTAACGGCTATCAAGGTGATATGGATGAGCTAGTCGAAAAGTCACTGCGGCAAGCTGCCCTTTGGGATGAGGTCAAAGATAAGTTGAAAGACAGTGGACTTTCCCTCTCGGGGGGACAACAGCAGCGTCTTTGTATTGCCCGAGCGATCGCGATCGCGCCTGAAGTTATTTTGATGGATGAACCTTGCTCAGCCCTGGACCCGATCTCTACCCTCAAGATTGAGGAGCTAATGCATCAGCTGAAAGAGAATTACACCATCATCATCGTGACCCACAATATGCAGCAGGCGACACGGGTATCGGATAAAACAGCCTTTTTTAACGCTGAAGCGATGGAGTCTGGCAGCAAAGTAGGCTATCTCGTAGAATACGACACCACTAAAAATATTTTCAATAACCCTCAAAGTGATTACACTCGTGATTACGTGTCGGGACGCTTTGGTTAGTTCGAGTGTGGCATCGCTCCGTTTGTGTAATCTAATTTCACTGATCACCAACTGCGTCGTGAGAACTTGGATGTCGTGAGAACTAGATGACGAGAGCGCTCCTGTCACCACTGCCTAAACGTTCTGCCAACGACGTCCTAAATGCATTCCACTCCCTGCCCCCTCGATGTTACTCACGTTGAGGGGGCTTTATTGAAGCTTGGTGCTGAACTCCATGTGAACGTCAATCATCTTTACCAGAAGGCTCTGGCTATTAACGGTCAGAGCTTTTCTTAATGGTAAATCCCACCGCATAGGATTTTTTGATTGGCATCATAGCCCTATCACCTTCAGTCTCCAGAAGCTGGAGCAATAAGTATCATGACTCAAAAAATAGCGATTGCTGTCATCCACGGTATCGGCAAAGCTCGCGATGAATTTGCGGATCCACAGGCTCGGAAGTATTTAAGCGGCATCTCACCCCGCATCCGAAAAGCTTTCTCCAAAGAACTAAAAGACATCCTTCCGAATGCTGGTGGCGAGTTGGTTTTTAAGCCTGTTTGCTGGGCTAATGTTGTCCAGAGGCCTCAAGATGAGCTCTACGAAAGACTGGGAATCAAAAAGTTCAGTCAGTTTTTCGGGCTGCGGGATTTCGTTTTTCATTCCTTCGCCGATAGCGTTGCTTACCCGCTCACAACAGGAGACTCTCACATTTAAAGATTACGGCACTTCCGCATTTCTGCGGGCGGCCTGGGCATCTATTCCCCGTCCCTCCTCCGATGACTTCCCTCGATACGGCAAACTAAACAAGGCCATATTTTTCGGCATCAGCGACCATTGCAACCCCTTATCGGCTGAGGCATTGATGCGGAGTTGACCAAAGAACTCCACCTTGAGCCACTTCTGCAGTTGAAAGTGTTTCCGCTTCCGTTGATGATACGGGGGTTGCAGCTACTGATTCGGCTTATAAATCAGGTTCAAGGGGGCCTAATGCAGTCCTTCAAAAGCTTTCCTCTGCCTTAGCGTTATTGAAGAGTGATCAAACTTCCGATGACTCAGGCGTTTCTTATCTGCGGCAAATTTTTCCACTGGGAGTACGTGGGTATAGTGACGGCATCAGCGCTCAGAAGCCTTGCCTATGCTGCTTATTTCTCTAGAACGCCGAGAGTTCTTCCCGCCATGGACAAAGATATCCCGGACATTGCGGTACATCCACCTGCGGTTGGTGCGGCTTAAAAGCAGTCCAACCGAAATTGCCCGGGGGTTTGCGGCAGGAACTTTCACCGGCATGATGCCCCTGTTTGGCGTGCAAACGATTTTTGCGATCGCTCTGGCAACCCTGCTCAAAGGTAATCCTTTTGCCGCCGCGTTAACGACTTGGGTCAGCAATCCGCTAACGTTTGTGCCGCTTTATATGGTGAACTTTCGGGTGGGACAGCTGCTGTTAGGCACTCACGACTCCAGGCTTTCACTAAATCTGGGCATGTCGATCGCAGAGTTATCTCAGCATGGCCTTGATTGCCTTATCACCCTGACTGTCGGCAGCATCGCAACAGGACTGCCTCTAGCGATCGCCAGCTACTTCATTGGTCGGCAATTGGCGCATAAATGGCAGCGCGATCGCCGAAGTCAGCGACAGTCAGCTCAATTGCAGTGCTAACGCCGACTCTGCCAACTACTCGGATGGCAAGTTCTGCACTATTTCCCACGACAGGCCGGTGACAGCAACCACTTGCTCAGCCGCCATCCCAGTCTGTAAAAGGTTTTGGGCAATTTGCCTGACTGCCTGCTCAGCCCGCTGGCGTTCCTGCTCGGCCCGCTGGCGTTCCTGCTCAAACGCTTCCTGCGGTGTGGGATGCCAGTGTCCCTGGTCGTCATACCAACGTAACCAGGAGCGCGTGATGCCCTGATAGGTGCCCTGCCAGACGCCGATGCCAGCGTTTAAGTTGGGCAACCAAAGCCGCTGATTGGCGATTTCCAGCGGTTCATAACCGTTCTCTCTGAGGCCAAAGGCGCGGAACTGATTTTCATGGCGATCAAAAATCAGGTAATAGGGAATGCGCAAAATATCTTGGTAGACCTGCCATTTCGTTGGCGGTTGGTCAGGCTCACGGACTCGCTGGCCTAAATCGTCAGCCTCGGTGCCGGGAGACAGCAACTCCACCACCACGGTGGGACTCGCCTCTTCTTGCCAAGTCACGTAGCTCAGGCGCATATCATGGCCATCGTACAGACGCGGCACTCCTAGCGCCAAAAACCA
>JBCCJU010000304.1:0-3916 GCA_039027715.1 Cyanobacteria bacterium P01_C01_bin.120
GGGCAAATGCCAGGAGTGGTGCAATGTCGTGGCGATCGGCTGCCTTTAGAGCCGCAATATAGTGTTGCCGCGTTTCATTCGGCTTCGTTAGACTCGCCTGTCCCCAACTAAAGCGGGGCAAATCTTGTTGCGTCACCAGAAGGTCTGCCATCAGCCGAGCATGACGGCCATTGCCGTTGGGAAACGGATGAATCC
The DNA here is from genome assembly GCA_039027715.1 of Cyanobacteria bacterium P01_C01_bin.120. Taxonomy (GTDB): domain Bacteria; phylum Cyanobacteriota; class Cyanobacteriia; order Phormidesmidales; family Phormidesmidaceae; genus Halomicronema. The sequence goes on from JBCCJU010000304.1 coordinate 196, forward strand.
ACACCAGTTTATGGTGGAATCGCACAGCAATCTCGTCCGCTGGATAAACCGCTTGTTCAAGTCAGAAAGAAACATCGTTGAGCATCTCTGCTAATGCGGCAGTAATGCGCCAGGCATCAATACCAAGATTTCGTGCGCTGGTACGATACTGGCCAGCCCACTTCCAAACATGCCGGAACATCTCATAATGCAACCGACGCAGAAACGGCTCTGAGAGGATGTCATGTTTGCGCCGGAAAGCCCAATGCTCAGCTTTCAAGATATTGCTTTGCTCGACTTTGTTGAGATCGCTGCGCGTAGCGATAAACGCTGGAATTAGCGCTTCTGCTTCTTCAGCTGTGAGTGGAGTTGCATCAAGGTCATTCTCCCAGAACATGCTGTTGTGACTTCTCTAGGACCAAAGATCTTTCGGACGGCGTTTTAATTCAGCTGCAAATTGCTCTATCTGCTCATCTTTGTTTGTGCTAGATACGGCCTGATCTTCCAACAGCATCGTATGAGCAACATGGCTAAAGTGCCGGACTGCTCGGCGGCGGGCCTGTTCATTCATGTATGTCTCCAGGCTTTTTTCCGGTACCAAGGCATATATCAAAACACACCCCAGTGCCGGAGCAATTTTTGCCAGTGTTTCTAACCGGATTGTCTTACGCACTTCACTTTTTTCCAAGCGGGAAAGCGTTTGCGGTGTGATATTAACGCGGCTGGCTAATTGCGTGACGGTCATGCCGAGGGCCTCACGAACGGCGGTAATCCAACCTTTGTGTGGACGAATGTAGATCTCAAGTGGCTTCATGGCTTGAAACCTCTTATCAAGTTCTTGACGGATGGCTACTGGATCATGAGGCATGTGATTTAACAACAACTATCTTCCATCTACGTTTATTAAGCTTATAGGCTGATATTTTCAAGAAAAAACAAGCCTAGAGGCTGATATTAATTGGCAGAGCAAACGTTCGCTCACTTCCAACGCGTAATTCCTGCCGAAATTGAAACAGCAATTATAAAGTGACAAAAATCACATTATGAATAGAATCAAAGACAATAACCAACGGATCGAATAAATGTTGAGCAGAGCGAACGCATCAGACGCGAAAGAAAACGAAAAAGATGCTGAATTATGCGAGATAAACTTAAAGCTCAATGCAGAAAATGTTTGGGCTAAATTGGCAGAAAAATTAAAGCAGTTTGAAGGAAAAGATGAGTGGTGAGCACTTCGAGAATATTAAAACGGGGCTAGAAGACGCGATCGCTTATATGCAAGGCGACCATACACGCGGAACAGCGTATAAAATTCCATGCCTTGATATCAAAGAGTTACGACGTCAACTTGGTTTAACCCAAAATCAATTAGCTCGGGTCATTGGCACAACATCGCAAAGCACTGCAGCTTGGGAGCAGAGTAATAATTCTTGCTATGCCTCTTACTAAACTAGGCGCACCGTGGGCCTGGCATGTGTTTGATTTCAGTAGTCGTTTGAAGAGTTCTTATCGTTCACGAGCTTGATAAAGGCAGGGCTCACGCCCTGCCGATTGGAGGAGGTAATCCGTCAAGCAGCCCGCGCCAACACACGTTGCTTAGCAATAGTGAAGTATTGCGGATCTTTCTCGATGGCAATACACTCTCGCCCAAGAGACTTTGCAGCAACGGCGGTTGAGGCTGAACCGGCAAACGGATCGAGGATTGTGTCACCTTGCTTGGAGTATGCTCGGATAAAACGGCTCAGCAGCTCTATTGGTTTTTGGGTGGGATGCAGCCTATTGCCTGAATAGGGCATGGCCAGAACATCACGGGGCGCAGAAACAGGCTTGCTTGGATTGCCTTTGGCAAGAAGATAAGCGTTTTCATGGGACATTTCTGTAAAGCCCCGTTTGGAGGCATAGCTTTTAATGCAGGCAAAATGCCCGACTGGTCGCAGTCCTAATTTCTGCCATACTCGCAGAAAATGGTGAGCTTTGTTCCAGCCGTAAAAGCTCACCATAAAGGCGTCATTTTTGAGCACCCGTGTAATCTCCTGAAATGCTGGAAAAACCCAGTCTTTATTGCTGTCATTCATGATGCTGCGCCCATCTCTGGCCTTGTAATTTATCAAATACGGTGGATCCGTCACCACCAGGTCTATGCTATGGCCAGGCAGGGTTTTCAGCACATTGATACAGTCACCCAGAATCAGGCGGGATCTGGCTTTAAGCGTAGTGGTATTGCTTTCATTCTTTGGTTGCAAAGCAGCGATCGCAGAGTTACAAGATTGTTGCATGGCGTAGGCCTTTCTTTTTGTTACATCGGGTTTAGGGCGGCGCGCTAAACGCGCCCGTCCATAAATCCGATGGTCAGCCATCGGCCGTGGCTCGTAGGCGCTGTCAAAAAACAAAATGCTAGGAAGGCTTGTCAGCTCGTCTGCTTAGCCTTCCTTGTGTTTTGCAGGTTTTGACAGCGGTGAAGAGCTATGGCCCAAAGGCCAAAAAGAGAGAGGTGCGGAGTTGCCAAGCAGCGGAGTTCAGTAGCCAATGCGATCGCCAGCGGCGACCTTCCAAACCACAACAAATACCTTGAGAAGATAAAAGAGGACTAAGCCATCTCGTCAGATGGGAGTTCCCGTAATTTGATGCCCGCTACCTTTGCCAGTTCTGCCGCTTGTTCCAGTAACTGATTCAACAGAGTATTCGGCAACTGCCGGGCGATCTCCCACAACCAATCCGTCTTGAGCACCTGTATTTCCGGATAAAGCATGCTGAACGAACACTCGAAATACTGGGCACACTGAGCCAACTCGAACACGCTCCACGGCTGGATATCCAGCATCCGGATTTCCAGTTCATCAAGGCTCAGCCCTAGAAAATCTGCCAGCTCCTGGTTTGACGTTTGGGTGATGCGCTGATAACCAGCGACGTTATAGCGTATGGCGGCTGCAAAACTCTCGCGGCTGTAAGAAGGCTTGGTCATCGTGATTTTCCCTGTCTGTCATGGGTGAGCGGGGCGGCGACCAAGCTACCAGAAACCAGCACTGTGGAAACGCACATCGCAAAACGCACGTCCCACAGCGCCCCGCTCATGAATGGCAGGGATTCTACGCTATCGGGGGGATGATAGCGCGTTTCTGGCAGGGGAGCTGGTCGCTACTCCCAAGTCAACGTCGGTTGACTCATGGCGGAGAGTAGAAGCAGAAATCAGTAACGTCAAGGTTGTGGCCGTAAAAAATATTCTTCAGTCGAATATTTTGAGGCATGCATCTTGCTATTGTTGCCAGCCATGAAAACAGGCAACATCAGCGGAAAACGTATCAAGGAACGACGTAGAGCCCAGAAATTAGCACAAGTTGATCTGGCAGCTGCTCTTGCTGTTGAGTATGACCTTGACATCAGTCAAGCAGATATCTCCAAAATTGAGCACAATCAGCGCATCCTTAGAGATTACGAGCTGCGGGCGATCGCCCAAGTGCTTGAGGTATCTATGGATGCTTTGGCCAACAATGATGGTGATTTGATGTCTGAACCTCTTTGAAGGCATCAAATTTCTTCCCTCTGAAACTGGCTGTAATCGCTCTCAGACGACTTTAGGGGCAAGGTTGAAGAATTTCATGATGCAGAGTAGCCCAAAATGGTCAATGCCTATCACAGCCGCTTTATTCTGGTTAATGGCTTGTGATGCTCCTTCCCACACCCTCAAGGGGATACCAAAGGAGGTCATTGTTCACGACGGCGATACAGTAACGGTGAACCGGCA
>JBCCJU010000305.1:0-3893 GCA_039027715.1 Cyanobacteria bacterium P01_C01_bin.120
AGAGGAGTGGGAGCGCTATCGCAATCAAGAGTCCCTGCGCCGGTGCCTCTTCCGCTTAAGGTGGGGACACCCGCAGCTGGCCCAATTCATTGCCGAGCAGTTTGAAGGCAGACGATTCTCCCAACTCCTGCCGGATGAGGTGACATTGCTGGTCTATCGAATGCAAATCCGGTTGATGGAGGGGCTATCAGAGTAATGATGATGATATGCGCAGCTGCACTATTTTCCACGATCAGCTTTCAACGCTTGGTGGCGGAGCTGTGGTGGGAGCTGGGGTCTATCCTCGCTTTTGCTCGCTACGGCCTCCAGCTCCCTTGATTGAGAGTGTTTGCCCGCCGCGCAGCAATGCCACTTTAGGGCCTACTTCGAGATATCAACCGCCACTATTCAGGCTATGCCAAAGAAATAGGGAAAGAACTAATAGCCCTTTCCCGAATCACTCAGATCTGACTAATGAGCTTGAGTCGATGATGGAAATTAACGGGTTAGAACGACCTCTTTCTCGGCTTCGGCTAAAGGAACGTCGTCAGCAAGCGTTTCGGTCAGTTCAAACTCGGTGGCAATGGCAGACTGCTGTTCGGCCAGACGGGCTAGGCGCTGTTTGCGGTAGAGCACCACACCGCCAGTTAGCAGAGAGGCCACAATGCCAAAACCACCCAGGGTGATGCCAAGGGTGGTGCTGTCAGGAGCATTGTCGAGCAAGCCGGAAGGACCGTCCAAGGAAGTACCGCCCTGGGTTGCAGAGGACTTGGAGAAGATACATGCCGAGGATGGGCCGGTAGCTGCGAAAAGACCAGCCGCGGCTACAGTAGCAACGAGAGCGGAACGAGAAAGCAGTTTCATAATCAGATAGAGAGCGAACATCACAACGCTTAACATTGTGTTGAAGTCCACCATTCAAAGCAGCGTCAACCACTACTAATTTGGCTAAAAGTTTCTTGCCTGTGCCAGTGACTTTAATCTATGAGCCTTATGGGGTAGTGAGAGCATAGCTGCAACGAAGCGCAATAAGGGCTAGAACAAAGCCTGAAACGTAGAGAAATTGTTGAAAGTCGGACTGAAATCTAAACTGCCTCTGAAAATATAGTATAGAATAGCTGCTCTGAAATCCCTTCATATCAGTTGTTTCGAGCTTATTTCGCCTGGTTATAGCTACGCTTGCATTAGGCCATCTAGAGGCTGTGCCTATTACAATCCTGATTCTCCTATGAAACTCCCCAGACGCCGGTTTTTCAGCTCCTTGCCAAGCTTAGGGGCTCTTTTCTCTGCCAACCCTCTTCTGGATATCGATTGCTGTGCCTCAGATACATTCAAGAGGATGCTCCACAACTATCTGGCAGAAACGCCTTCTGAGAGACAGAATCAGAATCACATCAGGTTTCTAAAGGACTCGATTCGAGGATGGCAAGACATCGAAATAGCTAGAGCCAAAGCGATGCGATAGCGTCTCCTACAGATTAGCGGTGGGGATGCTTTGAAGTTGAGAGCTGGGGAGTAAGGGCAATGCGTGAGATGTCCTTTAGCAATAACAGCGAGCTGGTCACCAACTACATCGATTGGGACGCCATGCTGAGTCAATTTCTCAACTGGTATCGCCACGAGGACTGCTCTGACTGGATAGCTGAGTATCGCATCAAAGTGGTGCCCAACGCCGAATACTACGGCACCTGGTACATCGAATCGGCGATCGTCGGCAACCACCAACGTCTGACTCGTGATGAAGCCTTACAGATTGTTTACGGCTACGAAAGTCAGTCTAACCTAGACCCCCCCAGCTTGGATTCAGGTCAGTTTGCGTCACACTTGATGCATACCCGATGGGCTCAGTTGGGGCCATCACCCGAGTATGCAGAGTCAGTCGAAGGCGATCGCTAATGGCAACGACGACACCCTCCATCAGCCTCGAAGAATTTCTGGCCATGCCTGAAACCGAGCCTGTCAGTGAGTACATTGACGGTCACGTTGTTCAGAAGCCGATGCCCCAAGGTCGCCACAGTCGATTACAGGGGGCACTTGTGACAGCAATTAACCAGATTGGCGAGCCCGAGCAAGTCGCCTTGGCGTTTCCAGAGCTGCGCTGTACCTTTGCTGGACGGGTAATTGTTCCAGATGTCGCCATATTTGCTTGGAGCAGAGTGCCCTTTACCGAAGATGGCGACATTCCTGATGACTTTCGGCTAGTTCCTGATTGGGTGATCGAAATCCTTTCGCCTGAGCAATCGCTCACTAAATTAATCGACAAGTTGGTGCATTGCATTCGCCAGGGCGCTCAACTGGGCTGGTTGGTTGATCCAGATGAACTCGTCGTAGTGAGTTTCCTACCGGATCAACTTCCCTCCGTACTTCAGGAAAGTGACTGGCTACCGGTGCTGTCGGACCTATCGCTAGAGCTAATGGCGAATGATGTGTTTGGATGGTTGCGGGTCGGGAGACGGTGATGTGAGCGATCGTATCGAGAGCGATAGTGACGGAGCAACCGCATGTAGGGAGGCAAACCTATGACTCAAACCACTGAAAAACCGCCATTGATGAAGTGGAGCCTCGATAAATATCACGAGTTGGTTAAAGCCGGTGTCTTAGAGGACTGCCGCGTTGAGTTACTGAACGGAGATATCGTTGAAATGTCGCCTGTCGAGCCGGTTCATGATGATACCCGAGAAGAACTGACCGACTATCTGCGTTCGAAGTTGGGTGACCGGGCCAGAGTCCGAGAAGCTACCGCCGTCACCCTCCCTGGTGATAGCGAACCGATTCCCGATATTGCAGTCGTGAAGCCGCAACGTTATCGCGATCACCACCCCCATCCAGAAGATGTGTATTTGCTTATCGAAATTGTCAACAGCAGGCCCGGTCGCGATTTAGGACTGAAGCGGCAAATCTACGCTCAAGCCGGTATCCCAGAGTATTGGGTATTCAACCTGGCCAAGCAAGAACTGAAGGTATTTCGTGATATTCAAGGCGATGATTATCAGGCAGAACTGACTTGGAGTGCCGAGACCATCTGCATTCAAGCATTTCCTGATCTTGAACTAGAAACTGCCGTGCTGAGAGAATTAGCGTTTCAGCCGTAACGTCCATCAGTGATGACGAAACTCTGACGGGGAACCTGATGGTTGGATGGTTGAGATTCTGTAGCGCGATCGCCCTCCAGTTGAAGATGGTGTGCTGCAAGCGTAGCTGTCACGAAGTGCCACAAGGACTATGGCAAAGCCTGAAACGTCGAAAACTCGTTGAAAATCGGGTTGCAATCCATTTCTTCACTGAAATAAAAGTACAAAACAACCAACCTGAAATCCTTGTAAATCAATGCTTTCGAGCTTATGGCACCTGGTTGCGGCTACGCTTGCATTGGGCCTTCACAGCAATTGGATCGTGGCCACTGATGCCGTTCATGGCAATCTCTATGATGGGGCGACGCTGAAAGCGGCTCTGCATCAAACTGCTCGGCTCACTGGTTGTCAACCTCAGCAAGCCTTTGTCGATAAGGGGTTCCGAGAAAAAAACATCATCCGGAAGCGGTTCAAGTGGTGGTGGCTGGCACTCGTAAACTCTCGCGTTCGCTAAAACGGTTGCTCAAGCGGCGCAGTGCTATCGAACCCGTGATTGGTCATCCCAAACAAGACCATGCCCTCAAGCGCAATTTCTTACGCGGACAGCACGGTGACCGCATGAATGCTTTGCTGGCAGGCTGTGGGTTTAATTTGCGAAAGTTGTTTTGTTTCTTCTTATCTGCTCCCTTGCAGCAGTCCCGCGAGATCGCCTAAAGCCAGTTTTTCAGGGACAACTATACTAGGTTTCTTCGAGTTTGTTCATAATGCGAGGAAAAGAGGAAGAGCCTTGCTTGATGGTCTGTTGAGCATCTTGCTCGGCTAACTCCTTGAAACACCGATTGA
>JBCCJU010000306.1:0-3882 GCA_039027715.1 Cyanobacteria bacterium P01_C01_bin.120
AGCCCCGCTGCATCAGCGCATCAAACTCCAGCGCTTTGAAGCTATCGTAAGCCTTTCAAAACCTCATGGGTAAATGGATTTTGGCCTGCTTGAAGTTGTTGAATCCACTGCTGACGCTGCTGCTTATCAGCTTCATTTTCGGTGTTGTCGACAAAGAACTGAAAATCAGCGATCGCCCCTTCAAAATTGCCCGTCAAAGCCCTTGCCAAGCCCCGACTATCGCGGGTACTGGCACGAGCGGGAGCGGCGGTCACCGCTCGCTCACAGATATCGAGCACCTCTGCGGCGGCCCCCTTTAAGCTGCCTCGCCTGCACAAAGAGTGCAACAGATCGGCTTGGACAGGGATATCAGGATAGAGTTGCCGAGCTTGAGTAAAAGCCGTCAACGCAGATGAGAATTGGTCGTCGTCCAGGGCGGCATCTGCCTCAGCGATTTTTGCCTCACCAGCTACACGTCTGGCGCGGGAATCAGGCGCAATTACTAAATGAGGCGATTGTGCTTTTGCGGTTTGGAATTTAGCGATCGCCGCTTCTACATCACCCGTTTCAGCGAGGTTTTCGCCTTCAGTGATAAGCCGATTAACCTCCGCTTCTAGGGCTTCTTGCTGAGCCAGTTCCCCGGCTTCAAAGGTCAATAGCGGATCTAATACCTTGGCGGCCTGATATTTTTCGGTGGCGGCAGCTAAGTCTCCTTCACTGGCTAAGCGATCGCCCTCTTCTAGCAACCGATTAGCCTCCCCTTGCCGAACAAACTTTTGCACTTCGGCTTGGGGATCGAGATCTAAGTCAGGATTCCAAGTCAAAGCTTGTTGCAAGGTCTGAAGCGCGGCATCACGATTGCCCTGGCGCGCTTGAACGATTGCCTGATTGACTAAAACAGTGGCACTCTGCTGTAGCCGTTCGGGCGTTTGGCACAGGGGCAATTCGCCCAAAACCTCGGGGTGACTCTGGAGGAAAGCAGCAGATTTTTCACATCCCGTTTGTACCAAAGCGGCCAAATCCAGATTCCAGAGCAAAATATTGCCCCAGCGATGCCCGGTGGCCAGGGTTGTCCCATCCGGGCTGAACCTCAGGCTAAAGGGAAAGAAATGCTCTGGTGCCGTGAACATCTGCACAAACTCTCCTTGCCGATCGAAGAGTAGCGTCGATGGACCACTAGTCAAAGCGATTAGCTGGCCATTGGGACTGAAGTCTATGGTGGTGATTGGACCTTCAATGCCAGCGAAAAAGGAATATTGCTTACGACCTGCCAGATCCCAAAAGTCGAGGTTGCCGTTCCAACTCGCGGTGGCCAACAGTTCCCCATCGGGACTAAATTGCACATCTCTCACGCGGAAACTGCCCCTGGAGTCCAGAGGAGTCAAGGTGTCTTCTTGCCAGTGCCAAAGCAGAACGGTGCGTTCAGTCTCCCGGCCTGCCGCGATCGCTAATATGGGCTCGCGCGGATGAAACCGGATGATATTGGCAAAGCCAGCTTCCAGAATGCGCGTTTGCAAAACTTCCCCCGCGTTTGACCAGAGTTTTAGCTGACCATCTTCGTCGGCAGACGCCCAAAACTCCCCATCGGGGCTGACAGTGAGCCCTTTGATCGGTGCTGTATGTTCCTCTAGAGTCGATTGCAGCTCATCGGCCGCCTGCCAGACTTTAAGAGTGGCGTCATCACTCACCGAAATGAGACGATCGCTCTGGGGGACAACTTCTACAGCATTGACCTCGGCGGTGTGGCTCTCTAAGGTGTTGGCCAAAATGCCATCAGCCTGCCACCGTTTCAGGGTGTGATCGTAACTGCTGGAAATTAAGGTTTCACCATCGGCGGCGAATCTGAGACTACTGACGATGTCAGCATGGGCATCAATAACTTGATAAAGGCGATGCTTGTCCGGTTGCCACAGTCGCACTGTGCCGTCAAAGCTAGTAGAAGCGATGCGTTGGCCATCGGCACTGAAACTAACATCGGTAATACGGCTGCCATGGCCTTCTAAACTGTCCAGCTCCTGGCCATCGATGCTCCAGACTTTGACCGATGTTCTCAAGGTACCGTACTCACCCGTGGCGATCGCGAGCCGATACCCATCGGGGCTAAACTCCAAGCCGAATAGGATATTGTCGTCATCAATCGTAAACGTATTGATTAATTCTCCGGCCATTGTCCATAGCTTGACGGTACCGTCTCCCCCGGCGGAGGCTAGCATCTGACCATCAGGGCTGAAAGCTACCCGGTAAACCGCGCTAGTTGGGTTGCCCTGCCAGGCTTTCACCAAAGTCCCAGTTCGATCCCACAGCTTAATCATGCCGTCCACTCCAGATGTGGCTAGCAGATTGCCGTCAGGGCTGAACTTGACGTCGAAAGCATGAGGACTATGGGCTTCTAAGAAAAACTTGAGCGTGCCATCTCGATTCCACAAGGCGACCGTGCCGTCGAATGCTGAAGAAGCCAGGGTTTGGCCATCGGGACTAAAGCTAACTTCCGTCACCAGGTCACTGTGTCCCGGAAAATGTTGCAGCTCTTGCCCCTGGAGATTGACCAGCTTCAGCGTATTTTCGAGCGAGATCGCTAACGTCTGCCCATCGGGACTAAAGCTGACACTATCGGCGCGTTCCCCCGGCTGGCCCTCAATCGTCATGATCAGCTGTCCCTGATCGGCCCAGAGTCTTACCGTGCCATCTCGTCCGCTGGTGGCGAATACATCGCCATTGGGGCCAAAGGCGACCGCCTGTACCCAATGGGCATGTTCGGATAAGCGATTTTGCTCTTGAGTGGTGGCGATCGCTCGATGCAGCGTGCCTGCCACTCGATAGGCGAGTGCTGACTCCTGGGTATCAATTTGATCGAGCTGCTATGCCGCTTTTAAACTTTCAACTAGGGCATCCAGAGGTTGTTCGGAGTCCAGCAGGGCATTCGCCGACGACACGAGTGCGTCAATTTCAGCCTGTACGGCTTCTTGACGCTGGGTCTCAGCTCGCCGAAATTGCTGAAATGCGGCGGCTCCCAAACCCACGGCCACAACCAAGCCACCGACGGCAGCGATTAGGGCACGAGTCACTCGTTTCCGCACCTTGGCTTCGTTTTCGAGTTTGGCTTGCTGTTGAGCTGTTGCTTCGAGACGGCTGGCATTGATGTAGTCTCTCTAGAGTTGAGTTGATCGCGGCTCTTTTTCAGCGTTTTGGGTCAACCATTCAATGACGGTTTCGAGCTGTTTGCCTCGGAGCAGCAGATCCTTACTCTGGTTCTTGTGCTCCCATTCCAGCGCTCTAACTAACAGGCGAGTATGCGCTTCCAGATGGGCTCGATCCGTCTCCAGTGTTCGCAATAGGTCTCTGAAGTTGGCATTGAAATCACCGTCATGCTTGCGAAAGTCAATCCACTGCACCGCCGCTAACACGGGATGCAAATCGCTCGTATCAATGGGTCGGCACAGTACCGTGACAATGCGTTTATGGAGTTTCTGGGCGTACTCCACCTCATCGGCACAGTAGGGTGAGTTCACTGCCTCCGGCGAGAGGATGAACAGAAAGTGGTCGGAGGTTTCGATGCCGCGATAGATTTCCTGCTGAAAGTCCGCTCCCGAAGCAATGCTTTCCTGATCAAACCAGGTGAGCTTGCCCTGCAGTTGCAGGCGGTCGTTGAGCTGGCGGGCAAAGTCTGAATCCACCCGCGAGTAAGAGATAAACACATCCAACGAGGGAGCCGGAGGCTGGCGCAGACTCTCCTGCAAAAACTCCGTTTGCCGGGCAGTGGGTTGGTGGCGGGCACGGGTCTGAGCCACCTTTAACCAGGCTTCGGCATGGCGCAGGTTATAGCCCCGCAGCAAAATGCTGGGGTTGCGCTGCTGCCGCTCCCATTTCAATGCTTGGGTGAGCAAGACTTTGTGCTCGTTAAAG
>JBCCJU010000307.1:0-3862 GCA_039027715.1 Cyanobacteria bacterium P01_C01_bin.120
AGATCACGGCATGGCATGTTGAATTTGATAGTGGCAGGGAATGGCAGCTTTAGACTTCGAAGCATCGTCTGACACCGCCTTGGGGAATTTAGAAGATGCCGATGTGTTCCAAGTGATGCGCACAGGTAACCTGTCGGCGCTAGAGATTCTATATCAGCGCTATGGTGAAGGCGTCTACCGTTTGGCACTGCGCATCTTAGGGAATACGCAAGATGCAGAAGATCTGACCCAAGAGATCTTTCTAGAATTTTGGCGCAAGCAGGGATACGATCCGGCTCGCGGTACTGTCATTGTGTTTTTGCTGACGATGACGCGATCGCGGGCTCTGAATCGGATTAAAAAAGATCGGTCAGGCCTCTATCGCCTCCTACATTGGCAGCGCGATCGCTCCCTTGCAGCGAAAAATGTCCCCTTCGAAAATGCCACCCTCGAAGAACTTTCTGAGCAAGTCAAGAAAGCCTTACAAGCCCTACCCGATAAACAGCGCTTGGTTCTAGAGATGGCCTACTATGATGGCCTGAGTCAGTCAGAAATTACGCAGCGACTCAACATTCCCATTGGGACGGTCAAATCACAATCTCGCCGGGGACTGTTAAAGCTCAGGCAACAGCTAGAGGACTGGATAAAATAAGCCGTGGATTCTCCTGAACATCCTTCAAAACTGCATGAACTCCTAGCTGGGTATGCGTTGCAAAACCTAACTCCAACGGAAGTTGCACAGGTTGAGCGCCTCATCGCCAACGATCCGGCTGTAGCGGCAGAACTCCAAAAACTGCAGTCAACCCTGTCGGTGCTGCCACTGTCGCTGTCTCAATCGTCGCCGTCCCCAGCCCTGAAAAGACAAATTTTGCAGGCAGCCCGAGTTGATTGCCGGACCGATGCTCGACCCAGGCAGCGGTTCTCAGGTCCTCTAGCTAAATGGTTCGCGATTGGTAGTGCTGCTACCATCGTCATCGGCTTAGGCCATGAGGTCACAACTATTCGGCGGCAGTTGGCGGCTACGCAACTCGAAAACCAGCAGCTACAAGAACAGTTGGCCTCGGCTCAGGCAACGCTGCAGCAAATTCGTCAGCAAGATTTGCGGCAAACCCGCCAGGAACTCTCTCGCTATCAGGCCGCCGTCAACCTGTTGCGCGAGCCCGACAACCGTTATCTGACGCTCCAAGGCAGGGCACCGGAGATGCCGACTACTGGCAGCTTGGTAATCGTGCCCAATCAAGCCTCAGCCATTCTGGTGCTGCGTGATGTGACGACTTTGCCCAGCGATCGCGTTTACCGTATATGGGCCGTCGTCGATGGCCAAAAGGTGGCCTGTGGTGACTTTTTGCCGAACGATGAGGGCAATGTCTTCCAGCAGCTTCCTCTCGATGAATGGGGAGAGACGCCGGAAGTGGTGATCACCATTGAACCGAAGCAAGAAAATCCCGAACCGCTCGGCGAAATGGTGATCTTTGGCAGTTAGAAACCCGTACAGCGATCGACGCCATAACTAAAGCAAACGGGTTGTGCAGGTGTTGGACCGGTTTTTTTAAGAGCTACAGATATTGAAACTGCAGTTGTTGCTCTGAAAACGGCTTGCATCCACAATCGAAAATTGCAAATCAAGCATTGGCATTAGCCTGTTGACATAGAGGTCATCTTCAACGGGCTGGTGAACCCGGTAAGAGCTGCTTTACTTCAATATTCAGGTCTGGAAAGGCGATCGGAGTCATCTGGCCGGACCCCAGAGTCAGTTTGATAGACTCGTTGACTCACCCAGTCAGTTAACAGATAAAGTATTTTTGCCGAGTCACGCCATTCCGCAATACACCCCGCCAAGCTGCGACAGACACCCAAGCGTTCCACCGCTTGACGCACCAGCAAGAGCCCCACATCCGAACTCAAATCCAGACCGAAAATTGCATCTGTCAGGGGCGAGCCTGATAAGAATCCAACGGTAGTTCCGATTGACACCCTGTCGTGGCAGAATTACGCCCTTATATCTTTCTAAGAGTCTGATTCTATTGCGTTTCGGGCTCTTTTTCTAACTTGTTTTGAGCACCTGATGAATGATTGAGGCTGGAGGCGATCGCAGTTTGCCAACAGCGCTATAGCAGAGAAACTGCCGAGCGCTCAACATAGGATATTGATAAAATCTGTTGGCATGAATTGAGCGATATCTATATTGGAGCATTCTTCCTATGGCTGTTGTCGGTACGATTGAGAGTATTTGGCGCTACCCGGTCAAGAGCATGATGGGGGAGACGCTTGAGCAAGCCTTTGTTTCCTTTGCCGGTGTCATGGGCGATCGCGTCTACGGCCTAGTCACCGAAAAAGGCAATCCGGGGTTTCCGTGGTTCACAGGCCGGGACAAGGAATCTCTGCTGCTTTACAAACCTTGCTACAAGGAAGCACCTGTCACCGTAAAGCCGGGCAATCTGGAAGCAGCGCAAAATATCAAGCCGGGGATTAATCCACTTTATCCAGACGGCGAGCAATTCTCGGTGGAAGTAGAAACGCCCGAGGGTGAAACCTACAACATTGACGATGCGGCTTTTCTGGAGCATCTGAAGGCTTTGGCGAACGACCCTACCCTCAAACTGCACTTTACTCAGCGCGGTCAGTTCGACTGCCGCCCCCTCACGCTGTTTTCGACTCAGCTCAGCGAGCTGCTGACTCAAGAATTAGGCATCGAAGTTGATAAACGGCGTTTTCGTTCCAACTTTTATGTCACCTGGAGCGAGGACAAACCGCCGCTGTATGAAAACGACTTGGTGGGCAAGCGGCTGAAGATTGGCGATACCTTAAAAATGACGGTTCTGGAGCGCGACCCCCGCTGCAAGATGATTACCCTTGATCCAGACACCTCAGAAGCCAACCCCGAAATTATCAAGCATGTGTCTCAAAACCATGAAGGCTATGCCGGAGTGTATGGAGCAGTTCTAGTTGAGGGTGTCGTCAAGGCAGGGGATGCGATCGCGCTGCTGGATTGACGGAGCGGACGTTGAAGACTGGTTCAACATTCGACCCAGAATGTGTCATCAATTAAGGCTGGAATCATTGCGAGGTAAGACTTTACCGCGTGTGTAACAATTCCTGAGCAATAACCGTAGCGAACTCCGATGGCATTGTTCTGAGATCATGATTAACAAGAATACACCCTGGTTGTGCTGAAATTGCCAACACTTCTAGGTCTTTAACACCTTCTAATTCAGCAGCAAAAGCGGCTTTAAATTCAACTGTAGGCTCTCGCCGTAAAACACTTTTTACAATCGCTTGATTCAGCTCAGAATTAGCCTAGTAACATATGGTCACAATTCTATTTGCTGATTCGCTGCTTTTGTGGCCATAAGTCTGTTGCATAAAGCCGGATTGCTAGTCTGTAGTGGTTGAGACACAGCGTCAAATGCTTCCTCTTCTGCTGCCAAGTAAGCATTAATCTCAGTACGGTTAGCAAGATCGAAGGCGATCGCTCCACAGACCTGTTCCAGGGGCAACATTGGAAAAGATTGAACAATGCTTTCAGGCGATAGTTCTTTCTGAAAAGCCTAGACAATCGAGTCAAGGGAAATCCGGATTGTCTCTACCTAGTAGGCATCGCTGCGGTATTCCACATAAGATTTGGACGCTAAAGCTGACAACTATTTTGCCTTTACTCTTGCTAACTCAAATCATAAACACACTCGAAAAAACTGATAGGAGCGTTTGTTTGGCTGAGGAAATAGGTTAGCCTGCTGCCAAACCCTTCACTATTTGTCGATATGGATTTCCTTGAAAGATATTTTTGGTTTTATGGCCATAGCGTTACCAATAACGGCACAATCTAATTTTTAGTACTTACTTCTAGTATTCAAATACTGCCTCAGCTCAAAATCGAAGTAGG
>JBCCJU010000308.1:0-3849 GCA_039027715.1 Cyanobacteria bacterium P01_C01_bin.120
AAGATTATCTGGCTGCCGGGCATTCGCGACAAGGACATTACTGATGGTCACATTGATTTCTATGCCCGGTTTTCCCCGCCTGGGGTCGTTGTGGCGGCCTATGAGCCCGACTCCGCCTTCTTTGACCATGCCGTGACGAAAACGAATCTGGAGATCCTGCGCGAGTCGACCGACGCTGATGGATCACCACTAACGGTACTCGTGCTAGAAAATCCTCAAACCGTTCGCCCCCAATTTGACACGGCAGACTTTGCCGCTGGGTACATAAACTATTACATCGTGAATGGCGCGGTGATTCTGCCCGAATTTGGCGACGATTTAGCAGACAGCAAGGCCAAATCAACCTTGCAAGATCTCTATCCAGGGCATGAAATTATTCAGCTCAATATTGATGCGATCGCGGCGGGCGGCGGCGGCATTCACTGTACCACTCAACAGCAACCCCAACTCTGAGCCAATCACGATTCATCAAGCGACTCAGCAGGAGCAGTTTGAGCAGCTTCCATCTCCGCTGCATCAAAGCGCTCAAGGTACTGATCATGGCCCTCGGCGGCCAAATCAGCCACTGGAATAAAGCGTAGCGCCGCCGAATTCATGCAGTAGCGCAACCCTGTCGGTTTTGGCCCATCGTTAAATACATGCCCCAAGTGAGAATCAGCTTGGCGGCTCCGCACTTCAGTCCGAGTCATAAAAAATGAGCGGTCTTCTCGCTCCATCACATTGCCCGGCTCCAACGGTTGAGAAAACGATGGCCACCCCGTCCCCGAGGCAAACTTATCTTGGGAAGAAAACAGCGGCTCACCGGAGACGACATCAACATAGATACCCGCCTTTTTGTTGTTCCAGTAGGTATTTCTGAAGGGGCGCTCAGTCGCGTCTTCTTGGGTGACGGAATACTGCAAGTCGGTCAACCGCGATCGCAACTCGGCATCGGTCGGTTTTTGAAAGTCCGAAGAGGTACCTATAGTCGCTACCGGCTCGGCAATCGGCGCAGCGATACTGGTGCCGTTGGGAAGTTGGGTAAATAGTGTCGCTGCCCCGAGTACCACACTCGCGAGAACCAGCCAATACAGTCGTTTCATCAAGCCTCTTAACTACTTATACTTATGAAAGTGGTCTTCATCTAGCGTAACTATATTTCAGGTCGGGGTTCAGCCCAGCCTCAAAAATACGGTCGAAACATTCCCATCATCATCATGAAGGAGGATCGATTCGTCGCTGAGATAGCCTATTTAACGAAGCTCAGGCAGCGATTGCACGGCACGATTATCAAAAGTCTAGTGTGAGCGATCGCTTGCTTGAATCAATGGATGTGAGCCAACATGAAATCATACTGATTCTCTAAAATTCAGCTACACATCTTCACCTTTCGCCCCCTAGCCTTCCATTCCAATCGGTACCTCTATTCTGGAGAGCTGGTATTACTCGGACACGTCCTCAACGATGACTTGAAGGATATGGTAAGCATGGGAACCGCAACGGAGCGCGAGTTGACCGTATGACTAATCGGCGTTTCCGGATCGCCTTTTCTTTTGCAGGCGAAAAGCGAGACTTTGTGGCTACGGTTGCCGAGCTGCTGGCTGAGCGGTTTGGCGAGGACTGCATTCTCTACGACAAATTTCACGAGGCTGAGTTTGCCCGTTACGACCTTGGTATTTATTTGCCCAAGCTCTACGATAAGCAGTCAGACTTGATTGTGCTGGTGCTCTGCCCCAACTATGACGCCAAGCGCTGGACCGGTTGGGAATGGAATCACATTCATGGATTGCTAACGAAAACCGACGGTCATCGCGTCATGCCCTGCAGATTTGACCGTGCGATGACGGATGGGCTGGGCCCGACTGCTGGCTTTATTGAACTGGATGGCAAAACCCCTGAGCAAACGGTCCGGCTCATTCTCGAACGGTTGGCGCGTAATGAAGGGCAATCCAAAGACTATTACACCAAGGATGTCGTGACGACGAGGGGAGAAACGTCAGGCAGCTCCATTCGCCCAGAAGAGGGAAAGCGTACCTTAGTCCCAACAGTCCCAGGTTCCAAGCCAGTCATTGAGGCCATTAATCTTAGCGCCAGGGAGGTACTAGGCGGAGGAGAGATTGAAGTCACCGTGCGTGCGAAATCAAATGCCCCAGTCAATTGGCTAAATCATAGACTGGACGGGCCACTATCCTGCCTTCATGGCGGCGGCGGTTCGACCAACTTCCTTGAGGTCGAACCGGGGCTTTGGGAAACGAAGTGGACTTATGGTGTTTCGCCTTGGGCACCGTCTGGAACCTATCGATTCAGCGAAATATCAGTACAGAATGAAGCGGAGCTTACCTCAGACTCTTGGGGTGAGGAATGCTTCATTGTTAGAAACAACCAAGAGGCGATAATTCCCGAAATTGAATATGTCCGTTTAAGTACAGACACGGTAACGCCAGGAGGCTCGATTGAAGTTGCTGTACGTGCTCGGTCAAAGGCTCCAGTGAACTGGCTTGACCGGACACTTGATGGACCAACTCGAAATCTGTATGGGGGAGGAGGAACTACGCTGTTCAATGAAGTTGAATCCAACGTCTGGGAACATAGGTGGATAGAGAAGATTTCTATCTGGGCCCCTGTTGGTGTTTACACTTTTTCTAAGATTGCTGTGAAAAATGAAGGTGAACTGAGTTCGCAGCCTTGTCCGAACCTCCAATTCACGGTGGAGAAATGATCTGCTCCGGTCCGTCCTTGTTAGACCAGAAGAACAGATCCAATATGGAGACAGCTTGTAAGTGATGGGCTGTAATTTGGGCGGAAAAGCCTTCTAGAATGAAAACCTGAGCGTTGCTGAAGGTCTCCGTGTGCGGGGAGTGTCGGCAACGATCGCAAGCAACCAAAGACCAACGTTAGCCCCTGGTGCGTAGACATTAAGGGCATCTTTGATTGAGTGGTGAAACGGATATGACATTTTCCTCGGTCGTGCGGGCTTTGGGGCGATCGCACCTTCAGCATTATTGTGAAACTCATCCGTCATTATCGTGGACGGGCGGTTGACAAGCTCTGTCCCAACCGGGTTGGTAGGCTGAAACTGTCTATCAACGTTAAGAGTGACACGCAGATGCCCACGCTCATGACCGAATCACGGATAAATGGTCGCTGCCAGCACTTCCAATTGATGGATGGGGCACAGACGGTCTCGTACAGGGCCGCCATCGATATGTTCCAGGAGAGCATTGAGTTCCGCAATCTGCTCAATCAGGCACTGACAGACTCCCCTTACCATGCCTTCCGTTGGGAAACGCCGTCGGTCACAGTTGACACTGTGGATCGCCCCTTTGAGTTTGTATTGATGGAATCGCCAGAGCTAGAGCGACAGCCGGATGTCACAACGTTTCAGGCCCATTTCAACTCATGCTTGGTCGTGTCATTCAGGAATCTGGGCGGGGATGCCATGATGGTCGTGCCCTGCCCTCACGCGGCCCCCGAAGCCTATACACATCTCGCCGCCTTCATGCGTCAAGCTCCTGCGCATCAAATTCACGAGCTCTGGCAATGCGTCGGCCAAGCCGTTAGTCAGCACCTCAGCAGTCGTCCACTGTGGCTAAGCACTGCCGGGGGAGGGGTCGCATGGCTGCATGTCCGTCTGGATTCAACGCCGAAGTACTATTCATATGCGCCGTACAAGAGCAGGTAACACGTTTATATATTTGAGGTGGTCTGTAGCCGCCGGTGATACCTGGGGTGAGTGAAACGTTTTGAAGTGGAGTCAACGAGCCGGGAATCATGAAAAAATGTGCGTTTACGATTGAGCAAAACGTGATTGTCAAAGCGACGATTCCTAAAAGGGGCATCGTCAGTTCTAACCCCGAACGCTCTCTGCGT
>JBCCJU010000309.1:0-3844 GCA_039027715.1 Cyanobacteria bacterium P01_C01_bin.120
AACCCAGGGAACGGACCGGAGAAACGGCCAGAGCCTTGCTAGCAGGCAGTAACCAAACAACGGCAGCAGACGCAACGGGGAAACGGCAAACCTACCTTGGTCAACGGCCACGACCAGGGGCGCAACAACAATAAACGGCAGGGCAACAGCTTTATCAGGCACCCTGCCACAACAACACTATGAATGCAACAACTAGAGCTAAAGCCCAAGCCTGAAATACTCAACGCTTGCCCGTGGGCACGCCCGCACCGCGACGGCATCGCCTGCGGCGTAGTGCTCGCTGTACCCGCGCCGCTACCCTATGGGCTGGCTACGTGGTTACGGGCGGAGGGTTGGCGATGTCAAGCGGTAGACGTAGACCGGGGGCAGTATGCGGCGTTGCTGGTCGGTGGGTGTGCGGTGGAGCTGTTGGGGTGGTTGCCCAGGCCGGAAAGCCATGGGAGTCTGACGGCGGGGAATTACTTGCCCTGGTAAGCCGTCTACCAGAAGCGATGCCGCCCGAGCACCGCACGCCACGCAGCCACTAAGGACCGCAGCAGCGTGGGTCCCGTTGTCAAGCACTGCGATACGCTGTCGCTGCATCGCCTGAGACGCTGTAAGTGCTTGATAATGGGCGCGATGCGGTAGCCTGTTTGGCAGTGGCGTAGAGGGCGGAGGGTGGCTACTAGCGAGGAACGAGCGAAACTGAGACGTGCCGATCGTACTCCACGGGCACAACAGCCTTTTTGGGAGTGGTTAAACGTGGTGAGGTATTAGCCGGTGGTACTCCACGGGCTGCGGGTTTGGGTGGTTGAGTTGTTGTTTGGGCCGAGGATTAGTTGCTGATCGCGGCAACTATTCAACTGGGTGTATGATTCGCTTTGAATGGCTATGAGCCCTGCACATAGGAGATTTTAGATTAACGCTTAAAATTACCTGCAATTTTGGAGCAGGGATTTTTTTATAATATGTGATTCAATTATCTTGCAATACTCTCATACTCACTAGCTATGGTGAAAGTAAAAAACATTACCGTCTAAGTCTTGCACCGTAAATTGGCGAACACCCCAAGGCTTATCCTCAATATCTTCGGTAATACTTGCACCTGCTGTCTTCAATGCCCGATAAGATTCATTTACATCGCTGCAGTAAATCCAGTTGACTGCTGGCTCAAACTCACCTTCTCGTTTGCGAAAAAAAATCGCCGTTTCTCCATTAGAAACCGCACCTATTTCCTTGCCAGGGTATAGCCATTCGATCTTACAATCGAAATGATCTCTGTAATACTTCTGCGCTTTTTCAACATCGGACACTGGCAACTCTGGGACTGGCTGATTCAATTCCATATTTCCTCGAACTCCATAATTGGTTCCTCAAATATATCTACCCCACCTTAATGCATAACATCGCATGTACCGGACGTCGCTACGCGTCGCCGGTGCATGCGATGTTATGCAATCTATCCCGGGGTTACACGTCCTAGGTGCCCACTGGTTCACCAAAGAAGAGCAATAGCGAGTCTTCGTCCGTGACATGAAATTCTCGTTGCCCATATGGCTGGTCGAATGGTGCTCTGACCCTTCCCTCCGGGAGTTGTTGAAGGTTTGCCTTCATCTGCTCAAACAGGTCATCAAGATTCTCCACACAGATGTAGCATGCCTGCTTTCCTTTTGGAGGGGTGTCCGTGGTCATGAGCAGACGCAGCGCGATCTCATCCTTGACGATATAAGCATAGCCATCATCTCTGGCCTGCATCGTGAAGCCCAGTATGTTCGTGTAAAAATCCAATGCGCGGCCAATATCGCTCACGGGAATGATCGGCGTGATCGACAGGCAGCGAGGCGAGTTGGTTTCGGTCATCTCATCTCATCTCATCTAAGCACTAACTATTAGACTTAATCGGAAATAGTGGAGCCCTTGATATACAAGGGTTTCAGAAACCTTCGAAAAGGGTATCCAAATGCTTGCCTGATAAGGCTTTGAGTCGGTTTTACACCCTCTTAATTCCGATTAAGTCTATTGTTGATCCAGAAACTTTCTGGATAATACCCTGTAGACCAGAATCATTCAGAAAGCTTTCGTAACTGGTTCAAACTTCATGACCCAAGTATGCCAGTTGTCCCAACCTCTTACCGCACCTACTAATTCAAAACTATACGCTTTCCCAGCTTTCTTCTTGGAGTGTTCTACAACCCTTTTAGGGAAAGGATTATAGCCGAAACCGTAACTTTCTGTTCAAATACCCCCGCTGGTCCAACTACGCCGTTAGCCTGAAAACAAACGGAAAAGTCAGAAGAATATACAATTCAGCAGGACACTGAATTGCATTCACCAATGACCATCGAACATGATATCTTTGACCTAATCAAGCGAAACGCTCAACAGGAAGAGAGAATCCGCGCTGCAATCCTGAACGGCTCACGTGCCTGTAAGTCCGTCAAGAAAGATCCCTTCCAAGACTTCGACGTTATATATTTGACGAGCGATCTACAGTTCTTTATCGACAATCACGACTGGATTGACTGTTTTGGTGAACGCATAATACTTGAAATGCCTTGGTACAAAGATTTTGAGCCAGAAGAGTATGGTGGTCAATTCAACTACCAGATGTTGCTCAAAAACGGTTTCCGGATTGACCTTACGTTTGCGTCTCTGGATAGAGCAGATTTTGTGGTGAAGAACGATCCAGTTGGGGCAGTACTCCTTGACAAGGACGGCCTCATAAATGAGAGCTTGTTTGCGGACGAGAGCATATATCTTGTGAAACCGCCAACAAGAAGGAAGTTCGAGAACTGCTGCAATTCGTTCTGGTGGGTGCTACAGAATGTAGCAAAAGGCATCAGAAGGGCAGAGCTTCCATACGCTATGACCATGCTCCATTTCACTAGAGAGGAACTTCACAGAGTGATTTCCTGGCATATTGGATTAATGAATGAGTTCAGTGTCTCGTCCGGCAAGATGGGAAAGTACTTTGAGAAACATCTTGATGACAACCACTGGAGGATGTATCAAAAAACATATCCATCAGCAGACTATGACAGCATGTGGCAAGCCGTATCCGAGGCTTGCCACCTATTCAGAGAGTTGTCTATTGAGATCGCTGACGGGCTCTCTTTTGAATATCCTCATGCTGACGACAAGGCTATGACTGCCTATCTTGAAGGCGTAAGATACTCGCCTGAGAATGTTCAGAACGCATAAAAATTAGCCTAACAAAGAACTGCACCGGACGCTGCTCCGCGTCGCCAGTAAGTTTCTACGTAACTTCCCCTTGAGTAGTTGTCAGAGCGACGTAACTAAGCAAATTGAATCGTAACGGATCTGACATTAAGCTACGAGGACAGTATGTTGCCCTGGAGAGAGAGGTGCAAGCCGAGTGCTCCGGACTCAGCAGTATATACGAGTCAGCTTCAATGCCTTGTTAAGTAGCGGACCTGTCAACTTTAGTTGCTATGAAATCGGCGGCTTGCTGTAGCGAACTTCGAGCCTCCGGCACAAAGCCGTCAAGCATTTGCCAGCTGTGGAAGACGCCAGCAGATATCACCAACTCGCTCTCTCCACCGAAAGACTGGACCTTGTCGTGCACCCGCTTCGCGTCGTCGAGAAGGAGCTCGGTGTTACCGACCTGAATATGTAGCGGCGGAAGCCCAGCTAACCGGCCAAACAAGGGAGATGCGCCTGCTTCGCGCCATTCGTCCGGTCGAGCATAACAACGGGCAAACGCTTGAATATTCTCGGATCGGAGCATGGCGCATTTACCGTCATTGTCGGTCACTGATGCACCGCTCCCCGTCAGATCCGTAGAAGGGGAGAAAAGCACGGCACAGGCAGGTGACGCTAGACCTTGATCTCGAATACGAAGCAG
>JBCCJU010000310.1:0-3836 GCA_039027715.1 Cyanobacteria bacterium P01_C01_bin.120
CGGCGGCTATGGTCTCTTGCAACCCCGCCTGACCCACAGCAGTGATCACAACGGCCACAGCAACGGTCATGCAGTGTTCCCCTCGGAGCTAGAGACCGTTTCTGTCGCGGGCTAAGCGATCGCGCTTTAAGCCATTAGCGACACCAAAACCGAATCATTGCAAAACCGCCCTGCGCCTGAGTGTCGAGCACTTTAGCGTAGGGCGGTTGAGCTTGGGGACGGTAAAAATTCTTTAGCCTGGAGCAATAAGGCTGAATCCTCGGCTACCCTTGACCCAGAAAATTCTGCGCTCAGCATTTGGTCATGGCTCAAACCTTCGAGAATGGATACGCGTTGCTGATTGGGGTTGGTAAGTGCATTGACACCGAGGTTTCTTTACCGACCACGGTGAAAGATATGCAGGCGCTGCGAGAGATTTTGGTGAATCCAAATCTGTGTGCCTATCCCGATAATTCAGATCATGTGCGCCTGCTCCATGATGAAGGTGCAACACGAAACGCTATCGTGGACGGGCTAGATTGGTTGGCAACTCAGACCAATGCAGATCGCAATGCGACGACAATTGTGTACTATTCGGGGCACGGTTGGCTCGAAACCAAAAGTGGTCAATACTACCTAGTTCCCCACGACTTCAATAAGTACGAATGGCGCAACACGGCTTTATCTGCGGATGATTTTCAGCAGGCACTCCGCAAAATTTCGTCGCGGCGGCTACTGGTGATTCTGGACTGTTGCCATGCAGCGAAGATGGCAACTGCCAAAGGTGAAGCGCCATCTCTAAGCTTGCCGCCAGGAGTAGTCGCCAAGGGCGATCCAGAGGAACTGATCGATACCCTCAAGCAGGGTAAAGGGCGAGTAGTGTTTACGTCTTGTCGGGGGCCAGAAAAATCTTGGATTCGTGAGGATCAAATGCTGAGTGTCTACACCCATCACTTAATTGAGGCTTTGCAGGGGGCTGCGAGTCAGCCCGGTGCAACGGAGGTGACGGTGTTTGATTTGGCGAATCATCTGGGGAAGGTTGTACCCAAGACGGCTGAGGAGATGGGGCGCAAACAGAATCCCAAATTTGACATGGCAACGGAGCGGTTTGCGATCGCGCTGCTGCGGGGTGGAAAAGGGTTACCGAAGGGCGGCTGGGAGGAAATTAAGTCTCAGTCGCAAACTCAGAATCAAGTTTCTATCGATAATTCGGTGACGCAAATGGGCGATCGCGCCACCAATGTTGGCAGCATTTCGGGTGGGGATGTGCAGGTCGGCGATCGCGTTTATTATCAGTCACCCCCAAAAACAGAAGAGTCAAAGTCAGAATAGTCACCCAATATATCGCCATCTACTGAGAGATCGGACAAACTAGAGCCATAGTGAACTAACCGGCGATGACTCCAGACGACCAAAGGCTGAATCAAATTATCGATCGATTGCTCAAGGGTACTGCGACTGACGCGGAAAAGGCTGAGTTGCGGCGATCGCTGTCCTTGAGCGGCGACACGATTCAGAAGGTGAACCAGTCCGGGGAGCGCAGCGGCAACATTGGGCAAGTGTCTGATGGGGAAGTGCAGTTTGGCGATCGCACCTACTACGGCGTAGATGCAGAAACCCTGCGAACCATTTTGCGGCAGGAGCTATCCCAGCAGGCGGCAACGGCGCATCAGCGGCCTGCGGTGGTGGGGCTGGCGACGTTTCCCTCAGTGCCCGTATGGGTGGGGCGCGATGACTTACTGACAGAGTTGGTGACAATTCTTCAGGAAGACGGGCCGCAGGCGCTGGTGCTGGTGGGGCAGGGGGGCATTGGCAAAACCAGCTTGGCCCTGAAGCTGCTGGAGGCATTGGGAGTGCAGGATACGGTGCTAGCGGAAGATTGTGCCTACGAACAGGTCATCGCTCTGCGAGTGGAGCAGGGGACAAGCTTTGACCAAGTGGCAGGATTGCTCCTGGATAATCTGGCAGTGCCGGTGCCGGAGACGCCGCTGGAGGCACAGCAAAAAATCAACCTGATTTTGCAGAGGCTAGCGAAGAGTTGCTGTTTGCTGCTGCTGGATAATTTGGAGACGATTTTGCATCCGGCAACCCATGATCGGGCAGGGCGGGCGGAGTCGCCGGAGTGGGGCAAGCTGCTGACGGCCTTGGCGAATAACAATCATCACAGCCAAATCATTATCACCAGTCGGGAAACGCCGCTGGATTTGGCTGATCCGCGTTCTGCGAGGGGCGGCTTCCATCCCAAACGGGTGAAGCGCATCGATGTGAGCGGCATTGCCGATGCGGACAGCGTGGCGCTGCTGCGCCAGTATGAGTTGCAAGACAGCGAGGCAGATTTGGCTTGGGTGGCAGAAAAGACTGGGGGCCATGTGCTGCTACTGGAGCTGCTGGCCAGCATTGCCTATGAACGACCGGGCTATCTGCGCCAGCATCCGGAGCTGGTGACCACAGAAGCAACGCCGATATTGCGGGAGCAGTTGGGGCGGCAGTCGGCAGCGGCGCGGGAGTTGCTAAAGCGGATGGGCGTGTTGCGCTATCCGGTGGATGGGGTAGGGCTGACTTTTTTGCGGCTTTACACCGCCGATCGGGAAAGAGACGATCGATTTGAACGGGCTGCAATTTTTGAAAGGCCTGCGACGTTGACGCCAGAAGAACTGGCAGAAACCGACAGGTTGATTGCCCAGCTTTGGCGATCGTCACTGGTGCAGCGGCGGTATGACCAGGAGACGTGCCAGCACTTTTATGATTTGCATCGGGTGGTGGTGGAGTTTTTGCAGACGGAATATGCTGATGAGCAACCCCAACTGCTGCAAGCCGTGTATCGGTTTTACTGCACGGGGAAGAGGGTAGAGAAACCTAAGACGCTGGAAGAGTTGCGTCCGGTACTGGAGGCTCAACATTTTGCGTTTCAATTGGGCAACTACAGTGCAGCCTTTAATTTATTAGAAAATCAGCTTTATGAATATCTGAAGTACTGGGGTTTCTGGGATCTACTGCGCGATCTTTACAAGCAGATATTGCCTCACACTCAAGACAATACAAACTATTGCATTTGTGTTCAGAGCTTAGGCATTCTCCATCGAGACTGGGGTGACTGGGATAAAGCAGCAGAGTATTTTCAGCAGTCCTTAGACAATGCTCAAGAGAATGAAGCCAGAAGCGGCATCATGGCAGCTTCTTACGGCCTATTGGGCGATATCGAGCGTAAGCGAGGCAACTGGGATGCCGCTGAATCCCTCTATCAGCAAAAGCTTGATATTTGTAGAGAACTCGGTGACCGCCAAGGAATGTCACAAGTTATTGGCACAATGGGCGACATCAAGCGTAAGCGAGGCAACTGGGATGCCGCCAAATCCCTCTATCATCAATCTTTAAAAATTAGCGAAAGCCTGGTCGATCGCGCTGGAATTGCGATCGCGATTGGCTGTTTGGGAGAAAATGCCCTGGGTCGAGGTGACTTGGAAGCAGCCGAACCTTTACTCAGACAAGCACTGGAGCAAATGGAAGCTTTAGGCATGAAATCGAACATTGCAGAAACCAATTTCGACCTCGCCCTGCTCGAACGCAAACGCAACAACCCTACCCAAGCCCAAACCCACTACACCACCGCCCACACCCTCTTCCAACAGCTCGGTGCCGCCAAAGAGTTAGAGCGCATCGAGCAAGAATGGCAAGCAGAACCCTAAAATTGTTTCCATGACCCTCAGCAATCCTCGCCCCCAGTCCATCACCGCCTATGACCAGGACTTCTACACCTGGACGCAGCAAATGGCTCACGCCCTACGCCACCACGACTGGGCCGCCCTCGACATCACCAACCTGGCAGAGGAGATCGAAGACTTGGGAAAAGGGGAACG
>JBCCJU010000311.1:0-3739 GCA_039027715.1 Cyanobacteria bacterium P01_C01_bin.120
GGAACCACTCCGAACCATCTCGAACTCGGTCGTGAAACAGTCCTGCGGCGAAGATACTTTGGGGGTCGCCCCACGGGAAATTAGCTCGGTGCCAGGTCATTTCTCAAAAGTCCCTTCATTAAATCAATGAGGGGACTTTTGTTACGACCAAAATAAATTGCCTCATTTGGGATATTTGGATAGCTTCAACTATTTTCGTCTCCATCCTTGTTCAGAATTGGTCTCAGCTCTTTCAAGGTTCTCTCTCGGCCTGTCTATGTTGTGAGAGTCTTGGCTCACTTCTGAGCCTGCTGCATGTGCCCGCAATCAGCATTTTGTTTAGCTTCCCTACATCCACGAGTTCGGTATCCCCCCCTGTAGTGAATTTCGCAGACCCGGCAGACTATTAGTAGTTGTTAAGCCGGAGTAAATTTATGGGAAAAGTTGTTGGCATAGACCTAGGAACAACTAATTCAGTCGTTGCCGTTATGGAAGGCGGCAAGCCAACGGTCATCGCTAATGCTGAAGGGTTTCGCACAACCCCGTCAGTTGTTTCTTACGCTAAAAATGGCGATCGCCTTGTAGGACAGATTGCCAAGCGTGGCGCAGTGATGAATCCTGAAAACACTTTCTATTCCGTGAAGCGTTTCATTGGCCGCCGTGTTGATGAGGTTGGTACTGAATCAACCGAGGTGGCATATAAGGTACTCACTGTTGGTAATAGTCTCAAGCTAGATTGCCCTCAAGCTGGCAAACAGTTCGCGCCAGAGGAAATTTCCGCCCAAGTATTGCGTAAGTTAGCTGATGATGCCAGCAAATATTTAGGTGAAACGGTTACCCAAGCCGTCATCACCGTGCCAGCATACTTTAACGATTCACAACGTCAAGCGACTAAGGACGCAGGTAAGATTGCCGGTCTTGAGGTGTTGCGAATTATTAATGAGCCGACGGCTGCGTCCCTGGCCTATGGTCTCGACAAGAAGAGCAATGAAACCATTTTAGTATTTGACCTTGGCGGCGGCACTTTCGATGTTTCCATTTTGGAAGTAGGCGATGGAGTTTTTGAGGTACTGGCAACCTCAGGTGATACCCATCTCGGTGGTGATGACTTCGATAAGAAGATCGTGGACTATCTAGCAGAGGACTTTCAGAGGAATGAGGGTATTGACCTGCGCAAGGACAAGCAGGCGCTACAACGTTTAACCGAAGCGGCTGAGAAGGCCAAGATTGAGTTGTCTAGCGCTGGACAGTCGGAAATTAATTTGCCTTTCATCACGGCTACTCAGGATGGGCCTAAGCACTTAGAGACGACGCTAACTCGGGCGAAATTTGAAGAGTTAGTATCTGACTTGATTGACCGCTGTCGTATTCCTGTGGAGCAGGCGTTGAAAGATGCCAAGCTCAATCGGGAAAACATTGACGAAGTTGTACTGGTAGGTGGTTCAACTCGAATTCCTGCAGTGCAGGAAGTTGTCAAGAAAATTTTGGGCAAAGCTCCCAATCAGACAGTTAATCCTGATGAGGTAGTTGCCATTGGTGCGGCTATTCAAGGTGGAGTCTTAGCTGGTGAAGTCAAAGACATTTTGCTGCTTGATGTTACACCGTTGTCCCTGGGTGTAGAAACTTTAGGCGGCGTAATGACCAAGCTTATTCCCCGTAACACAACAGTTCCTACGAAGAAGTCTGAAACATTTTCGACTGCAGTGGATGGTCAGACTAATGTGGAAATTCATGTGCTCCAGGGTGAGCGCGAAATGTCCAATGACAACAAGAGTCTAGGAACTTTCCGATTGGATGGAATTCCTCCGGCTCCCCGTGGTGTTCCTCAGATTGAAGTAATCTTTGACATCGATGCGAACGGAATCTTGAGCGTCACAGCTAAAGATAAGGGTACTGGCAAAGAGCAGTCTATCAGTATTACTGGTGCATCGACGTTAGACGATAACGAAGTGGATCGCATGGTGAAGGATGCCGAAGCCAATGCCTCTGCGGATAAAGAGCGACGCGAAAAAATTGATTTAAAGAATCAGGCCGATACTTTGGCCTATCAGGCCAAGAAGCAGATTGAAGAGCTTGGTGATAAAGTTCCTGATGATGAAAAGACCAAAATTGAAGGTCAAATTAAGGAGCTGGAAGAGGCCGTTGCGTCTGAGGATTACGACAAAATGAAGTCTTTGACGACGGAAATTCAGCAAGCTTTGTACAGCATTAGCGCTAATCTCTATCAGCAAGCTGGTGGGCCTGAAGGTGCACCTGGAGCTGAACCTTCAGGCGATGAAGTTGGAACCGCTGGAGCTGCAGGCGGTGACGATGTTATCGATGCTGAATTTACTGAGCCTGAAAATAAGTAGTTTCGAGCATCACCAGCTCACTCAGTGAGTTGGTGATGCGTTTTCAGTTCAAGGCTTGCTCCGGCTAGCAAGGAAAGCGGATGGCGATCGCCATTCGCTTTTTTTTGACTTTCCCAGATTGGTAGTCCTTAACCGACAAGGATATCTGACATCCGTTAGATGCGATCGCTCGCTTCTGGTTGATAGCCGTAGGAGTGTAGTGGTCTACCAACGTCTAAATGTCTTCTCAATTACCGACTTGTCCCACGTACGATTCTCAGCAGGTGGTCAAAAACGGCAAGATCCACAATGGCAAACAGAATCACAAATGCCAGGGCTGTGGTTGTCAATTTGTCCGAGCTCCCCAGAACAAAATCATCAGCGACGAGACTAAGCGTTTGATTGATAAGCGGCTACTAGAGCGGCTGCCACTGGCCGGAATTGCCCGAGTAGCTGAGGTTTCAGAACCCTGGCTACAGCACTACGTCAACCTCAAATATGAACAAGTGGAACGTCGGGTCCACGTGTCTGCGCAAAAAAAGCGTCTAACCGTAGAGTGCGATGAAGCGTGGTCGTTTGTTGGGAAATAAAGGCTGCAAACAGTGGCTTTGGCTCGCCATGAACCGTGCAACGCGTGAAATTATCGGGGTGCATGTCCGAGGACCGCCGTCGCGACGGTGCCCTTGCCCTCTGGCGCTCTTTACCCCCGTCTATCGGCAATGCGCTGTCTGCCACACCGACTTCTGGGAGGCTGACGTCACAGTGATCGTCAGCCGACGCCACCGCGCGGTTGGGAAAGAAAGTGGGCAAACAAACCACATTAAGCGCTTCAACTGTACTCTTCGGCAGCGAGTTTCTCGCTTAGTCCGTAGCACTTTGTCATTCTCTAAGAAACTAGAGAATCACATTGAGGCCATCTGGTATCTCATCCACCATTACAATGTATCCTTACAGCTTTAGGACTACCATCGTGAGTAAGCGTCCCAGCTGTTGGTGTAGAACTGCTGAATACCAAAGGGGATGAGGTATTCCATGATGGTCGAGAGGGCAGTATCTTCATGGGTCGCCAGAACGTAGGCAAGGATCTGAGTGCCTGACAGAAGTACCTAAAAGCTCTATTAAATGAGGAAACGAGCGAGCTGATATGCAAGGCTGAAGTTACCAAACATTTACCTAAAATTGCCTGTCAATCTGGCTCCACGTCCATCGTCAACCGCTCGACTATCTGTGTCAACACATTCGCTACCATGACCTCCGCCATCTCAAAGCCCTAGCGTGGATGATGACCGCTCTAGTGTGCAGTGGTCAAATCAGTCTGTCTGCTTGGGAAGCGTACGTGTAGGCTCCAGCTAATCTAGCCCAGAGCTATGAACGTCACTGACAGCAGTTCTTGCGCAATTCCCAGATTCACGCTCATCGGCTCTATAGAC
>JBCCJU010000312.1:0-3732 GCA_039027715.1 Cyanobacteria bacterium P01_C01_bin.120
GCAGCTTCCATCCAGTCGGATAAGGAACCGGTTTCCGCAGCGGACACGGCGGCGGCGCTCAGAATAACGGCTGAGCTGAGAATAATAATTTCTTCGACTTCATAACCAGCGGTGTAGTCGATATCGTGAAAATCGCTGGAATGCAGCTTAAACACGTCGTCCTTAATCCACTCCAGCGTCGTTCGGGTGTTGTGCGAGGGGGTCGGCATCAGCCCCATGTACATCACCTGCCGGATCGTCTGTCCCACTGGCCCTACAATCTCATAGCGGTTAAACACATTGGCCACACTCGTGCCCAGGCCCAGCTTCATCATGGTGCCGCGCGAGCTGACCTGGCTGGGAGGCAGCGTGTCTTGCTGTTGCGCCTTAGCCATCAACGCATTCGCGATCGCCCAGCCTTGCTGATAAGCCACCTGAGCTGTTGCCGGCAGGGGCGGTTCGTGGGCCTCAACGACGGCACAATCGCCGGCGGCAAAAACGTTGGGGTGCTCCAGCAGCTGCAAAGTCGGCGTCACTAAAAGCTGTCCCCGCCGGGTCCGCTGCTCTTCGGGAATCGGCAAGGACTGAATCAGGGGATGGACCTTGGTGCCGGCCGTCCAGACGATGGTGCCGGCTGGCAACTGTTGCGCCTCATCGTCGCGGGTAAATTCCACCGCATCGGAACGCACGGCCGTCACCGAAGCCCCCAGGATGAATTCTGGTTGCACTTGGCGATGTTTCACCGCTTGCTTGGCCACGTCACGCAGCCGACTATTGACATCGCCGCTGAGAATATCGCTGCGATTGAGTAAAACGATGCGAATCTCTTCCGGGTTGCCGGCCATCGCTTTGTACCACTGGGGCAGCACATCTCCCAGGGTCAGAGCCAGTTCGACTCCCACCGGGCCACCCCCGACAATCGCTACAGTTAGCAGCGATCGCCGCTCCTCAACAGACGGCAACTGCACCGCCGCTTGCAGTCGCGACATCAGATGCTGCTTGAGGGCATCGGCATCCGCTTTGGTTTGGAACGTCAACGCATGGTCAGCGGCTCCCTCAGCAAAAAACGCGGGCACGCTGCCGACCGCTAAAACGAGATTCTCGTATTGGAGGGTCGCTCCCTCTGAGAAGTGGAGACAACGGGCTGCCAAATCGATATTGACTACCGTTCCCTTGATGAAGGTGATATCACGACCCTGCAGCAACTCGACATAAAGGGGATGGGTTTGATAAGACTCCATCTCACCACTCATGTAGTCATACAGCAGCGGTTTGAAGCAGAAGCGATCGTTGCGGTCAATCAGGGTAAGCGGCTGGGGGTATCGCTGATTGGTGAGATGCAGCGCTGTAAACAGCCCGGCAAAGCCAGCGCCAATAATAACTGTGGGATAGTCAGATGAATTCATGGGAATTTAGCCGGTTTTTGAATAATTAAAGCGAGCCAGTTGGGTCAACAAATAAAGGTATTTAAATTGGCGTTGAACCCGTTATTTTTTATTTAGAAAAGACCGGTTGCATCAGTTGAATCCCTACGCTATCGCTGATGGCTCCTTCATCAGCGAGCTTTTTAATCGCCTCATTTTGCAGCGATAGCGCAATGCGATCGCTCACTTCTATCTGGCATGAAAACACTAATTCAGGGAATTCTGCCGCAATTCGATTAATCGCTTTTTCGGCCTCAGTGCGTTCTTGAGCGTAAAGCTCTAAGCAGGATTCAATGACCTCTACAAAATTCGTTCCGCCCTGCTCTTTAAAGGCTTCGAGCTTTGATGAAACGCGATCGCTAACGCGGACCAAAATGGCCCAGTATTCATAGCGGGCGATCGCGGTTTGGGATTGCTGACGCCCCAGCCAGGGATGATTTGGCGTCACCTTTCGCACCACCGCTTGCCAATAGCGACTCCACTTATTTTCCAGCGGCACAAGGTTAAACCGCTCCAGCGAAAAATCCCCACCGAGAACTGCATCCTGGCGCATCGTGGTGCGGGCATTCAGCTGATCCAGCACGGATTCCGACATCAGCCCCTGACCATAGAGAATTTGGTAGCTTTTTTGCTCCACCGATAGCGCCGTCAACAACATCAGAGACTGCAGATTTTCTTGCTGCTGGTCCACCTGGGCTTTGAACTGGACCAGAGCCTGTTCCGCATCCGTCACCGCCTGCTGAAAGTGCTGCTGAAAGTCATCGACAACAGTGGGAAACTGGGGCTGAAATTCCTTAACCAAATCAATCTGCGCCATGACGTTGCGCTGGGCAGCAGCCTGGGCCAAGGTTTTGCGCCATTGATCAATTAGCGCTGGGCGATCGAGGTGCAGCAGGCGAATCAGTCGCCCCACAGTGGTTCCCGGCACCAGCAACGTGAACAAAACGACGCCCAGAGTCAGCACCACAATCAAATCGCGGTTGGGAAAGTCAGCCTCCAAGCTCAGGGCCAACGCTAAACACACCGCGCCGCGCAATCCGCCCCAGAAGCTAACGAGTTGGTAGCGGCGTTCAATCGCTGCCATCCCGGTCAAATTGAGCAGCGGGATTAAACCAAACACGACCACAGCCCGAGCCAATAAAACCGTCAAAATCGTCATGCTGAGGGTTGCCAGCAGTGACACCGTTTGCGAGACCTGACTGAACAGGGGAGACTCAGCAATAGTCAAACCTACCAGTAAGAAAATCAGACTGTTGGCCAAAAATGCCGAATATTCCCAAAACTCACCCAGAGCGTCTTGAAATTCCAGCTTCAGGCGATTGGACTTATGCCATCCGGCCACTAACCCCGCACTGACAAGGGCAATTACTCCCGACACCTGCCCCACTTCTTCGGCAAACAGGAAAACGCCATAGGCTAATACGGCGGTTACCGTAAACAGAACCAGGGCGTTGTCTTCCACCAAATCCATCAAATAGCGAGCGAGATATCCCGCTATTCCACCGACTAAAATGCCGCCAATAAAAGACACTAGAAACTGTCCCAGTCCTTGATTTAATAAGCCGGTGCTAAAGGCTGCGTCGGTCGCTGAGCTGGCCAAAATAATATTGAAAACCACGATCGCCGTAGCGTCGTTAAATAGGCTTTCACCCTCCACTAAAACAGCCAGTTGCTTCGGTGCCCCTAATTCCTTAAATAACGCGATGACGGCAACGGGATCCGTCGCAGAAATTAAGCTGCCGAACAGGAGCGACTGGGAGAGCGTTAGGGGGGTAGTAAAGCTTAAAATTCCAGCCACAAATGCGGTAGAAATGAGCAGGCCAGGAGCAGCGAGCAGGAGAATCGGGGCGAGATTTCTGAACAGCAGGCGGCCATCGAGGTTTAAGGCCGAATCAAAGATGAGCGGCGGCACAAAGACAAATAAAATCAGATCATGGGATAGGGAAAGGGTTTGTAAAATGGCAAAGGCTTCTACATGCAAAGACAGCCAGCCGAGAATTAAACCCACAATCACTAGGCCAATCGTGTAAGGAAACTGCAGGCGATTGAGGGCGATCGCTGCAAAGCAGGCGACCAGTAGCAGGATAAGAATGTCAATCTCGGTGGTGAGAAGCAAGTTTTCCATCATGCCCACTGTGATTTCAGCAACATCAAAGGTCAGGCTTGGCGCCAATCTAAGGCTGGCAACTCATCTCCCATCAGCGATTGAATGGTTTCATGAAGGGTTCTAAGTTCTTCATAGGTGACTTTGCCGTCGGCCCAAATAATTGACCGAATGTGGGCAATCTCTCCTTCATCAAGCACACCATCAGCGAGCGCGGTTTCCACC
>JBCCJU010000313.1:0-3722 GCA_039027715.1 Cyanobacteria bacterium P01_C01_bin.120
CAAAAATCTCCGGCAGGAGAATTTCCCTTGGACGTTTTTTTTGGTGTCCCTGGGGGGGGGGTGGGAGGTGTTCTTCTCTCGCATCCAGACTTGTAAACTGTAGCAGATAAGCGCTTCAGCTCGATGTAAAAGTCATATTGCCGACCGCCTCTACACGGAAAGATAGGTGTTTCGGCGATCTGTTACCTGGCACTGGCGCTATGTCGAATTGGTGAACTGCAAGACAGCAATTTCGGAATTCAGGCAGTTTGCCAACACAAACTTTTTCGCAATTTCCTCGATCTCATCTATGGGCAGATCCCAGGCATCCCATAGATTTTGTGGTAGCAGGCATTGGGTTGCAAATCACGCGGTTGTCGAGACATGATAATGACTATCTCAAAACAGTAGCGCCGCGGACTGGGGAAAGTGAGGGGCGGCGATCGCCGGTATAGCTTGGCGATCGCTCTGCCAACGCTTTGAGAAAACCCCATTGGGTAATGCGCATCTTTTTATTCCACTGCCTTTTGAGCAGTCTTTGCCACTTCGGCGGCGGCCTGAGCTTTGCGCTCGCTGTAGCGATCCGTAAGCTCCTCAGTTTTGTCCCGCAGCAGCAGGGTAAAGCGAAAGAGTTCCTCCATCACGTCAACGACGCGATCGCGATAGGGCGATTCCTTCATCGTGCCGTCCTCGTGGAACTCCTGATACGCCTTCGCCACCGACGACTGATTGGGAATGGTGAACATGCGCATCCAGCGCCCCAGAATCCGCAGGGTGTTCACCGCGTTAAAGGACTGCGATCCGCCAGAGACCTGCATCACCGCCAGCGTCCGCCCCTGGGTTGGGCGAATCGCGCCCATGCTCAGGGGAATCCAGTCGATCTGAGTTTTCATCAGGCCAGACACATTGCCGTGCAGTTCCGGACTCGACCACACCTGTCCCTCCGACCACAGCGACAGTTCCCGCAGTTCCTGCACCTTGGGATGAGTGTCCGGTTCGGCCCCGTGCAGGGGCAAACCGCGCGGATGAAAAAACTTCACCTCGGCGCCAAGCTCTTCAATAATCCGGGCCGCTTCTTCCGCCAACAGCCGACTGTAAGAGCGCTCTCGCAGTGAGCCATACAGGAACAGAATGCGCGGCTTATGGTCAAAACTCATCGGAATACTTGGCGTTAAGGACACATGCTCCCTGCATTATCCTCAATTTGACCGCACTGCACGGGGCCAACTCTACAATGGCTCATCATATAGATCTCTTGCCGATTGCAGTAAAGATAGGTCGTTATTCAGAGAAACGCGGGATCGATTGCAAGATCATCCCAAGATTAAGGATGTGTGACTAATCAAGCTCTTTGAGCAGCGGTATCCCAGGAGCGAGAGTGTGCCATCTGAAGTTGAAGTAACTGACTTCTAATCGCGTGGGGACTTTAGTTTCGGGGAAGGTTTTGCCACATTAGAAACATTTGAAGCGTCGATTGCCTTTGCGGGCGTGGCCATGCTTGTGGGCTTTCGAGTGGTCACACCAGGAGCATTACATCTAGCATCACCGACTCATGAGATGCCAATGACAAATCCCACGTTTGTTTAGTTCACAACCGTCATTATGAGTGGTATCCCAAAGAGTTCGACCATTACGAATTTGGGAAATCACCTGCCACAATCGCCGATCTCGCTACTCTCTATTGTGAGCGATCGCGATTTCACTGATCCAGGCGAACCCGCTTTTTTGGCCGCCTTGCTGCCAGGAATTGGATGTCCAGCACCGGCTAGCGACAATTGCTAAAAGTGCGCCAGCATTTAGGGAGTTGTGGGCAAGATCGCCGGCAGTTTTGCTGATTGCACTGCAACATCAACAGACGGTCTATTTAGCCCAAAGTAGACCCACTCTGCTTTTGACTAAATTACTGGCGGCTAAACTGACGCAGCGCCAAGCCCCTGAGATTCAAGCCGTAGCCGCTTCGAGTCACTCGCCGAAAGCAACATGAACTTTTGACTGCTCAGTAGCAATAGTTTGGATAGATAATAAATCAGCGGTTGCAGAAATCTGCTCCAGCTAGAGCAGCGGACTTCTGCAACGCTTGCTGGCTCAATGGAAAAGCCTCAATTGTTGGCCACAAAAGCTATGAATTCGATGTCAAAGCTGCCTGTTATCGATCACAGAAATCTGTTGGCGATATTGATTTTGCCCATGTCAACAGCCTATGCCGACAGCGATAGTGGCTGCGGCTGGGGCAACTGTTTCTGACTGATAAAGGCATCCAAGTAGGTGAATAGACGCTGCCGATCAATTGTGGGACATTGAATGCTGCTCCCTTTGAGTGCTGCGATCGCATTGCTACAGTCAAAATCAGCCGTGTTTTCGTAGAGCTCCAAAATTGTGAGCTGCTGCTTATAAATGGTTTCGTTGAGGAAAGGCAGTAACGGATAGAGGGCGTTGTCTTGGTAATGGCGACAGTGCTGCGACAGCTGCTCTTTCCAACGACCGTAGGATAGCCGTCGGAGAGGATAACCGTAGTCCTGTGCCCACTCAAAGAGATCATTCCAGGCGAAGTCCTGAGTAGATGACCAAGGAGTAATGTGGAACGTGCCGCCGCTGGACTCCGGCTGCTGAGAGATATGCAGAATTGCTCGGCTAGCATAGTCTACAGTGATGACCTGGTTCTTGAATTGGGCGAGATCAGGATAGGCGCCGAGCTGAATGCATCCCAGCAGTGAGCGAGAAAGAAAGTCGCGCATATTGGTTGCCCCTGTGCGGCTGTCGCCAGCGATAAAGCCAGGACGAAACACGGTGACGGGCAAGCCCTGAGCTTTGGCGGCC
Organism: Cyanobacteria bacterium P01_C01_bin.120; assembly: GCA_039027715.1. Classification (GTDB taxonomy): domain Bacteria; phylum Cyanobacteriota; class Cyanobacteriia; order Phormidesmidales; family Phormidesmidaceae; genus Halomicronema. The sequence continues at coordinate 2,797 of JBCCJU010000313.1, forward strand.
AGCAGCATTTTTTCGGCGACCCATTTGCTTTGGGCATAGCCGTCGTCCCAGCAGAGAAAGTCGCGACTAATGTCTAAGTCATCATCTTCATAAACCGCAGTTTGGTCGGTGAAATAGGCGATCGCTCCAAACACCCCAACGGTTGAGATATAGTTCACCGGCTTCAGTTTTCCTTGACCGGCCAGCTGCAGAATTTCTCTTGTACCCAGCACATTTTCCGCCTCCAGTGCCGAGTAGGGTTTGACAAAATTCACCATGGCGCCAGAGTGGTAAATAACATCCACTCGACTGGCTAAACGGGCAAACTGAATCTTTGAAAGGCCCAAGCGGGGCTGATTGAGGTTACCGGGCACAGGCACGGCTCGGCCTTTAAGGCTAGCAACGGGCAGGCCATATTTCGTGAACGTAGCCTGCAGACGAGCAAATCCTTCGCGGCGACTGTCTGCCCGCACTAGGCAAAAGACCTCAGCCTGAGTTTGCTGCAGTAGTTCATACAGTAGAAACGCTCCCAAAAACCCAGTGGCTCCGGTCAAAAATACAGTTTTGGGCGCTGCTGGATGCGGCTGTTGCCGGCTGCGAGTCTGAATTACAGGGGGATGCGGAATCATCTGGGTGGTTAAATCGGTGAGCACGCTGAGCGTATTGCCTTCGGCCTGTTGCAAAATCTCTAAGGTCTGGGCAAGGGTCACGACGGTAGGAGACTCGTACACGCAGCGAATCGGCAACTCGATACTTAGGTCTTGGGCAATGAAACTGACCAGTTGGGCTGCCAGCAGGGAGCTGCCTCCCAGCTCAAAGAAATTATCGTAGAGCCCTACAGTTGGTATCCGCAGCACCTGGCTCCAGATTTTGGCGACCTGTTTTTCCAGCGCGGTCTGGGGCTGCTCTTCCGGGGTGAGCGGAGTACTGCTCAGGTCATCAAGGGC
>JBCCJU010000314.1:0-3699 GCA_039027715.1 Cyanobacteria bacterium P01_C01_bin.120
ACTACCATATCCAGCGGTTTGACCGATTCCCGCAGAGACCCCACGGCCGAAGCCGAAATTAGGTACTGCACTCCCAACTGCTTCATTGCGTGAATGTTGGCCCGAAAGGGCAGTTCGGAGGGCATCAGGGAATGGCTACGACCGTGGCGGGCCAAAAATGCCACCCGGGCTCCTTCCAGGGTGCCCACAATTAGGGCATCGGAGGGTTTGCCAAAGGGCGTCTCGACTCGAATTTCTTCAACGTCGGTCAGGGCGTCCATTTTGTATAGACCGCTGCCGCCAATGATGCCAATGCTTGCCTGTGCTGTCATGGGGATGAGTTGCTCAACGCCGTTGATTGTAGCGAGATCAGCCTGCTTTCGGGGTGGCATTCCAGCTCTCATATATCTCCAAAATGATTGATCAGCCGACATATTCAGGCAGTCAGGATAGCTGCCACAGTCATATCAGTCGCAGCAGGACCGGAGCAGCGGTCGTTTTCTTGAATTTTGCGCGCTACAAAAGCTCCGCTTTAGGCAGGCAGAGACATAATGGGACAGTTTCACTAAACGCGATCGCAAAGGCGCACTCTATGAACTGGGGAGCGATCGTGCGAGGCCGCCAGAGCGAGGAGACGACCATCATGGGCACCTGGATTAAAGAAACTGACGAAGCCATTTATTTAATGGATGGCGGCTATTACATTGATGCAGTGTTCAAGCGGGCGTCGCCAACCAATCCGCAAGAAGAAGTGGCCAATATCGAGGCGATGAAGGCATGGTTTAAGCGAGCCGACAAGCCGCGTCGCATGACCGTTGCCGTTGGCACTGGTGCTCCAGAACCGGAGCCGTCTGCTGCCTCTACCCCGTCTGTCCCGATCTCTCAGCCACCAGCCACCGACCCGGAACCCACTGTTCCCCCTACCGAGTCGTCGCTGTTCGAGCCAACAGGACTGCAGATTCGCGCCACCACCGACACCTATTTCAAACTAGCGCTGAAAGATTCGAGCCAGCTGACAGATAGAGAAAAAGTGCTGGTCAAAAGGGACACGGTGTTCGATATCGAGTACTACACCAAAGTTGGCAGCAACCATTGGGAGGTTGAACTATCGCAGCCAGTGTTTGGCGATCGCCAGACGACCCGCTGGTATGTTTATAAGCCCGCTATTGAACTGTTAAGCCCGATTCGCCTAACGGTGACCAGCGACACCCTGTTCAAAACGGCCCCAAAGCTCTCCATTGACCTACCTAATGCAGCCAAGGTTTTCGTCAAAAATGGTACGCAGTTTCAACTGATGAACTTTGAGCCTGCCGCCGGTAACCACACCAAAATTGAGCTGGCGAATACCGCTTTGGGGGCTGATGAGCGCACCGTCTGGTATGCGTTCTCGCCGGACGTCAAGATTCGCGGGCAGCGGCAAACGATGGAAGTGGTCAGTGATACGCTGTTCAAGACAGCGCCCGTCCAGTCGGCGGAACTCTCGGATAGTGAAAAGATTTTCGTTAAAAATAAGACGGTTTTCCTGCTCAATTCCTATGCTCAGCCTGAAAACATGCACGTGCGTGTGGCGCTGCAGGGAGCGTTTTTGGGCCCCGAAAATCGCAACACGTGGTACTGCTTTACGCCTGACATTACGATTTCCGGCACAGAAATCGGCAATCGGCCTGACGACAGCAATCCCAGTGCGGGTAGGCCCCCCAGTTCAGTCGATCGCGGCATTGCTCTTCAGTTTCCTGGCTTTGAGGGCACCTACTATGCCAACAATCCGATTTACTTTGAGACTCAGTATGGCGATCGCGGCAATTTCACCTGGGGGGAAGCCGTTCACGCCAATCCCGCTACGGGGTTCTATCGGCGTCCCACCAGTGCGTCTGTGGTCTACGGCATTCTCAACATTGCGCGGATACTCGAAGATATTCGGCGGCGTTATGATAATCGACCGATTCAAATCAACTCTTGGTATCGTGACCCGGCAACCAATGCTGCCGTTGGGGGCGCCTCACAGTCGCGCCATATCGCTGGCGATGCAGTAGATTTTGTGGTGCCAGGCATTCACCCCTACGATGTGTTTGCCGATTTAGACCTGTGGTGGGGCAGCCGAGGCGGCTTGGCAAGTTCCACCGTGTTTACGCACATTGATATGCGCGGCTATCGCGCCCGATGGGACTATGGCTATTAGTGGAGGCAGCAATCATGGGTACCTGGATTAAAGAAACCGACAAGGCCTTTTATTTGATGGATGGCGGCTACTGGATTTCTCGCCTGACGAAATATCCCTCCACCACGAATCCGCAGGAGCAGGTTGCCGATGCTACGGCATTAGAAAACTGGCTAATACGGCCCGATGCGCCGACGGCGATCGTATTTTCGATGGGCACAGGCTATCCCGAACCGGAGCCGATTTCCGAACTGCCGCTGCCCCCACCGCCCACAGAGGGACAAATTAACGAAGATGGCCTGTTGCTGGTGAAAAGTTTTGAGGGTCTGGAGCTAGAAGCCTATCGCGACTCGGTGGGCGTGTTGACCATTGGCTATGGTCACACTTCGATGGCAGGCCCCCCAGACGTGTATCCCGGCATGGTGATCACTGAGGCCGAAGCCGAGCAGATTTTGCGGCGCGATTTAGATCTGTTTGAAGCCGGCGTCACTCGCGCGATAACGCCTAGCACCACTGCCGATCAGTTTTCGGCCATGGTGTCGTTTGCCTTTAATGTGGGGGTGAGTGCCTTTCGCGATTCGACGCTGCGGCGCAAACACAATGCTGACGATTTTGTCGGAGCAGCAGATGAGTTTTTGCGCTGGGTTTTCGCGGGCGGCCAACGGCTACCGGGACTGGCAAGGCGGCGTGATGCCGAGCGGGCACTGTATCTGAGTCAGGACTACACGGTTTATTTGTAGGAGCCTACGGAATGTCGAATGCGAGATGCGGGAGAAGTTGGTAAAGACGCAACCTATCGCATTCGTACGGGGAATCAATGGGAAGCCGATCTATCGTCTGAACACCGGGAATGCGGAATTGAGGGGACTATGGACGATCGCCTCGGCGCCAGCGGAAAAATAGCCCATCGGCTAGCTCTGTTCCCAGCAATAAACAAGCGATCCCCAGCAGCGGGCTGCCAAGCCAGTAGGCAAATGTGGGCAAGAGATCGCCGCGATCGCTTAAGAACGCGGTTTCCAGCACGTATGACGAAAAGGTGGTGTAGCTGCCGAGAAAGCCCGTCGTCAACAGCAACAGCAGCTCTGGCGGCAGCGGCCAGCGACGACCAGCCACGGCAGTAACAAACCCCATCAAAAAGCAGCCGGTGAGGTTGACGCCAAACGTACCCCAGGGAAAAACGCTCCCCAGAAGCTGAGTGAGCTGGACGCTCAGATAGTAGCGGCACAATGCGCCCGCGATCGCCCCTAAACTGACGGCGATCGCGGCTCTGATATGCGACTGTTTCAACACTCTCACGGCTCTCCCCAACGGTTTAGGATTCGCTGTATTGGAGGATTAGCAAGCAACTGACAGCCAAAATTATGATTGTCATGTGTCTATTGAATTTTGACCAGTCGAGAACGATCAACCAGCTGCCCATTAACCCGAGTTTCGCCTTCAAAAATTGTATCTGAAAGCTTTTCCATCCTGAAATTAGCAGCGGCTCCATTGTCCCAAGAAGACTGAAATGTCAGAGTCTGTCCGTCGTAAGTTATATTCGTCACCGCAATAGAATTGATTAT
>JBCCJU010000315.1:0-3676 GCA_039027715.1 Cyanobacteria bacterium P01_C01_bin.120
AGCGTTGTCAAGGATTCATTCAATCTAGCCGAGGGAGAAACCGACATTAGCGGTTTGCTGGCTGCGTTGATTTACGGCGAGCGTCTTCCGTACTGGGATGAAGACATCGCTTCTGAGTTACCTGAGATCAAGTTTGCATAGGGAGCGATAGCTAAAAATGGCACAAACGTTTGAAGACCTTTTCGCCAGTGCGCGGATTCGCAACCGAGTAGATAAGTTAGTCGATCAAACTGACTGGGAACTTGGTTACTTGAATGACCGCGCGCGCCGGGCCGGAGATGGCGGGCTAGAGCGCCCTAGCACCGTGATCGATGAGCTATTCCCGGCAATGTCTTATCAATCCCGGCAAATCTTGGTCAATAAGTACAAAGGCAATATGGTTGTTGCCTCGGTAATGGGGCCTGACGATCCACTGCCAGCAAAGCGCGGCAAGTCTGAGGTCACTGAAGAGCGCCTGACTCGGACGTTTATTGGTTGCCAGCACATTTGGACTCATAGCGAATACGAAATGCTGCGAGACCTGGAACTTTATGCCGGGCAGGGGCCAGAGAATCAGGCTACTGCCAATGCAATTGAAGATCATATTTTGGGCCAGGCAGGCATGATGCCAATCGCCCTCGACGCTAAGCATTTGATCTTGCTGATGCATGCGGCGACGAAAGGCACTTTTACCTATACAGATCCCCTGACTGGCTTGGAAGTCAAAATGACTTTCAACGATACTGTTGCTGCTCAATTGCCAGCAGCGCCAGGCACGTTGTGGAATAACATTGCAGCGACTGGACTGGTTCAACTTGAAGTGCTTGCTGAGGCGTATCGGGCGACCAATGGCACCAAGCCGCCAATCTTACTGATTCATTACGACGAACTGAAAGATTTGTCTGAGCAGACTGCAACTCGTGCGCAGCTAGCAGCGGCAATCGGCACTGACAGTACCAATAATGCCAACCTTTACATTCCAACCAACTACAGCCCTAGCACTTATGAGCTAGAGCCTGGATTTTTGTTGGATGCCATTCGAGCTCGCACCAATGTACAGAAGGTGTGTGTGTTTGATGCCAAGTTCACCGAAGAAGACAAAAACGGCAATAAGACTGACGATTACTTTTTGCCTCAGGGCTACATCATGTTCGGTTCACCAATGATGGGCGAGCGGGCACGGTTGCCGTTTAAGGAAAACAATTGGAATCCTGGCGTTCGCACTCTGGTAGAAGAAATCAACCGAATGCCTAAGCAAGAATCGCTTAAGGCTATGGTCGCCGGTGTGCCGTTTATTCCCAATGGCCGCAAAATTTGTGCTCAGCCAGTGGGGGCAACTAGCTAATGATTGCTGACTTCAAAGACGATCGCCTTGAATATTCGGTGACTAAATTGGGCTCTGCAAACTTTGTCAATGGCAGGCAGAGAGAGGCAGGAGCGATCGTCAGAATGTCTGAACACGATGCTCGATTTTATTTAGAACAAGGCTGGGTCGAATCTGTAAAGCCAAAGCGTCCAACGAAGCATGCCCCTAAAGTACACAACAGTTGACGACGTAAATCGCCAATTAGATGGACGCCTCCAGATTGGGGGCAATGCCACTACATTGGGCGCATCGATCGTCACGCCTGAAATTGTGTTGCAAATTGGCGAACAAATTGAGGATTGGATTGATGGCATCCTTCGTAAGCGCTATAAGCTGCCTCTGGCAAACATTCATCCAACCTTAGCCAGCATTGCTGAGGCGGGAATAGCCTGTCGGTTGCTGCAGCAATATTATGTGGGCCAAGCTCCAGCGGAGAACGTCCCTGCCGATAGCGGCGTATGCAGAGACTATTACGCCAAGCTCAAGCTTCTAGAAAAAATCGCATTGCCCAATGAAACGCTGATTGAGCGCAGTCCTGAAACGGTGGGGTTTCAGTGGGCATCGATCCAAGCTGGCATTCGAAACGCGCCTTCGCAAACCGTGGAGTGGTAAAGGAATCAAGATATGGCAATTTCAACCTACTTAATGCAGCAAATTGTCGATCTTGTTTTCGGTGGAACTGACTACGTTCAGCCCACAACCATTTCGGTAGAGCTGTGGAACGCGACGGCAGAAACGACCTACACTGGCTATGTAGCTCAGACTCTTACTGTCGGGACTACTGACTTTGCCGCCGCTGTTGCTGATGGGGTGGATCACAGCATCAGCCCAGCCAATGCAATTACGTTTCCCGGACCCACGGCCGATCCATCTAGTGAAGAAGCGATCACACGAGTGCGACTGTACGATGATGAGAGTACACCCAATCTGTTGTGGGAAATTCCCTTAGATGCGTCTAAAATTCTCTCTCAAGGTGATGACGTCACGATCTCGCAAGGTGACTTAGATCTGAAAATTGGCGGTTCTTGCTTTAGTGATGCCGTTGAAGCTGCAGTTTTAAACCACATTTTTAGAGGTGTGGATTACACTGCGCCAGCCAATTTATTTTTTGACATCTATGACGATGGCGCTGTGCCGGCAACGAATGGGACAGGAGGTACTCTGACTGACTATGGCAGCTATGCTCAGCAGTCGGTGACTAACAACACGACCAACTTTCCCAATGGCACTGTGAACGCCAGCAATGTAGAAAAAGCGACCGGGGCCGCCATTAACTTCCCTGACGCCACTGGCAATGCCACTAATAATGCGGGCGAAGTAGCGGTGTGGGCAGAAGCGGCGCGCACTAATTTGGTGGCTATTTTCGCCTTTACAGCCAAGCCGATCCAGAACGGCGATACAGTGAGCATTCCATCTGGACAGCAGTTTTTGACGATCACACCGAGCAATTAATGTTTCTCGTACAGTCGTTGATATTGGCTAATCAGATCAATAAATCCCGGAAACCACTTAAGAGGCATCCTTAAAAAGAAACTAATTGCAGCCAACGGAAATGCCCCGGATTTTAGCAATAAATCTAATGTTTCTGAAGGAAGTTGAGTTGCAGACATAATGGCTATAGCAAAGCCTGCGAGCATCCAGGCAAGTGAGTAAAAAAACATCAACCAAAAAATAAGGTGATGCTTCGATGCCGAAAAAACAAAAGCTTGATTTAATCGACTGGCTAAATATCTTTCCTTTCGTCGTTCTTCTTGATGAAGTCGGGCAAAAAGAAATAATGATTGCAGAATTATATAAAAGCCTAGCGCGACTAAAAACAACATAGCATTAACTAAATAACAACTATTTTATGAGGCGGGATAGTTAGCAGGAATTATACAACATGGTAACTCTCCTTCAATCGCAGCTATTCACGAGCAATGCAAACGGCGGTGACCCACAAAATTTTGGATCATTCACGGCCCCTGCTGGAACTGAGTTTGTCACTGTTCACATAGCCTTCCGTGACGTAAAGCCAGTCAGTCAATTAACTTGGGGTAATGCGACGGCAGAAGTTGCAATACAGCAAGGCAGTTTTACGACTTCACTGTTCTATTTTCGTGCAAACAATCTTCCCTCTGGACTGTCGGGTAATTTAATCGCTACGGGTCAAGGCTCCACTCGTGCCCGTCATTTGGCGATCGCTTGCTACGACGAAGATTGCGAACTAATTGAAGCTGACAAAGACTTTGGCAGCGACGCCGATCAAACTTTTGCTACATTGTCGTATCAAATTGGTGATCTAATCGCCTATACAACACGAGTTGTTGATTCGCAGTACAACAACGGCAC
>JBCCJU010000316.1:0-3650 GCA_039027715.1 Cyanobacteria bacterium P01_C01_bin.120
CTCGAAGACAGCCCCAGCCTCAAAACTTACCTGATTGAGATTTTTGACCAGGAGTATCAAAACGCTCGACAGCTACTTTTAGATGCCAGTGACTTGCCTACTGACAACGTGCCTCAAAATCCTAGCTTTTCTCTGAATGAAGCGTGAGATGAAAACTGGCGACCGTAGAGATCGCAATAACCTGCTACATCCTGTTATTCTCATGGCAATCATAAAATTCACTTCCATATCAGCGGCTTAAGGTTTTGCCAGACGATACGCGAGACACTTATCTCACCATCTTGTAATGGGCGATCGCCATGTTTCAACAAGCTTTAGATTACGCCTTCAGCAACAGCGATAAATTTGTAATCGCGCTACAGCAGCACCTGCTTCTATTGGCAGTGCCGCTGCTGATTGCTATAGCCGTCGGACTACCGTTGGGGTTGTGGAGTGCGCGCTCTAAGACGGTTTCGACGATTGTGATTAACAGTTTTAATGCGCTGCGGGTAATTCCTAGTTTGGCGGTGCTGTTTTTGGCGATTCCGATACTGGGGCTCAGCTTTGCCTCAGCAGCCGTGGCGCTGACCCTGCTGGCGATGCCACCAGTTTTGATCAGCACAGACGTAGCCTTTCGCAATATCAATCCGGCGGTGCGAGAAGCGGCGACAGGAATGGGCATGGCGTCCGGGCAGATTTTGCGCCAGATAGAAATTCCTTTAGCGCTACCTGTCATTATCTCTGGCATCAAGACCGCGACCGTGGAAGTGATTGCCAGCGCTACGCTAGCGGCCTTTGTCGGAGCCGGTGGACTAGGCGATTTTATTGTGCTGGGATTTGCAGCCTACGACCCAGCAATTCTGCTGGTGGGGGCGGTGCCGGTGGCGCTGCTAGCGCTGATTGCTGAAGTGAGCTTGAGTTGGACCCAGCGATCGCTCCAACCCCCTGCCCTGTCCCGCTGACTATCCAGTTTCCCTGCACTTTGAAGTTTCTCTATATTCGTTACAGACTGAGAGAACTGCGGATATTCAGCATAACGGGAGCTTGATCAAGGCTTTTTGAGTCTGCCTGCCAATCGGGACAGGGCAATTCTTCTTGCCAGCCATAAGGATGCATACCGCAAATCAGAGGAATGCGCTGGTCGCGTTGGGTGCCGTAGGCGTGGCCGTGGTAATAGCCGCAACCGACGCAGGCTGCTGGTCGGGACGGTGACACTTCTGCAAAGCCGATTTGCGATCGCAAAATCTGTTTTTTACATTGCCCTTGATGCCAGCGCTGATAGGCCCGTTCGCGGCAGCGATAATTGGCACGAGCAAAGATGTTTCTGATTCCAGCCATGTTCGATTCCCCCATTGGCCGCTTGTGTTTAAGCTAGCCTCAGAATGAACAGATCTACGGCCAAATCCACATCAAACTCGCTTTTAGAGAATGAACAGTAACGATCGCCAATCTCTCGCAATATTTCTCGACGTTTTGCAATGTTTTTCTGGCTCACCCCAGTTTTTCGCCCGGCTCTAGTCGGTTGCCGTTGGCAAAATCCCAGCCGGACTGAGCCTTTTTGCCGCTGGGTTTAACCTCTCGCAGCAGCAGCAGCCCATCGCTAGTTTGAATAATGGGGCCAAAGCTTTTGGCGATCGCCGCCACGGTCCCCGGCTCTTGATCTTCGGAGAGATTAGCGACTTGCGATCGTAGCGTCTGCAGCTCTTCGGGCAGTTGATCCCAATAGTTAGCGCCCAGCGGCACAGTCGCGACAATCTTCAAGTCTTTATCACGAAAGCGGGTGACGCAGTTGGGATAAAAACCCCGTACCTGGTTGTGCAGGGCGATCGCGGGCTTTGACCAATCCAGCTCAAAATCCACTTTTTTGATCAGGGGCGCATAAGTGGCCTCACTGTCGTCTTGAGGCGTTGGCTGCAAGCTGCCGTTGGCGAGCTGATTGAGAGTTTGGGGCAGCAGCTCAGCGCTGATGGCGGCCAGGTCTTGAGCCAAATCCAGCGCATTGTCGAGCAGGTCAATTGAGCGCTTACCTTCCAGTAAGACCGGGCCAGTGTCCATGCCTTCATCCATCAGCATAGTGTCGATGCCGGTCTCAGACTCTCCGTGATACAGGCACCACTGGATAGGGGCCGCACCGCGATATTTCGGCAGCAGCGAGCCGTGGGCGTTGACGCAGCCCAAGCGCGGCATTTCAAGAATCTGGCGAGACAAAATTTGGCCGTAGGCGACGACTACAAAAGCGTCAGCGTTTACAGCCGTTAGCTTGCCCAGGATTTCAGCATCTTTTTTGAGGCGCTGAGGCTGCCAAACGGGAAGATTAGCCTCGCTGGCGATCGCCTTCACTGGCGAGGGCATTACCTGCTTACCGCGACCGCGACGTTTATCGGGCTGAGTAACAACGGCAGCAACTTCAAAATCGGCATGAGCCATCAGTTCCTGCAAGCTAGGGACGGCGAATTGAGGCGTGCCAAAGTAGACGATGCGCATTTTGGAAGAGGATGAGGGTGTGAGAGTGGCAGGGTGTGAGGGTGGTTGGGTGGTTGGGTAAAAGGGTGGCAGGGTGGTTGGGTAAAAGGGCGAGTGTAACTGATGAGTTCAGGAAACAATCGCAGGTGCAAACTGCTCTGTTAGGCAAGATACAGATGGATTGCTCATACAGGATATTGGGGAGCCATCAAAATTCCTGATGGCGGAAGTAGCCCGGACTTGATGGGCGCTCCTAAAGCGTAACGGGCGACTCTACGTAGACGGTGGGGTCTTGCATGGTAAACCTAATCCCATAGCTGTCCAAGGTTTTGGAAATGGTTTCGTTCGCCAGTTCAAGCAGGCGCTTGCGGAGTTCAATGGAGCTTTCATTAGAGCCCAGAATAAAGAATGTGACTCGGGCCCGGCGCATATAGCGATCTTTATTGCCGTTGCCGTTTTCCTCCCCGCCGTGGGGAAAGACAATGCTGGTGCTGCCCGGATCAACGCCAAACACGGAATTAGTGCTTTGGGAAATCACTTGCCTTACCAAAGCGGCATCTTCATCGGTGAGGCGGCGGGCAAAATCAAGATACAGCATCACCATGACTTTCTTGGCGCGGCTAACGTTTTCGATTTCCATATTTAGCAGCGTCGAGTTGGGCAAAATAAATAGCGTACTTTTCGCAGCCGTGCGAATTTTGGTGGAACGCAGCCCAATGGACTCAACCCGCCCCAGTTGCCCGTCACTGAGACGAATATACTCTCCAGGAATAAAGGGACGATCCAGGTAAATTACAATGGTGCTGAGCAGTTGCTCCAGAATCTTTTGGGCGGCAAAAGCGATCGCCAAGCCCCCGATTCCCAAACTGGCAAACAAGCCCACGAGGTTGAAATTCTGACTTTGAGCAAAGGCCAGCACCGCCACAAAACCAATCACGACATTGGCCATCGTTTCAAAGACCAACAGCATTTCATCCACTTCGCGGCCCATTTTTTTGAGCAGCTCAACGCCGTAAACCCGAAAAATGCGGCTAAGCACGCGCGAGGCAAGCCAGGCAATGCTGCTAATCAGCGCCAAATCCACAAAAGGCTTCAGGAAAGCGCTGAGGCTTTGATAGCCCTCATTAAGCCAGACCATGGACAGCGACACTAAAAGCATCGTACCGGCCAGTTGAAAGGCGCCTCTCAAAGGCTCAATCAAATTTTCA
>JBCCJU010000317.1:0-3632 GCA_039027715.1 Cyanobacteria bacterium P01_C01_bin.120
CTCCACCCTTGGGCAAGCGAACCTGAGGAACGTCAACAGCAACTTGTGGAGTTTGCATAACGCAGTGAGTCCCGTCCCAAAATGTTGAAGATTCTATGCGAGCCTAATAAAAGAAAATTAAGAATATTGAGCAGCTTAGCTATTGCCTTTTAAGCCTCATAAAGAATCCTTGTCTTAACTAACTTCTCTAGCGATCGCCGCCCTCAAAAGCCCATGAAGCAACAAAATCAAAACAGAGGGCGGCGGAAAATATCAAGGAATATTGTATAGACCGGAAGGTTTGTTTTCGATGTTCATCCATTAACAATTGTGACATCCAAGAAACAATCCTATTCAAGGCGCTGGCGCTGTTCCGGCAGAGTGAAGCAGGCTAAAGCAGTTGTGAATGGCAAAAATCCGGTAAATGGCAGCACTCAATCAGTTTTTATCACCTAGTTGGGTAAATCTGACAGCAGGATGCTAAAGTTTCGGCACTTTTCTACGCTAAGAACAGCTCGTAATTTCCAGCGCGGGAGAGTAAGCCAATGGCGTCTGATTCGTCTCATTCACCTGAATCGAGTGAAGAAGGGTTGGCGATCGCCGTCCGCAATTTTTTGATTGCCGTATTTCTGAGCGGGTTGCCCATACTGGCATATCTGTGGCTATCAGTGGATATGACCTACGGCAGTTGGACCGCCCTGGGGACAGGCAGATTAGTCAGTGCCGCTAGCGTCCCATTACTTTTTGGCACATTGGCGCTCTATCGGGGACAGCAAGTTATCCGATTCTTATCCAATCTACTGGAGTCAGGCAATCTACCCTTCTAAATAATCGAAATCACCCTCAAATAATGAGCTCTACCTAAGCTTTCAAGGTTCTGTCAGTACGATGAAATTAATCTCAGCTTAGGCTAGGAAATGTAGCGTCAGTCGAGGGCTTGATTATTTCAATCTTGCTACAGGCAAAGGAGTTTTTAAGCGTGTTGTCAATTCGTTTGTCATCTCAAAGATCAGCCGCTTTCTTGATGTCAGGAATATTTAGTGCTGGCACATTTTCGATGCCGGGTATCGCCCATGCAACAATATCGACAATTAACTTAGCCCAACCGGCCCCCAAGAATCTGCTGACCGGTCAAGTACTGCCCGATTTTGAGATTGACGATGGATTTGAGCAGGCAGGCGAAGGCTTTCACGCCATCTATGTAGATCGAGCGGGGAATGTTTTAGGCACTTTTGTCAATATCCCCAATGCCCAAATTAAGGTTTACTCCAGTGGCCATATTTTAGTCTCCGAGCAAGATTACACAGTCGAGACTACCTATTACTCAGATGGCAAAATTCGCCTAATCGGTCGAACTCGCTTCAGATATTTCCGCGATGGACGCATTCGAGAAATTGACGATATCAACTTTCGCTATTTGAATAATGGCCGATTAAGAGCAATAGAAGATATTGATTTCAACTACTTCAGCAATGGCCGTTTGAAAAAAATCGAAGACATTCGTTTCAGGTACGACTCTGACAATCTTTTAGAAACTATTAGCGCGGCTCAAACCCGCACCGGCATCCGCATTATCGTCGTAGATTGAAGCTCTGAAACATTTTATGCATGTTGACTAGAGTATGTCACCAAAGCATTCTAAAACTGCAAGCTTACAGGTAGGAAAGGCTTGGATGTAATGGCTTGCCCTCGCAGGATAAGCTGACGTTGGTAGCCGTCAGGACTCAAACGTGAAGCTGTCGCGTCGAGACGTTGAGCATCTAGTAATCGAGAATGCCGGCAATTGCATAAAGATTGGCTTTGCTAACCAAATCGCGTTCTACTGTCATATCTGCCACTTTAACAATCAGAGAGACGCCGCAGAGGGTGGGATAAGACTGGCGTAGAAGTCAGCCGGCGGGCGCACCACGGCAATATCTGGCTCGGGTTCTGAGCAGTCGTCAAGTCGGATAGGATCTGGCAATCGCACTAGCATTTGCTCACCTAAGTGGCGTTCGAGTCGCTTTTCTATCCGCTTAATGAATTCAGGGTGAGGTGCGATCGCGATTTCTAACGTCTCAAATCGGCGACGGCAAACAACCTTTTCAACTCAATCAGCGGCTTGTAAACATCTGCTGCATTGGGATTATTAGCTAGCTGGGTTCTCTCTCAACAAAACTCGTCCTATCCACACTGACCATACCAGACTCAGTAACAACACAACGATTCCTAAAGGTGGCACTAGGCTCAGAATCCCCATTCCCAAGCCCAGATAGCATAAAGGACTAGGCAACTGCTGGCCCTTGAGCGCTGTCCAACTCACTAACAAAAGCCACAAACCATCCAGGCTGATTGCCGCCATCGCCAGGATGCCAATCATGCCGTTGAGAGGGTCACCTGATAATGCTGTTTCGTCATGTGCCGCAAATTGGAAAATTGCATACAAACTCAAAACAGTATTGCTGACTAAGCACAAAACGGAAAGAAAACCCAACCCAGTTGCAACGGAGAGCAAGGCTGAAGCGTCACGCCGTAAATAGTTTGCTAGTGCCAAAATCAGCACACTAGAAATTGTCGCCGAAACGAACTTTAGTCCGTCCTGGATCAACAACGGTGTCGGGTTGTGGATGGCTAAGTCTATTAATTTATTCGGATCGGCGATCGCCGAAAACCCAATTAAGAAAATCACTGTAGCTAATGTTGCCATCAACACAATGACGTTGATAAATGCTGCGATGCCACCTAGTTTTTGCAGGTGAGTCATAGCCTAACTGAATATCTGAGGTAAGCCACTGGTTTGACCAGGGCGACTCGAATAGCTTTGAGCGTTCCCGCAGTAAAGTCCCCACGGCGGCTTGAACTAGCAAATCCGTAGGAGGACGAAGTAATGTCGGAATTTTATCAAAGCCTGTCTCACTCGAAGTGAGACTACAAATACCCTGTCATTTTCGCTCCCAAATATTGCCGTAAAGTAATGTTTGGGAAGATTCCCAAATTTCTGGGTCCAATTTTCCATGGGTTGGCTCGCCAGAAGGGTTTTGAGGTCTGCTGCACTTTCTGTAATCTCAAGATGATAGACGCCTGGCATGGGGCTTGCTCAATGCTCCACATCCTTTCTAGCATCTGCAGCCTTTGTTCAAAGAATTGGTCTAAAGCGGGCTTCTGCTCTCGGTAGGTATGCGCTACTGACGCCATCAAAGTATTGACGAGGAAATTCAATCGAAGCACGTCATCACCGGCTATAGTCGGTTATTCGCAGACAGTAACTAGGGTCGGTGATGTCGCCAATCCTCAAGCCGATTAAGGTTTGGGAGCCATCACAGGACGCATAAAATCGCGCCTGACTTTCACGATTTGCATCCCTGACTTTTCAAAAACAGTCAGTTCTGGCTGCTAGCCGCCATCCACAACCGGAGTCTTGGCGATGAATTCTCAATAATTGATTATGAACAACTAGAGCTATTGCCGGCGGGCAGCCTGTCTGGTCACCCATCGCCCAAAATTGCTCAAAGGTTAAAAACTCATGGGGCAACTGGTACGGTTCTTTGCGCCAGACAATACGCCCAAAGTGAGTTCTTACCGGAGCCAGACTGGTGAAGTGCGTTTCGATGTCTATGATCCGGTGACGCAACAGCGATCGCACCACCGCTCCGAAGAAGCTCTGCGCATCTGGC
>JBCCJU010000318.1:0-3597 GCA_039027715.1 Cyanobacteria bacterium P01_C01_bin.120
CATTAATACGGCATCCATTGGCGCTCATGTGGTCGTCCCAACGGGAGCCGTTTACTGTGCTACGAAGTATGCGGTTTGGGCCATCTCTGAGGGACTGCGCCAGGAATCGCAAAACATTCGCGTCACCACAATCTCTCCGGGCGTCGTCGAGACGGAGCTAGGCTCTGATATTACAGATGAGTCAGCAAAGGGGGGTCTGAGCGATTTACGCAAAATTTCACTCAGCCCGGATGCGATCGCTAGAGCTGTTTTGTACGCCGTATCTCAACCCGATGATGTTGACGTGAATGAAATTATTGTCCGACCAACGGCCAGCGCGTTTTGAAGCGAAGCAGTCAAAGCATAAGACCGTTATCGCTACCCAAACAGGACATTATCGTGATGAAACCATTTCATTTCTTGGCTGTTATGCTGCTTATTCTCACCGTAAGCTGTAGCGCCTTGGGACAAACTTCTGTTCAAAATACAATATCGACGCCAAGTAAAAAGGCCATTGTCGAGGTACGAGCTATGAGCAGGGCTTTGCGGCAGCCAATGCTGGCAATGCCAGGGCACTTCAGACATTGATCAATGAACACAATGTGCAGGTGCGGCAGTTACCGCCGGACGTGTTAAAAGGGCTAGGCAGTGCATCTGGTGAAGTTGTTGCTGAAATGCGCTCCGGCGGTGATGAATTAATGCAGCGAACTATCGATTCATTCCTATCAGCTCGTCAAGTTCTGATGCAGTGGAACCAAGTGACTGAGCAAAGCTTTTTGAGCGCCCGGGCACTGCCGTTCACTTACGGTTGACGGCAGATGGTGTTGCAGGAATTTTTCAGAAATAGACAGATATTGATGTTTACATATCGCACCAGAAAGCCTGCCGAATGTTTTCAAACTCACTGAAAATCTTCGAGGAAGGGTGAAATAATCCTGCGGAATTAGCTAACGTGGAGCTGAGCGGCGGCCAATATTTTTGAATTGATGCCTAGATTGTAAACTCCGTCCGCTCCTGCGTAGGGTTAGACGGCAAGGACTAGAGGCATTGATTGGCCTCAGTGACTATGATGAGGGCACAATATATAGTAGATAAACATATGTATAGTTGATTAAAACTCCCAAATTTAGATAATTTACTTAATTTTCAAATGTAGCTTTACTCTCTTCATTTTCGTCATCGCCTTGGTTGATTCTTAAACCTGGAATACTTTTTTTTGTACTTTCCTGGACACCTTTTGAACCAACTGCTTGGATGTCATGCTCAATAATGCTTTGGATTACAAATGCATACATTGCATCCTTATTTTTGTCAGAAATGTTATTGATCAACTGAATTGCAGTCAAAAACTTCTGAGTGCTTAGTAAACTAGCATGAAAAATATTTATTTGTTTTATTGCTCTACTGTAAAGCCAAAAGAACAATCCAGATATTATTTCAACAATTACCCCTGCAATAGTTGAATAAAGAACAGCCTCGCTGGTATCACGGGTAATTGAAGTTAAGCCTATACCTCCAGCAAAGAGTATGAATCCAAGTATAGACATAAATAAGGCCGCCAAAAATGATCTTGTCGCCTGTCTTTTATTGATGACATAATACTCTCGAAGCTCAGCAAGATTTTGTCGCATTAGCTTTAAGACATCAATGTCGTCATCCCCTTCGCTAAGTCTCCCTACAAAGTTTTCTACTTCTTGATTTACTTCTCTTTGTTCTCTGAGGAATCTGTTCTTCCCATACGAATCTATTGCATAGACTATTAAAGCGACGATGGATAATATAGCTATAATTGGCAGTGAGAATGATAAAACTCTACCCAGGATTGTTTCAAGTTCCGGGAAAAGTGTAAAAGAAACAGTAAGGCACAGTGCTCCCAGAAAAAAACCAATGAGTCTACTGAAACGAGTATGGCTGAACTCAAAGCCACCAAATTTTGATTCCTTTGAAATTGAAGTAACTATAAGGAGTAACCCAACTACTAAAAACAGGTAACCTAGAGGGTTAGAGCTAAGAATTTCAACCATATAATTTGTCTGAAGTACGACCTTACCAAGGACTTTGCTATTTAGACTAAAGAGTCTACCACATCAACTTTTGCCAGATTGAATTGTCCGTCTAACTATCTATTCAGTGTCAGATCTGGTAGATAAGATCTACAGTTTCCGGATCTTATCCGTCATTTTTGGGCGATAACACCCTCACCCATAGAACTTATCTACAATTTTTGACGTATAACTCTAGGAGAGCAGGGTGTTATCTGTCACTTTTGACGGTTAAGTATGGGGAATAGGGATCTGAGCCGGCACTTTGGCTTGATCAGCTCCTCTTTAAGAGCGTCATGTAGTAACTGTTAGACATCATCAAAGCCCTCAAGCTTGTGCTATTGATTTAGGAAACCTAGTCTCGAAAATGCTGCTGCCTGTCGGGAACAGCATTCTACAATTGAGTCGAGCGACAGAATTTCCTAGAAAATTATGCCGTTGGTGTTGATAAAGGCGCTAGATCCAACCTGACCGCAGCAAATTGTCTGGGTATTTGCCTCCCAAAGGTCACCTTTTATTTATGCAGGGGCAGTTGAACTTGAAAAAGGCTGCCCTGGCCGACGGTGCTCGCTGCTGGAATTTGCCCGTTGTGGGCACGGACGATTTGTTGAGCAATTGAGAGACCCAGTCCAAATCCCCCTGTATGGCGCGATCGCGCCATGTCGACCCGATAAAGGCGTTCAAAAATACGGGGCAGATCAGCGGCTGGAATGCCAGCACTGTCGTCTTTAATCTGAATCAGAATGGATTGAGCTTGAATGACCAGACGAAGCTGAACCGTACCGTTTTCCTTCATATATTTAAAGGCATTGTCTAAAAGATTAGTCAGTGCCCGATGCAGAAGCTGGGGGTCAGCTTTAATCATGACGATGCGTAATGGGATGTCTTGAATAAACGTGCGATGCTGCTGATTGGCTTGGGCGGTGCCGTAGTGAACCAAGGGCATCAGCAGCTCCTGCGCGCTAGTGCGCTGGTTTAGAGCCGCACCGGCAATCGGGCCTTCATGACGGGCCAGAAACAAAAGGTTGTCGATCAGGCCGCTCATGGCCTTGGCTGCAGTCTCAATTTCGCTGACGCAGTCCGTCTGAGAACTGGCCTCATATTGGGAATCAGGGCCACCTGAGCATTGCTGAGAATAGCGGCTAGAGGATTGCGCAATTCATGGGACGCATCGGCGGTGAACCGCTGCAGGCGATCACTTGACTCCGTCTATATCGATGCAATGTTAGGTGCGATCGCTAATCGATTACGTGAGTGTGCTTCAACTCTGCCATCAGCGCCTGGATGAAGTCTAAAAAGACGTTCACTTTGGCCGACAGATATCGTTTCTGGGCATAGATAACGGCAATGGGGACACCCGGAGGGGCGTAGTTTTCTAAGAGCGGAACTAACTGACCGGCAGCGATCGCATCCCCCACGACAAAGTTATAAAGCTGGATAATGCCAGCCCCGGCAATCGCCGCAGCGGTTGCAGTTTCGGCATGATCAATAGTCAACGTTCCAGCCACATCGACGGTCATGGCCTGCCCATCTTGCTGAAAGCGCCAGTCTCGCACTCGACCTGTTTGCGGAATGA
>JBCCJU010000319.1:0-3549 GCA_039027715.1 Cyanobacteria bacterium P01_C01_bin.120
CTGGGCTGCCCGAATAGCAATATCCAGCACCTCTTTCAGAGACTTTTGACCGATATAGTCCGCCAGCCTTTGTGGTCGCAGACCATCCTCTACTGGCGTGGCTGGCGACGTTTCAGCGGATTTCTTCGCTTCCTCGGCTTTCTGAGGTTCTCGCACCAGAGATTCTGGCTGCGGCTGCGGCTTGGCATCGGGGCTGGCTTTGACCTTTTGCGAGCCGCTTGGCTGCGGTTCAGGCGCCGATTTAGAAGAAATGATGGCCATAGGTTGCAGGCGGAGGAGCAGTAGATAGTAGCGATTTTAGCTTTGGAAGCGGTATGGCGAACTTAACTGCAAAACCAAGCGGCTTGGCATTTGCTCGCCGCCTTGTTGGCAATTCCCGAATAATTACTAAGGCAGTTAATTCGGCATTAATAGCACTATTGCCTTCCAATTCTAATAAGAACGAGCGTATTACTCAACCGGGCATGACTCCGCTTAGCCGCATCAAATCGGCCAGAGTCGGGCAGTAGGGCTCTAATCCCAAGGTTTTTGGATGAGTAGGATTATCGTAAACAAAATGACGATACGTGAGGCAAAAGCGATCCCATTCGGCCATGCGGATATTGAACCAATCGATGATGCGATCGGCCAGCCACAGCGAAACCGGTAGGCGGAAGTAAATGCGCTTGCCCAAATAGTTGCAGGCTTCCTCGACGGTGCGATTAATCGTCAGGGGCGGATTACCGATGATGACCTGACGCGGCTCTTGGGGGCCCGGAGGATGATCGACGAGGTGGGTGACAACGACGGCAATGTCTTTGCCATGGGCAAAGTGAAAGCTGCCGTCCGCCCGCAGAAAGCGAATGAGATCAATCCGGTTGGTGACGTCTTTGATGCCAGCGGAGATGTGGGAATAGGGTTTGTCTTTATCGCCGCCAAACACGAGGGTGGGAAACACAGTCGTCACTTGAGGATAAATCGCTAGCTCAGGCAGTTTCATATAGCACTGATATTTGCTGCGAATGTAGTCGGTGCCGATGTCGCCGGCGGCTTTTAGGGGCTGGTTGTTGCTATCCAGAATGCTAGCGGTGGAAAAATAGAGCACTTGCTGGCAGCGATCGCGGTCCAACAGCTCCATAATTCGGTGGTTAGCGGTCACGTTAATGTCATAAATCTCGGGAGCGCCCCCCCAGGATGTGGCCACCAAAATCGCCGTGTCCATGGTTTTGAGTAGAGGCGCATGGGCATCAGCATGGCGAATATCGTCTTCGATCAAATGAAGGCGGGGCTCATCTTGCCAGTTAAACAGCAGCTTAGCGGGATTGCGCACCAATAGGAACAGTTCGTGGGGTGTGCGATCAAGCAGCGTTTCAACTAGATAATGGCCAATGCAGCCGCTAGCTCCCGTGATAAAAATACGTTTAGGAACTTTGTTGCTAGAAAGTTGAATCAGTTCAGACACCGCACTGCCACTGCCGAAAAATACACGTCACCCCAAAATTATCCAGCAGGTGCTTGAGTCCATGTCATCGAAAACAAAATACCTGTCGCAGCCTGAAACCGTTCGCAGCCTGAAACTTCGTTTTGAGGTGATCCCAGCGTATCACTCGAATGAAGCTCTGCTAGACCGGAACAGCCAGTAACTGGTCTAGGTTTTTGCCAGTTTCGAAGAAAAAGGCCGCATTGTCTTCAGGCGTGCCGGGCAAGATGCCGTGTCCCAGGTTCAGAATATGACCACGACGACCAGCCTTCTGTACGGTGTCAAGAATGCGATCGCGAATAAACTCCTTGGAGCCAAACAGCGCGGCGGGATCAACGTTGCCCTGCACCGCCATATCTGGTCCCAAACGTCGTCGGGCCTCCGCCATGTCCACCGTCCAGTCAACACTGACGATATCGACCCCCGACTCACCCATCAGTTCCAGGACGCCGGCGCTGCCGCTGATATAAAGCACCAGCGGCGTCTGGGGATGCTTAGCCTTAACTTTACGCACCACCTGCTGCTGATAGGGCAAGGCGAAGGTGCGATAGTCCATGGGGCTGAGTTGACCAGCCCACGAGTCAAAAAGCTGCACCACCTGAGCGCCACACTCAATTTGATGGCAGGCGTAGGTGCCAATGTTGTCAGCCAGCTTGCTCAGCAGCTGATGCAGCATCGCCGGCTCCGAGAAAGCCATGCCCTTGATATTGGCGTAGTTTTTAGACGTGCGCCCTTCCACCGCATAAGCGGCCAACGTCCACGGAGAGCCGACAAAACCCAGCACGGCGGCGTCATTGCCAACTTCGGAGCGCAAGGTGCCCAAAATGGTGCGGATATAGGGGGTTGCGGTATCGGGGTCGAGTTCATGCACGGCATCGACCTGAGCCTGGGTGCGAATGGGCGGATTGATGACCGGGCCTTTGCTTTCCAAAATGTCAAAGGGGATGCCCATGCCCGTCAGCGGGGTCAAAATATCGGAAAACAAAATGACGCCATCGGGTCGAAAAGCTCGCCACGGCTGCAGAGAAATTTCGATCGCCAATTCAGGATTTTCCGAGCGCTCGCGAAACGACGGATATTTTTCTCGTAAATCACGGTAAACCTTCATATATCGCCCCGCCTGACGCATCATCCAGACGGGCGGGCGCTCTACCGATTCACCGCGAGCTGCCCGGAGCAATAAAGGTTCTTGATTCAAACCGCTCATTGAAGCTTTACCTGTGTTTACGAAAGTTTTTTAGCGTAATGGTTAGCGTAACATTCAGTGAATGCGGCGCAGCTTGGGCTTCTCAGGTATTTAACGTTTTTCCACAGGAGAGGGCGATCGCTTCAACGTAGAATAAAGGTCACAAGGACATTTGAAGCCCTCCAAAAACATCGGCATGAGTATCGTTAATTTTTTTGAAACAGTTACAGGTACCTGGTTTTCGCAGCGCACCACCCATTTTGCCCCAGGTCAGCCGTCACAAACCGGACAAACGACTCTCAAGATTAGCCATGTCAACTTCAACGACCCCCGTGTGGTTAGCCTCTGTGAGCAGTTCAAGGCGGATGCCGCTGCCGTGATTTTTGCATTTTTGATTCAGCAGGAAGGACAAGCAAGTCTCTATGGCAGCGGTAGCAATGCTCCCAAAAGCATAACGCTGATGCTTGGCCTGAAGTCCGCTGATCCGTCAGCCGGACAGTTTATGAGTCAGACTGAGACTGAACCCGCGATCGCCGGTCAATATACCCTCGAAGCAGATGTGTTAACACTCAGCGTCCGCAATGACAAATTTGAGTCAGATGAGCGATTGTGGTACGCCAACCCCAATTTGCGAATGCGTACCAGCCTAGTGAAGCGAGCCGATGGCATCCGGATGTCTTCGTTTTGTTCAGAGATTCGCCGCTCATCCTAAGCGCCAGCGGTTGTGCTTTTAGGTACACGGTCTTCAACATTCTATGTGTCAGCTTTGTCCTCAAGGCGACTTGAACCCTCCATAATAGGAACTCGTAAGACACCGCTAAGGCTGAGCGATCATATTCACCCCAGCAGAAGTTGCAAACTGAACAGACTTCAAGGTCTAAGGTCTGCTAGTGAAAGATCTGAA
>JBCCJU010000320.1:0-3516 GCA_039027715.1 Cyanobacteria bacterium P01_C01_bin.120
AACATCCTGGGTGATGTCGATTTTCTCGGGAACCCAGAAGTTTTCGCGCATCTGGCGATAGAGGCCGACGGCCCAGCCGTAGCGCACGTCATTGAGCTGCATCAGGTTAGTGGTTTCCCCAAACCAAATGGTGCGATCGCCCGTGGCGTCATTGCCATCGGGGAAATCTATTGCCTCTATTGAGTCAAAACTTAGGCGATCGCGCTTCATTGCCTTGCGTTAATTTTCTGGCTCAATTCCCCTCAAGTCATGCTAAATTCCGATCTACATCGGTTCTAGCGGGGAACAGTCGCTGGAGGAAACGGGGAAAGTGCAGTGCGAATCTGCCGCTGTCCCGCAGCTGTAAGCCGATTTTGGGTTTTAGATTTTGGATTTTAGATTCGAGCGCAACTCAATCGCAAATCTAAAATCGGCAATCCAAAATTGAGTAAGTCAGAATGCCCGCCGATGACTGTTCATGTTCTTCAACATCTGCGAGGTACGGATGATGACCGTTTTTGATTTCTATCGATCGCGAAGGTGTCGTTTCAGGAGCGTCCCCACGAAGCTCCGATGAGGGAGAGCGGCGGTAACTCAGGCGTTATTGCCGAATCATTGACTGCATTTGCCAAAGGCATGGCGAAGCCAATCGCGTGACCCAGATTGCCGCTAGCGGTGCTGTTTTGTGATGGCGCTGTCATGTTCGGTATTCCCCAGCTCTGGTGAGCGATCTCACTTCTACCCGGTTGCTGAAGCCTCATCTGGCGCAGCGTTTTGCTGTGCTGATTGGGTCGCTTTCCCAAGCCAGCAACCCTTTTCTCACTCAACACAACTCATCATTTCAGGACGACACATTCATGACCATGCAAATCATGACGTTCCTCAGGGCCATGGTGGCCACAGCCCAGCCAGTGCGGGAGGAAATTCATGCGACTTCCCACTAATGTTTGGCAAGGCTGTTCGGGCGACTGGCAATCTGCGTTTGTCGCCACCAATTTGCTGCACCTGGCCTACAACGCCTGGTGTGGCTTTTTGGCGGGGGAA
Source organism: Cyanobacteria bacterium P01_C01_bin.120 (assembly GCA_039027715.1). GTDB lineage: Bacteria > Cyanobacteriota > Cyanobacteriia > Phormidesmidales > Phormidesmidaceae > Halomicronema. The sequence goes on from JBCCJU010000320.1 coordinate 1,024, forward strand.
AAGGGAACGATCGTCTGCAGTCTGAGATCGCCCCGCCTCGGCCTTACCGGAGAAAGCTTTGAGGCCCATTACGTGCCGCGATCGCGGCTGGCTCCCTTCCTCAATGCGTGGCTGGCTGCCCCCGACACGGTGATTTTGAACCATCACCACATCAACGGGCACATTCTCCAGGCGGTGGATCGGTACAACCCCGAAAAGGATGCGATTTTGCTGCTGGAGTCGGGCGATCTTGCCTCTTTCCTTTACCTGCGGAACTTGCCGATCTCGCCGCCGCACGGCTACGAAATTGTCTGCCAAGGCTGGGAAGAGTTTCACCTTGACCCCACCGCTTTTGCGGACATGCGATTGTTTCAAGTCGATTTGCCCACGCTCAATCAGAGGGCCGGATGACCCCAACGACATTATTTGTGTGCTCACTCTGTCGGTTTTCGGCTCAGGAACGCAGCCGCGACGGCGTTGCGGGTGGCCAATACTTGATTGACCAGCTCCAGGAAGCCTTGGCTGAACGGGACTTGCAAGCAACCGTTCACCTGGAGCCGTTGCGCTGTATGGCCGGGTGTCAACAGCCCTGCAATGTCTCGGTAGCAGCACCCGGCAAGCTGACCTTTATTCTCAGTGGCGTGAGTCCCGAAAATGGGGCCGCCACGGTCGCGGAGTTTTGCCAGCAATACACCGAGAGCACTAATGGGCGAGTGCCGTATCGCGATCGTGCCCCCGAAATTCGTCGGGCCACCGCCTTTGTCCTCCCGCCGCTACCCACCGATTCTGCCCCGCAGTCATCGGTCCAAGCAATGCCGCCGAACTGAGATTGCCGGGAGGATACGGTGCGAGGCCCTAAAGGGCAATCTCACTCTAGTGTTCTGGCCATACTGATCCTTATCTAATAGCGTTATCCGTTGCTTCTAAGAGTAGAAAATCCTGGTCATGAATCAAAACTTTCTGAAAGGAGCACACTTCCCATTTTCCCTGTAAAGCCGTTTGTTTGGCAAAACGCTGGTAAACCTGCCCCGGCAGTAAACCAAAGCAACAATAAGGCCAGTTGGTGGCAGTGGCGGCCCGATTGGCCAAAACCCACCCGCCTGGTTGAATCACCACGGCAGGATGAGGGCGGCTCATGATCCAGGCTTTGGCAGCTGCCTTTAAGCATGACTGCAAATCTCTAGAGTTCCACACCGCCCCACTCAAATGCCGCAGCTGATACCGTCCATCCGACAGGGGCAGAATACAACAGTCCAGAAAGTTCATTGCCTCGTTCATCCCTTACCTCTGCAGCCAGGTGGCAACATCCTTCGCAAAGTAAGTCAAAATGACGTCCGCTCCAGCCCGCTTCAGACCAGTCAGGGTTTCCATCACGACGGTTTGCTCATCAATCCACCCCTGCTGAGCCGCCGCCGCTTTGACCATGGCGTATTCTCCACTGACGTTATAGGCCGCCACGGGTAGGGTTGTGTGCTGCCGGAGGCGCTGGATGATATCCATGTAGGCCAAGGCTGGTTTCACCATAACGATGTCGGCGCCTTCCGCAATATCGAGGGCTACTTCCTTCAGGGCTTCCTGGGCATTGGCAGAATCCATCTGGTAGGTCTTTTTGTCGCCGAACTGGGGGGCTGAGTCCAGCGCATCGCGAAAGGGGCCATAGTAAGCGGAAGCGTACTTGGCGGAATAGGCCAGAATGCCCACATTAACCCATCCCTCGGCATCCAGAGCGCGACGGATGGCCCCCACCCGGCCATCCATCATGTCGGAAGGAGACACGAAATCGGCTCCCGCTTCAGCGTGACAGAGGGCTTGCTTCACCAACACCGCCACGGTTGCGTCATTGAGGATTTCGCCGTCTTCGACAATGCCGTCGTGGCCAGCACTGCTGTAGGGATCCAAGGCAACATCGGTAAACACCAGCAGGTTGGGGACAGCTTGCTTAATGGCTCGCACCGCCTGAGGCACTAGCCCTTCAGGGTTGTAGCTTTCGGTACCGGCGTTGTCTTTGAGGTCAGGGGCAATCAGCGGGAAGAGGGCAATCCCCGGGATGCCTAACTCATAGGCCGCAGCCACCTCTTCCAGCAGTAAATCCAGGGTGTAGCGGTAGCACCCCGGCATAGAGGGAATCGCTGCTTTCTGACCAACCCCTGCCATCACAAACACGGGATAGATCAGATCGTCGGTCGTGAGGTGATGTTCGCGCACCATGCGCCGCAGTCCTTCGGTGCGTCGCAGTCGGCGGGGGCGATGGGACATTGCCGGCAGATTAGAGGCAGCGATTTCGGCAGGGTCTTGAGGGGCGGGGGCAATTTCAGTAGAAGTCATGACGTGAAGCGATACAATAAGAATGATTATCATTCTCAAATTTACTGCAATGAAGGCCAAACTTACCCGAGGTCAGCAGTGGGTGTATGAACTGCTGAACAGCACATCAACCGAAATCACAGCGCAGGACATTTTTGCCCAGTTACAGACTGAGGGTCGATCGCTGGGACTCGCAACGGTGTATCGGGC
>JBCCJU010000321.1:0-3477 GCA_039027715.1 Cyanobacteria bacterium P01_C01_bin.120
CTGGCGCGGGCAGCTTAAACCACAGCACGTCAAATTGGGTATCGGCCTGGGTGAGAGGCAAGCCCGCTAACTTACGTAACCGCGACTAGCGCCCGTCGGCAGCAATCACTAAAGCGCCCGTAAAGTTTCGCCTTTCGCTACCCTGGGTAGCCTGCACGCCCATAATGCGATCGCCTTGACGCAGTAGATCGCGCACCTGCCAGCCGGGATGAAACTGAAAATTTGGAAAGGATTTGGTGCGGGCGGCGATCGCGGCCAGCAAGGCCGATTGGTGAATGATATGGGTTGGCGGCAGGCCCGTTTGCGACCAAGGCTCCATCACCCGCATCCGCCGCTGCCCTTCGACATAAAAATCCCAGGCGTCAAGCTGACGCGAGGGAATCTGCGCTAAACAATCGCCCAATCCCACCGCCTTCAGGGCCTGCACGCCCGATGGCATCAATCCCTCGCCCCGAAATACGCGGTCAAACTGCGGCTCCTGCTCGATCAGGGTGACGGGCAGGCCACGGGCAGCCAACAGGTAGGCGATCGCCACACCCCCTGGCCCCGCACCCACAACAATAATTCCCTCACCCATGCGATCGCTCCTTTTGCCACGTTGACATTGTGTCCTTTTTGACACGGTTTTAGGTTTGAAATGCCACAAATGGGATGAGAGACATGCAGCCTGGTTATATTGCTATGGAGTGTAAATACCACGATATAAACCGCGTCTAAGTTGAGAACTGGAGTTATGTTTGGCCATAAAAACTTTACCTAACATCACCTTGAAAAGGTGAGGAACCAGACTGTCATTAAGCCTCTCCTTGAGAAGGAGAGGCGCCGCAGGCGGTGAGGTCGGACAAGCGTCAAAACTCCACTTCTGAATCTGACTAAGGTTTATCTGGGGCCTCACGAAACTCAATTCGTATCAGCGCAGGAATTTTAGAATCTCACTTTGCAGATTGGGAACTGAGCTCACTAGGGAATTTAAGCGTTTTCCTAAGGGTGTGCAAATGTGAAATCTTAGGATGCGCAATTTCCGTAAGGTTCAGTAGTCGGCCCTGTTCAAGATCGAAGATTTCAATTCTTAGCTTTGATACTGCACTAATTTTTCACTGCACTAAGGCCAAGGTGACATTAACGGTAGATAGAATTGCAAGACTGTCCAAAAGTTTGTATTAGCCGGGTTTGCTAGGTTTGGCATGTGCAGTTCATAGATGGCATCGGCAAACATGTGAAGGTTGTGAACTTCCCCTTTTTCGGGAAATTTACCTTCGGATTCAACTCGAATCCGGCTCTGAATGCGACCTAGTTGCTTCAAGAACTCTGATGGGTGCAGCTTGTGCTCTTCACGATAGCGGCTACAAAATCGCTGCCAGATATGCTCTTGCAGCCAGTGATTCAGTCCCCCATGAGCATGATTAGAAAATTCCTGAGTCACATAGGGCTGATCTTTGCGTCGCAGCGCTTGCATATATCCTAGGGGAACGCCAATGGGACAAGTGATCGCTCTCTTCCGTCGATGACCGTCAGGGTCCCGCCATCCTGACATTGTCAGGGTAATGAATCTTCCGATCGCTTCTCCAATGGCTTTCTCAATCAACGGGAATTCAGACAAGAAATGTCTATCTCTTAAAATTGACAGCAGCTCCTCCATCGATTTAGCTGTTTCGATTTGAATGGATGAAGAATCATTCGACAAAACCTTCTGAAGATTATTTCTCAGCACTAATAGAAGTTCACCCGTGTTAGCAGCACGCCAACAATTCAAGGCCACGTCTTTTTCGAGTTGCTGCACCAGATTAAAGAATCTATAGGGACGATTTTGCAGCTCAACATATTGTCTTAGATCGTGCACCATTTTTGATGTGAGCTCGTGATAATGAAGCTCAGGGTCAAATGGATTGGCATTCATCAAAGGAGCAAGTTCATGAGCGTAGCAAAATCGCATTTCTTGCTGTGATTGAGCCACAGCTTCTTTCATCTCTGATAAAGTTAGCTTTTGAGAAATAAGGCCTAACAATTTAGATGAATCAGTTATATTTTGCTGAGATCCTATTTTTCTGGCGTAAAGGGACGTCAGCACCGTTGGAATACCTGAGCGCTTATTATCTTCAGTACTTTTCGTGTTCTTGAAAGGAGATAGTTTAAATCTCAGGGCTGATAGCGTGTAAGCATCTCTCACTAATTGAGGCTTAGTTTCTACAATTCGCGCAATAGGAGCAGGATTATCACCATAGGGACAAGCATTATTAGTAGCCTTTGTACGAGAACATAGATGCCTGGATATCGTACGGTATTCTTCAAACTCAGGAAAATGGTCGTTATTTGGCAGTGATTTCCATGAGTAGGTGGGATAGCTTTTCAGGTCATTTTCTGTTTGAAGCTTATCTTCCCATTTGTGGTCATTAATCTTGCAAGATTCGGATTTTTCTAGATATATTGCAAGGGAACGTGTTAATGCCTTTTCATTTGATTGAGAAGGCAAATCTTGACCTAAGCAAAGTGCCTTATCAGATGCGCAGTTCAGTGAAATACTATCCATTTTTTGGTACAAATGCACTTGCCTTGATTGCCCTAAATTGCAAACTTGGACTATTCTATGGCTAATAGAGCGATTAATTGCTCTATTAGCCATAAGTTTTTTCGAGGTTTAAAAAGACTTGGTCTGAAATTAACCAAATCGCTAATGGAATGCTCCTTCTAGGATTCTGAGATGGAGTAATGTTACTCAGACAACATTTCATCAGAGACAGCTCCTAGGGTGATGAGATTTGATTTTTGAGCCTGACTTAAGCCTTGCACATCTGTAATATTCATGCCCTTGTACGGGCTATCTGTTTTGAGTTCTTGAAGCAATCGTCCTGTTTTAATCGCTGAGAGATGAATAATGATGCCCGATTCGCCGCTACTCGCTAGAACTTTTCCATTGGGGTTAAACGTCAGTGAGGAAATAGGCTCCGAGTGATTGCTAATTGTTTGAATACAGGTGCCCGTCTTAACCTCCCAAACCCTAATCGTTCTATCCAATCCGCCGCTGGCCACCAGTTGGCCGTCGGGGCTGAAGGTGACCGCCCTAATTTGCCCTTTGTTGGTATCTGCGGTGTCCATTTGATCAGTGTGTTTGTCTAGAGCGCGAAGACAGTAGCCGGTCTTCACATCCCAGAGTCTGATCGCCTCATCGTCACTGCCACTCGCCAGCATATTGCCAGCGGGATGAAAAGCCACTGACGTGACTTGATGGTCATGTCCTTCAAGGGTGTGAAGACAATTTCCTGTGGTCGGATCCCAGAGCTTAATGCTGCGATCGGCACTGCCACTAGCCAGCACTGAACCAGTAGGACTCCAAGCTACAGACCAGACAAATTGGCTATGCCCTGCCAATGTCTTGAGATGCTGCTGTGTTTGCACATCCCAGAGCATAACGGTTTCGTCTAAACTACCGCTGGCCAGGGTCTGACCATCGGGGCTAAACGCCACCGACCAAACCCAATC
>JBCCJU010000322.1:0-3450 GCA_039027715.1 Cyanobacteria bacterium P01_C01_bin.120
AGCCGGCATTGGCTGGCTGCTGTCGGGGTTGGCGATCGCTCCCATCCGTACGGCCTATCAGCAGCTTAAGCAGTTTACTGCCGATGCGTCCCATGAGCTGCGGAATCCGATTGCGGTGATTCAAACCAATGTGCAGGTTGCCCTGGCCGATCCAGAGCCTGATTTAGCTCAGCAGCAGGGCCAGCTTCAGGTGATTGAACGGCTAACCCGGCGGTTGGGAAAACTGGTGGACGATTTGCTGTTTTTGGCTCGTCAGGAGGGGGGACTGGTGCCCGTGCAGCGTGAGGCTGTGGCACTGGTGCCCTTGCTTAAAGATATTGTGGAAGAACAAAGCGCGATCGCCGCCGACAGCGCTATTCAGCTAAGCCTCCAGCTTCCGCCAGTTGACTCAGCAAAATCATCCCCGACCATTAAAGGCGACGCCAACCAGATTGTGCGGCTGATGACCAACCTAGTCAGCAACGCGCTGCAGCATACGCCCGCCGGCGGGCAGGTGAGCCTCCAGATCAACAGCCTGCGCCAGAATAATCAACCCCAGGTGCAGATCACCGTGGCCGACACTGGAGTGGGCATCGCCCCTGAAAACCTACCGCGAGTGTTTGATCGGTTCTACCGAGTCGATCCCGCCCGCAGCCGCCGCGCCGGGGGCAACTCTGGGCTAGGGCTAGCGATCGCGAAAGTTATTGTAGATAACCACCGAGGCCATATTTATATCGACAGTCAGATGGGTCAGGGCACCCAGGTCAGCGTATTTTTGCCCCAGCATCTGGACGACAGCGCTTAACTGAGAAATTCACTGGGTCTTTCCAATCTCCCTTTCCATGATGTGATCAAAACCTATCGAAAGCACTACAGTACACATGTTTCAATGACCTTAAGAGTCTATCGTATTAGGTAGAAGCATTCTCTCTGATGATTATCATGCACACTGGTGAGTCATAAGATATCGATGGCTGTATCAGCAAACTCTGAACCCAAGCCAGGAGATATAGTTGGCAACTACTTGCTCACTAAAGAACTCGGACGTGGCGGTATGGGCGTGGTTTTCTCAGCCATATCGACACAGGCTTGCCCAGCGATCCCAGTCGCACTTAAATGGTTTCGTCCGAATCGAGCCTCTCCAAAAACTGTGCGAGAGATCGGGGGCTATCTAGCCCAGCTTTATCATCCTGCTCTAGTACAAGTTATTGAGGTGGATAAATATGGCAGGTACCTTGTTATGGAGCAAATTCTAGGTGAAGCTCTCGGCCTTCTCCTCAAACGTCGTGGACGACTCACCTGCTGCCAGTTTGAGGGACTAACTCGGCACATATGCGACGGACTTTCTACTCTTCATGGGGCTGGGTTACTTCACCTTGATATCCGCCCCGTGAATATTACTGCGAGTAGCCGTGGTTGGGTTTTAATAGATCTCGGAATTCCTTACTCCCATTTATCAATATCAGACAAGGCAGTAGATCTCTCCCAGCGAGGTCCAAGGTCTTATATGGCACCTGAAGTATTAAAGGGAAAGAAGTCTGTAATTGAATCTGATGTCTACAGTGCCTCGATTACGCTCTATCATGCGCTTGTTGGAAGACGCCCAAACCGTGATCAGTTTGGTCATCATCTGGGAAGATCAGAGTTTGAGAAAGGTTTATATCCTCCTCTTCTAGAAGTTTTCTGCAAGGGCGCATCGGCCTATCCAGAGGATCGTTTTTCAACGGTAGCGGAGTTAAAGTCTTCTATTCTGAAGTGCCTAGCTGAACTCGCTAGTACCAGGCGCTACCTAAAGATTTTACGGTAATTGTTCGGGGTCATACCAGTGGCATCGCGAACGTGCTTGTTGAAATGGCTTTGACTATTGAAGCCGCACTGATTGTTAACTGATTCCAGCATGTAGAATCCCAGAACATGCCCTTTTTCTTCAAAAACATACGTTGGGCTGCTCTGAATCTGCTCTGCTGAGATTGTCAGTTCATCGACGCACGCTGCTATAAACTCAGCATCATAATCCCAATAGGCTTTTGAGCGCAGCGCCAAGGCACTCAGTATTGTTGCTTCAGTCGATTTGGCGAGTCGAATCAAATTTCCGGTGCCTCCATTCCCACAGCTATTTCCACAATGTATGGCCGAGATAGAGGGCTAATTAACTAGGAGCGAAGCAAGATTCTGGCAGGGTTAACCCATGAAAAATGCATTGAGCTTGTTTCCATCTAGATCTCTAAAATACCCAGCATAGAAACCATCACCTCTTGGCCCAGGTGCGCCTTCATCTGCACCGCCTAATTCGATTGCTTTGTTGTAGATGGCGTCTACTTCTTCTTTAGATTTGGCCCTAATTGCCACCATCACGCCATTGCCAACACTCGCCTCGTTTCCGTCGTAGGGTTTGGTGATGGCCAAAGCGGAAGCCTCAAGTGAGGTTCCCCAGAGTATGAAAGTCCCCAAATCCATGATTCGAGAAACTCCAGATATGGAAAACAGGCCGTCGTAAAATTTTGCGGCCCCTTCTAGGTTGTTGGTGCCGAAGGTTATGTATCCAATCATTTTCCTGTTCCATCTTGTTAAGAGCTGATGTTGCTGCCTATTCACCCAGATCGGAACGTTGTGCCAATTTAGCTCAACATGGCATCCCACCTATAGGACGCTGTATGGGAATCCGTTGGCCTATTGAGGACTCCAAAAAGGCACTACGCCAGTAGAACAAGTATACTGCTTTCGGCATAATAAGTCTTCCGTCTCAACTTGTGCTTGCCCTTCTCCAGCTTGGAATCTGTTCACCGCTGCACTGTTGTCATCGAAAACTAGTTTAACCACGCCCTGTTTGAGTACACCAATCCTCTGCCAAGCTCAAAAAGTTTTGAGCCACAGGGGGAGACTCAGCGCCCGGTGTAGGCTGTTCCCAGGCGATCGCTCCTTGCGTTCTCTTTAACAACTGCTCGGCCTCCTGAATGCGCGTTTTACTGAGCCAAATAGGCAAAGCTTTCAAGACGCCTTGAACAATCAAGTATGATCTGGGCATGAAGTTTGAATGGGACCAGTCGAAAGCTGCTGGTAATTCGCAAAAACACGGTGTCAGCTTTGAAGAAGGCAAGACCGTATTCGATAATCCCCTGGCGGTCATCTTTGATGATGAAACTCATTCTGTAGATGAACAGAGAGAAGCTATTGTCGGTCACTCTCGACAAAATCGGTTGCTACTAATTGCTTTTACTGAACAATTTGGGAACGTCCGTATCATTAGTGCCCGTCTAACGACTCGTAATGAGCATAAGGATTATGAGCAAAACGCCCTCTGATCAAACACAAAATTTTGAAGACGAGCTTTCACCTGAGTATCATTTTGATTACCAGAAAGCGAAACCCAATCGATTTGCTATTGGTCACAAGACACAGAAAGCAACGGTTGTGGTTTTAGATGAGGATGTGGCTCAAGTTTTTACAACGCCCGAATCAGTCAACAAAGTG
>JBCCJU010000323.1:0-3412 GCA_039027715.1 Cyanobacteria bacterium P01_C01_bin.120
GCCACCTTTATCGACATTGCTGCGGATGCCGATCTCGTGCGGTTGGCTAAAGGACTAACAAAGCTGCCAATTTGCGTGTCGGCAGTTGAGGCGGCAGCGTTTGTCGCCCCAGTCGCAGCCGGTGCCGACCTGATTGAGATTGGTAACTTCGATGCATTTTATGCCCAAGGCATTCGGTTTGAGGCCGATGAGGTGCTAACGCTGACTCAACAAACCCGCGAGCTATTGCCGACCATTACGCTGTCGGTGACAGTGCCCCACATTTTGGCGCTGGATGAGCAGGTGCAGCTTGCCGAAGCATTGGTCGCAGCCGGCGCCGACATCATTCAAACGGAAGGCGGCACTAGCAGCACTCCCACCCACAGCGGCACGCTAGGTCTCATTGAGAAGGCGGCTCCCACCTTGGCGGCGGCTCGGGAGATTTCTCGCGCGGTTACAGTGCCGGTACTCTGTGCATCAGGCCTGTCAGATGTAACGGCACCAATGGCGATCGCGGCAGGAGCAGCGGGTATCGGCGTGGGCTCTGCCGTGAATAAACTCGATAACGAATTGGCTATGGTAGCGGCAGTGCGAAGCCTATCCGAAGCTTTGCAGACAGTCAACCGCGCAGCGATCGTTCGCTAAATTGGCGTCTCGTTAGTGTCCTTGGTTTTTCGTCACCGGACGGCTGCTTGCTAAACTTCTCGAAAGCTTTGGCAAACATATACTCTGGGCTTTGTTCAGCGCTAGTAACCTCACCGTCTGCAGCACCTCTCCTTATGAAGGCTACGGTGTATACATAAGTCCAGCTAGCTCATAGTTGAGCTAGCTGCCATCCTGCAAACATCCCTTGAAACACGTGTAATCCTCGCCTAAAGGTGACGATGCCTGGTGGGCGTTGACTCTGATAGCCAGACCAACCGCCCAGCCGGGCAATAATCCAAGCCGCCCAAGCGAGTGACGCGGTTGGATGCGTGTTCTGCTGCTTGGGGGTGGCCCCATTAACGGTTGACGAAATCTGCTTCAGGCATCGTTTTTGGTCAATGTCAAAGGCCAGAGACGCTGGGGGGCGGGGCTGCTTCCGTCCAAGTATCAGCTGCAGTATCTGTAGCACTACTGACAGAGCCAAGAGGGAGAGCTTTTGGATGGCTAATACCATTTCTCTGGAATAGCACTACAGATCGGAATGGAGAGCTTTAGGAGCAAGGGGGCCGGGGAACAGGATGTGTAGCCAGAGTTTGGAGAATCTGTATAAGATGGACTCGTTTTCAGACGCCTCAATGTCCAATCCACGCTGCTTGAGGATGGCAAAGAGTTGCTCGATGTGCCGCCGCCATCGATACCACTGAATGATTTGCAGAGCCTGTTGATAAGTCCTGACGGGATGAGTGGTCAGCAATCGCCAATTCACCAGCTTTTGGCCGTTGGGTGGGGCTACCTCCACCGCCTGCACTTCGACCTGCTCGGGATAGTCATCCTTCAGACGGTTGGGACGTTTGAGGGACACTGGCGTAAACCGCACAGTCATCTTTGCGGAGCGATCGATGCGGTTGATCTTCGGGTCAGCCGGAATGTCTAAGCGATATTGACCAGCGCTCGGTTGGCTGGACAGGTAGCTGAACAGTGTGACGTCTTGGTCGGAGAGCAACCGGTCGCGGCAAGCGCGAATGAGCAGATGTCCAGACGCTTGGCGAATGAGAACCCACGGCTCGTAGATATCTGATTCGCTATCGCCTGTAGGTGACCTGCTCGGCTTCGCCTAGTGTCAAACAAGGAGCCGACCCGTTGGCGGCCTCAATCCATTTGTACGATTCTTTCTCCTCTATCGGTTGACTCTTGTAGTTGCGCTCTTCCTGACTAGGACGCTCGGCAGGACGCGTCCACAACTGAACGTGGCTCAATCCTAGAGGCAGGCCATCCGTGCTATCGACGATGAGCGTCGGATGAAGAAAAAAACGATGTCGCGGTTGTTGCCTACCACACTGCCCCCCTCTGGCTTAAGCCGACCGGCGTGAGCTTGCAGGTTAATCTCACTGGTGTCGCTGATGGCCAGCACGTGTAGTCCCCTCACCGGATGACGGCAAGGCTCAGCAAGGCTTTCAGTTAGGCTCGATAGACTGACCGAGGGATTCTCTAGCCAACGGTAGTAAGCCATCTGCTCTGCCCAATCTTTTGACAGGGCGCGAATACTGACGGTGCCCAACTGCAGCATACTTGCATAGAGGGATATCCCCTTTTTTCTAGCCGCTTATCTCCGAATACGGCTTGATGGCGGCGACTGGCGTAGATTTCTATTGGGTTACTCTGCATCGCCCTGACTTAAATGACTCTCTGAACTTATGTATACACGGTAGCCTTATCAAGGAGAGGCTTAGTCAGCGGCTGCACTCCCTATTCAATCTGGACTGAGCGAGGGGTCCGGTTCCTCTCCTTACGTTGGCGAAGCCTGCCCACAGGGCTTAGGAAAGGCCAGGTGAGATTCTACAACCTGCGGCATTCCAAGATCATTTTGGGTGGTGAATAAATCGTGGCACTCACGATTTTTTGAATTGACGACTTTGAATCGACTAAAACTAGGCTCTGAGCAGCTTATGGTTTGTAAAGCTGGAGCGTTTCGCAAATATTGATGCGGCCTGAACATTACGCCAGACACTAGGCATGACTATTCAGCTTCACTTCGGGAAAGTGCGCGTGTTTTAAGGCTTCTTATTGTCTTTCTGTAGATCGAGACTGGAAAGCGCTAAGGGATCTGCGCTTAAATAACTCACCTAAAGCACAAGGCGGCTGTCAGAGTTTGAAAGTGCCAAACCCCAACAACTTGGTATGCGATTTGCAAACAACTTCTTAACGACTTTCCTCCATGCTCTTGAGGGTTTCTTCGCGAATGCGCTCGAAAACTTGGCGATGGAGAGCAACAAACTCGGGCGAAAGGGTGACATCCACGTGACGGGGACGCTTGAGGTGAATCGGCATTTCCTCTTTGATATGGCCCGGATGGACCCCCATAATGCAGAGGCGATCGCCCAGGTAAATGGCTTCCTCAATGTCGTGGGTAACAAAAATCACTGTGGTTTTGAGGTCATCCCAGATGTCCAGCAGCATCTCCTGCATCATGTGACGAGTCTGGGCGTCCAGGGCTGCAAAGGGCTCATCCATCAGCAATACAGAGGGCGAGTTGACCAGCGCCCGCACAATACTGGCTCGCTGCTGCATGCCACCGGACAACTGATGCGGATAGCTGTTGCGGTGCTTAAATAATCCCACCCGATTGAGATAATCATTCACTAACTCGGTGCGATCGCGCTTGGGCAGACCGCGAATTTTCAGGCCCAATTCCACGTTTTGAAACGTCGTTTTCCACGGCAGTAGTGAATATTGCTGAAACACAAAGCCGCGATCGGCACCAGGGCGGGTAATCGGCATTTGATCGACC
>JBCCJU010000324.1:0-3341 GCA_039027715.1 Cyanobacteria bacterium P01_C01_bin.120
AGGCGCTACCGGCGCCAATAGTGCAGCGCCAATGGCACCGCTTACGACCGTGCAGTTGAAGGTGAACAAATCAGCTGCAGCGCGATCAGTCAGCGTACTTATTTTTATGATTTACCTCCTCTGGCTGTACCTCGCAGCACAGAGACTCAAGGTTGTTATCGAGATGTGCGGGCATTCTGCCTTAGAGGCTGTATGAAAAGGGTGATGCGGTAACAAATTAGGCCAGTCGTCTGGCCATCAACCGAATCATCGCAACGTAGATCATGGCTTCCGCAGAGGTTGCATTGTGCTCATAATCTTTGCTCAAGCGTCGATACCAATTCCACCAGCCAAAGGTTCTCTCGACGACCCAACGCTTTTTCAATAGAACAAACCCTTTCGTTTGCTCAGGACGCAACACCACCCAAACAATCCAGCGCAAGCTATCCATCACCCACGTCATGAAGGGCATGCCGCTATAGCCACCATCCGCCCAAATCGTATCTAATCGAGAGACTTGCTCGCCCATCTGATGAACTTTGGAGAGGACACGCTTGCCGCCTGCTCGTTCTGGCACACTCGCAGCTGTCACCACGACTCGCATCACTAACCCAAGGGTATCGACCACAGTATGACGCTTGCGGCCCTTCTTCTTCTTGGCACCGTCATAGCCAACAGCCTCGTGGACCATCGTGTCGGTTTGCACACTTTGGGAGTCGAGCATCGCCTCTGACGGGCTCTGCTGACGACCTTCAGTCGCTCTGACCCAGCCGTGTAAGCGGTCGTGGATCGTCAGCCAAGTGCCATCATTGCGCCAGTTGCGGAAGTAGGTGTATGCGGTCGACCAGCATGGCATATCACCTGGAATATCTCGCCATTTGCACCCCTGAACAACGACGTACATGATGGCGTTGAGCACGGCCCACATATCGACTTCGCGGGGGCGGCCACCAGGTTTGGCGGGTGGAATCAGCGGCGCAATTAGCTCATATTGGTCTGGCGTGAGATTGCTGGAGTATGCTTTTGTCATGGCTTGCTCGGTGCTGGTTTATTGTCAAATACAGCTTATGCCGAGTGAGCTTTTTTACTCCACTTCTGGCTTTTCATACAGCCTCTGAGCGTATCGCTGACTGAGTTAGACGATTGAGTGAAACTGAGACGGCTCGTAAAGAAGCGGTAACCAACGGGAATAAAGTGTGGGCTGAATACCGAAATACCACAGATTTGTTCAACAAAAACCTGCAAGAAATAGATGGGCTAAAGGAGATTATCAGTGCTCAAGCAGAGACTATGAGCCAATTAGAGCATGAAGTTGAAAATGCTTCAAATGCAAAAGGGTATCGGATTTCTGTCACTGAGGAGCTGCCTCAAATGGCGAAACCGTTCTTGCTTCCGAACCTCTTTTTGACGAGCCGTGTGATGTGTTCAGATACATCGATGGAATTTGGAAATGGGCAGGCGATGAGCCTATAACAACTGACGCTATTACTCGTTGAATTCCACTTCTCAATAGTTTTCATAGAAGTTTCCAATGATTAAAGGCAGGAACAATAATAGTCGATACTTCATCAGATCTAAATAAAGGGCTACCAGTCATAGGCTTCAAAAACTTAAGGGAATTTCAATGATCTCCATGACATCCACCATATACGCGGAGTAGCTCTCGATGTTCAAAACACCATTAACAATGGGCCTTTCACTGGCAATATTTCTGACGATATGCATACCGCTAGGGTTTCTGGGAGCGGCAGCTTCAGAACGTGATTGGGACGTACCTGTCCTAACTCGGGTAATTCAGTACATCAAACTTTAATCAATCAGTTGGCTGTTTAGGATAAGCCTGTTGATACCGAAGCTAGAGCTGCACGATTTGCCAAAGAAATATACTGAATAGAGATTCGATTTTAATCGCTGCCTGACAGTGCTCAAGCCTTTGCGTCCAGAATGAGGCATGACTGAACATACAGGGCATCTCTTAACGCTTCGTTCATCTGTTGCCACTCACGTCTCTTTACTGTGAAACTGGCCCTACTGCCCTAATTTCACAATAAGCCTAATGCACAATGGAAATGTTGAATATGTATCGCATTCAACTTAACCCTTGAAGTATGAAGCCGATGACCGGACTCGAACCGGTGGCCTACTCATTACGAATGAGTTGCTCTACCAACTGAGCTACATCGGCGACTTCAGGTGAAGATTGTAGCAGAGAATATCAATCCATCACCACCCGCACTAAATCCACAAAATCATCTCAAATCAGCTAGCAAAGATAAAACCTCATCCCCGCAAGCTGTCACAATAAGGAAATAAACCCACCCTTCACACAGCAACAGGTTACAAAGCAAGATGGCAAAGCAAAAAGCAGCCAATAAAAACAAAAAACAAGGGCAACCCAAAAACCGTAAGGGTCAAAATAAAACACCTAATCGGCCACCACAAGGCATGAGCCAAGAACGCTACGACCGGCTACTCGCAGAAGCCCAAGCCCCTTACAAAGGTCTGAGAAAATTCATCTACGGATCAATCGGCGCATCGGGTGCGGTCGGCGGATTCGTATTCTTCACCAAAATCATCGCCGGGCAAGATATCGCCGCTTCCCTGCCCAACCTAGCACTGCAAGTTGGCATTGTCGCCCTGATGGTCTTTCTCTTCCGCTGGGAAGACCGAGACAAAGAAAAAAGCTAATACCGAAAGGAATACCAAAGGTCTGCCATACAGCCACCATGCCGACCAAACCCAGTCCACTACACCAGTTCGCCAACAACACAGCAAACTCCCAAATACCAGTTGTTCTCGTCCACGGCATCTGGAACACAGCTGCCATCTTCAATTCACTCAACAGCTATCTCACCCAAAATGGCTGGTGCGTCTACGCCCCCAGCTTGATCCCCAACAACGGAGACGCCCCCATAGAGGCCCTCGCCGCGCAGGTCGCTACCTTCATAAAAACCACCTTCGACCCAGAGCAGCCCATCCA
This sequence comes from Cyanobacteria bacterium P01_C01_bin.120, assembly GCA_039027715.1. Taxonomy (GTDB): domain Bacteria; phylum Cyanobacteriota; class Cyanobacteriia; order Phormidesmidales; family Phormidesmidaceae; genus Halomicronema. The sequence continues at coordinate 2,960 of JBCCJU010000324.1, forward strand.
CCTCATCGGCTTCAGCATGGGTGGCCTCATCAGCCGCTACTATCTCCAGCGCCTAAATGGCCTCACCCGAGTCAAAACATTCATTGCGATCTCAGCTCCCCACCAAGGCACTATCCTCGCCTTTGGCAGCAATCGCCCAGGTGTCCAACAAATGCGTCCCAACAGCCCCTTCCTCAAAGACCTCAACGAAGACATTCACTGCCTAGGTACCATCCAAACTGTCTCTTTCTGGACTTTTTTCGACATCTTTATTCTCCCTCCCTGGCACGCTAAGCTTCCCCTTGGCCATACCCAGCGACTCAACATCCTCAGCCACAACAAAATGATTCGCGCTCCCCAAGGTCTTTATGCGATCGCATCAGCCCTCGACCCATCCTAAAGA
>JBCCJU010000325.1:0-3336 GCA_039027715.1 Cyanobacteria bacterium P01_C01_bin.120
CCCTGACATCAACGTGGCTCGGGCAAACATCACCACGGAATGGCCCGGCACCGATGCGGAAACCATCGAAACCCAGGTGACCGATAAGATCGAGGAAGAAATCAAAAGCCTCTCAGGGCTGAAGGATTTTACCAGTGCGACCTTCAATTCTTTTTCCATTATCAACGTTGAATTTAAGGCTGAGGAACCAGTCGCCCCCTCAATTCAAGACTTACGTTCCAAAGTGGATGACGCGGGTTCCGAACTGCCCCCAGAATCAGAAGGTGTCGATGAGCCCGACTTTGAACAGCTTTCCCAACAAGATGATCCGGTGCTAACCGTGGCGCTCACTGGTGGGGGATTAGGCATCGATGTGCTAAGTCAAACCGCCGAAGATTTGCAGGAGCGGTTGGAGGCCATTTCCAACATTCGCGAAGTGGATTTGCTGGGCTGGCGGGAAGAAGTAATTCACGTGCAGATGGAGCCCAGCCGCTTGACCAGTCTGGGTATTTCGACGACTCAGGTCGGCAGCGCGATTCGAGGCAACAACATTGATGGCTCCTGGGATCTGCTGCGCGATGAAGATATTGGCGCCCAGGTGCGACTCTATGGTCGCCCCCGCAGTTTAGAAGATTTGCGGCGTGTGCCCGTGGCGCGGCTCGACGACAACCGGGTAGTGCGTTTGGATGAAGTGGCCGACATCTATCGCGGCTTAGAGCGAGAAGAGTCGCGCGCCTTTATCAGTTTGCAGGGAGAAGAATTTGCGCCCACGGTCACCCTGGAAGTGGTGAAGGTTAACGGTAGCGACACGATTCAGGTAGTGAATGACGCCCTGGCCGTGCTCGAAGCTGCACGCCAGGAGACTGGCTTTTGGCCCTTCGGCATGGAATACAACGTTTTAACCAACGATGCCGACACGATTCAAGAGGATTTGTTTGATTTAGGCAGTAATGTTCTACAGGCTTCTCTCTGCGTCTTTTTGATTCTTCTGGTGGCGCTGACCTGGCGGGAAGCCTTGATTGCCGGGTTGGCAATTCCAGTCACTTTTGCCGGAGCCATTTTTGTACTGTGGCTGGGCGGTTACACCCTCAACACGATGGTGATGATCGGCATGATTCTGGCCCTGGGACTGCTGGTAGATGTATTTATCCTGATGCTGGAGGGCATGCACGACGGCATCTTTGTGAAGGGGCTGGCCTTTCCCGATGCAGCGATTACGACGGTTCAGACCTATGCGGGCTCGGCTTTTGCCGGGCAGTTGACGACGATTTTGGCGATGGCGCCGCTGATGGCGATCGCCGGCACCATGGGCAAGTTTACTCGCCTTATCCCTATCAGCGCCATTGTCTGCCTAGTGCTGAGCTACCTGCTGGCCCTGTTCGCCGTGGTGCCGCTGTCAAAGTTCTTGCTAGGCCGGTCAAAAGGCACCCACAGCCAAACGTTTATTGATCGCCTGACCGAGGCTGTATCGGAGCGCTTTGCCCACTGGAGCCTGCAATATACGGTGCGGAATCGTCATATCGCTCGCCTGTGGACGCTAGGAGCGATCGGCCTGTTTGTCTGTTCGATGGTGTTGTTTACGACGCTGCCCTTCGCCCTGTTTCCCCAGCAGGATGGCATTAAGCTCAGCGTCAACGTGGAGTTGCCGCCGACGGCCACGCTGGAGATATCCCAGGAGGTCGCGGATCGCATTGGCGAGTATCTCCGCACGTTTCCCGATACGGATGACACTCTGGTATTTGATAACGTGACCAAGCTGGTGGGGCAGCGCAGCGGTCTGGTGTCTTCGGGGGAAATTAAGCCCGCAACGTCTGATTATTTTGTCGGACTATCGGCGGTGATGGTGGGGCGATCGCAGCGACAGCACGATTCCTACGTGTATGTGCCAGAGCTGCGGGAAACGCTAGAAGCGGAAATTTTGCAGGACTACCCTGGTGCCGTATTGGCCGTGCAGTATACGAGAGCCGGCGGCAATGAGGACCCGATTCAGCTAGAGCTATTCGGTGAGGACATGCAGACCCTGCGGCAAATTTCCGCCCAGGTACAGGAACTGCTGCGCAACGTCCCCGGCACGATGGATGTGCGGGATGACCTTGGAAATTTGCGCACCGACTATAAATTGGTGCCGCGCCGCGAAGCGCTAGATTTCTACGGCATTAGTCAGGATGACCTCAGCCTGCAGGGTCGCTATCTCATGATTGATAACAACGTTGGCGATTACCCTATCGGTAGCGGGGAAGAAGACCTGGAAATTCGCCTGAGTACTCGCTGGCCCTCCCAAGAGGGCGATATTGGCGGACCTTCTCGCCTGGACGAATTTGCCACCATTCGCTTTATCAATAACGCCGGGGAGGCGATCGCGGCGAGTTCTCTACTGGAGCGGGTAGAAGGGTCCGTGCCGTTATCCATCACCCATCGCGATACGCTCCGCAGCGTGACCGTGCTGGCAAAAACGATTCCCACGGGCGACTTTTACGATACCGAGATTTTGGCCGACTTAGCGCCCACCCTGGATGATCTCCTGTACGACCCCAATCTCAGTGAGGAAGAGAACGCCGCGGCGGGGCACTGGCCCCGGGGCTATCAATATCAGTTTGGCGGCGATGCGGAGACCAGCGGTGAAACCTTCTCGTCAGCCGGGCAAATGCTGGTGGTGGCGGTCTTTTTAATCTTCTCGCTGCTGGTGCTGCAGTTTGGGTCTTACACCCAGCCCATCATCATTATCTTGACGATTCTCTTTGCCATGATTGGCACCTTTTTCGGCTTCTTTCTGCTGGGGCTGCCCTTCTCGTTTCCCGCCGCCATTGGCGTGATTTCGTTAACCGGCATTGTGGTGAACGACGCCATTGTGATGGTCGACACCATGAACAGCAAGCTGAAGGAAGGGTTTGATGTGCGTCATGCCGCCGCCTATGGAGCCAGTGAGCGCCTGCGTCCCATTTTGACCACCAGTACCACCACTGTCGTTGGCCTGTTGCCGCTGGCCTTCAGTGAAGCCAAGTGGTTCCCCCTCTGCATGGCGATTATTTTTGGGTTGATGGCTGCCACCTTTATTGCCCTGCTAGTGGTGCCAGGGCTGTATCTGCAGCTGACGCCTAAGACCCCAACCGTTGAAGAAGGTTAACTACCCCAGGAGTTACCGATGGACATTGAACGCTCAGGTGCCAAGGCCCTAACCGCTGAAGAAATTCAACATCTCGAAAAGTTGAAAGCCGTGGTGGAAACCGCGCTCGCTGATGGTGTGCTTGATGAAGGAGAGATTGCCCACATTCGGTCAATTATTTGGGCCGACGGCAAAGTCACCTATGAAGAACTTAGAACCCTTCATGAAACCATTCAATCGCTGATGGGAGATGA
>JBCCJU010000326.1:0-3307 GCA_039027715.1 Cyanobacteria bacterium P01_C01_bin.120
AAGCTCACTTACGGCGAAAACTTCTCGATGACCTTGCCGCGCTTTGATGGCACCACCATTCGCATCTAAGCCATTCCTCATTGACGCATTTGTGCTGTTCCTTCGTGACCGAGCAGGCTCAGGCTTGCTCGGTTTTCTTGCATGATGAATCGAGGAGATCGCTGCAGTGGCATCAGCAACACAGCGTGGTGGCGAAGTGCCTTATCAACAGCACGCAAAAGTCCAGCTAGACCCTCTGGGGTGGTAAAACCAACGACAAAGCTCAGGACCATAGCAAGTCATAGTTTGATGAGGTCGCTCTAGATCACTAGAATCTTCATCTGACACAGCTTTCAATTCCGTAGGGCTTGCCCTTCCCGCAGGGTATTCCGACCTCAGCATTCCGCATCTTGCTATATCTGCTCAGGGGAAAATTACGGCTGTCTGAAGGACAGTTACATTTGCGACAAGATTGCATTGGCATAGTCCTGATGGATATGTTCCTGCTCAAGACGCTTCTGGTGTTGGGCAAGATGCTGATACATTAGGTCTTCATCAGGTGTGAGGTGAGGCAAGGGCTCGGCGATCGCTACCGTCACGGACACTGCAAAGCCTTGAAATGCCTCAAACGTCTCCCAATCCATCATCACGGAAATCACCTGGGGGAAATCAGCCCGCAGTTGGGCTAAAATCTTGAACCCATCGACGTCTAAATCTCCCCAATAAAAAATTGGACAGTTTGACAACCACGGAATGGTTTTTAGGACGCGAACTCCATAGCCGCCGCCAAAAATAGCAAAGCTATCTTTCACCAGAGGTAAGGTGAGAAAGTTCATTAGATTCTCGGTGATTACGCAGCGATGAGGCGCTAGATCGAGCTGTTTGAATTCCGAAAGCGGCACGCTAATATCTGTGGCGGGGAAGCCATAGCGGGTTGTTAAGGACTGCTCCAAGAGCCGGATCCGAATCAAGGGCTCATGATATCTGAGGGAAAAGCGTTTCTCAAAGGTGTAGTCCTTCTCGCCGGTTACAGAGACAAGTTGATCTTCTGGCAAAATCGCTTCTAGCAGCTCTCGCAGAATGCCTTTATTTTGCTCAATAAACTTGGTGTGGATTCGAATCGGCAGTTCGCGAATATAAAGATGAGGCTGGGGATTTTGTTGAAAATAGAGACACACTTGAATTAAATCCTTCCAGGACTCACGGTGCTTAATCACCTTCAATGGCTTTTGATAAAGCCAAGGATCAAGAGCTGGAATCTGAGTCCGAATGAGCTTTAGATCTGATCTAAACTGTGCCACCTCTGCCGTCTTTTGGATGAGCCTGAGATAGTCCGACTCGGTCTCAATGGCGATTCTGGTGGGCAAGGATTGCGGTCCGTGTTTTCGGGTATTGCGGCTTTCTAGTGTCAGGGAATAGCCATAGTTTAAGGATTGTTTTGATCGTTCAATCAGCTGATTAACAGATTTGCTGAGGGCAGGGTAATCTTTAGGAATTGCACCTACCGGAAATTCGCGCGGAAAGAAGGGATTGCCAGTAATAATTGACCTCAAGAATTGAGTATATAGTCGGGCGGCTTTTTGCTTGATTTGAGTTGGATCAATCACGGTCGGGGCGGAGCGCCAGTTCACGCTGACGACGATATTCTTCAATTGAAATAGAGACGATGCTGGAGTAGTTGCCCTCGGGTTGGTTCGCGACAAAATGCAGGCTGGCAATGTACGGTTCTATGACATTAATTTTGTCCTGGGGGGTAACGACGAGAAGCTGGAGGTTCAAATTCTTGAAGAGTTCCATGGCGTAGCGGGCATTACTATCGTCAGATTTGCTGAAGGCTTCGTCAATGACCACGAACCGAAAGGACTTATGGTTAGAGGTTTCTTGGTTTAAGCCAAATTGATAGGCGATCGCCGATGCCAAAATCGTATAGGCCAGCTTTACCTTTTGACCGCCAGATTTACCCGAAGAATCAGTATGATGCTCTTTCTCACTCTGATCCGCACGATAGCGCTCGCTGACGGAAAAATCGAGCCAGTTGCGCACATCGGTCACTAAAGCGGTCCACCGATCTTCAGACTTAAAGCGTTCAATCAGCCGGGTACGAATCGTCTGAAATCGGTGTTCATTATCTTCAGCCGTCTGCCGAGCCACATCACCCAGGCAGGTTTTTAAGTCCTCCTTAAAGTCACGAATTTCGCGATTGCGCGTTGTGTCGCAGCACAGCTTGATGTAGGTGGAGTCGGTATAGTCAATTTTCTGTAGGGATCTATTCAGCTCCTCAATCGCCTGCTGAATTTCTTCCTCTTGTTTTTCCAAGGCGCTTTTGAACATTGAGATGGCAATAATCACCTTTTCATTCATCAGTTGCTTAAAGCGCTGTTCATGGCGAGGTAAATCATCTTGCTCAATTTGGACCTTGAGCTTGAGGTATTCATCTAAATAGTCAAGGGTTTGTCCTAGCTCTAAGGTGGCCTCAGGAAACGCATTTTTGAAGTTCAGCATTCGCATCTGTAGTGAGCTTTGGGAGTCGCTCTGCTGTTTCTCTGTTTTCCGGCGCTGCTCTTGTAGGTAATTGCGCAAATCATTTTCATCCTGACCGATGCTGTCCAGCACCATGGCATATTGGCGCAGCTTGACGGCCATCCGCTTCTCAAAGACTGCGATGTGGTCAGCTGTTGCAGCTTGCAGTATTTTTTTACACTGACCCTGGTCGCTTTGAGCCTGCTGCTGCTGATTTTCTAGGGTTTGAATCTCGCCAATTAAGCGATCGCGCTGCTGTTCGGTCTGAGCGATGTTGTCCCGGGCGACTTGCAGCTGAGCTTCGAGCTGTTTGAGTTGGTCGGAGCTGGCTTCGAGCGTTTCCTTTTGTTGTTGGAGTTCCAGACGCTGCTGTTCGCTCGATCGCCAATCAATGTCAGCAAAATCAGCATACTTCATGAAGTCTTGGAGCCAGGAGCGTTGCTGCGATCGCTGGTCGCGCTGACGCTCAATCCGCCGGATTTTTTGGTCGATTGACGCTAGCTGCTGCTGAATTTCCTGCAGGTCGGCTTCTAGGGCTTTAATCTTGCTGGCATTGTCCCAACCCAAAATATATTGACTGCGATCGCCAATTTTGGAGCGGTCATCCTTTTCGTGGCGTTCCCCACCGTGCCGAATCAGGCCAGCGGCGGTAATGGCCCAAGTTTCCCGCTGGAACTGCTCGATGGTGTCGCAGCAAACATAGTTAAACTGGCGGGCCAACTGCTGCCGCAGCCACTGCGCAAAATCAGCATTCTCTTGCTTGATTTCTAGCCGATAGGGCACCTGCTGGGGAGCAAGGGCGCGTTGG
>JBCCJU010000327.1:0-3237 GCA_039027715.1 Cyanobacteria bacterium P01_C01_bin.120
CTAGCGATCGCTAATAACACCGATTACGGTTTAACCGGCGGTCTCTATTCCCGCACGCCTTCCCACATCGAGCGGGTACAAACCGAGTTTGCTGTTGGCAACTTGTATATCAACCGCAGCATTACGGGAGCGATCGTCTCTCGCCATCCCTTTGGCGGCCTAAAGATGTCTGGGGTCGGCTCCAAAGCGGGGGGGCCTGATTACTTACTGCAGTTCTTGGAACCTCGCCACGTGAGCGAAAATGTTCAACGTCAAGGCTTTGCTCCAATCGCGGGAGTGGATGACTAAATTCGGGGTCTTCAAAGTCCTGGCTTTAACCACAAAACAAGTGCATCTCAGAACGTCAATAAACCTGGTTCTTTCGTCCGTCCTCCTTGTATTGGATATGCCAATAGGCTTAATAGGAACCAGGTTTTTATTGCCGAACTTGAATTTGCTGAGTGATGGTTATAAACGCCTGACGTTAACAAGACCACGTTAAAGAGTTCTATGTCCGACTGCAGGACTGCATTTTCCTGGTAAGACCTTTTGGTGGAAGTGAACTGAGTTGGAAGGCGTAATGTTCAAATTCACACTCTCACCGACCTACTGTCAAACTTTGCAGTCCAAAGTCGGGCAAAAAACTATTCCCAAACGTCTTTCAGCGCCGTACGGGCAGCCAAATGGTTACGAGTCGTCATAAGAATTTCGGCTTCCCGCTCCAAACGATTGCCTGTGCTCACCATCTCTAAAAGCGCCTGCTGCTCTTCTGCGGCATCATAAAGATTGCTTGCGACCCAGTAGGAAAGCTCTTGGGGCAAGGAAGGAATATTGTTAGGCAGTTCAACTTCTCGGCTAGTTAGTTTAGCTGAAAGTTGAACAACGTCGCGTAATAGCTGGTCGACTTCGCCAACCAATCGACCTAAATCTTGGTCTGTCGGCTGGTCCTCAATCCATTCGACTAATCCGACTAAGTAGGGCTTTTCACGCACGTAATCTAAAACTCGAAAGCGCTGCTTACCAACGGTCAGCATTTTCATGCGATCATCCGGCAGTTTTTGAGAATGTAGGACTTCAGCAGCGCAGCCAATACGAGCGGGTTCCTTGGTCGAGGGATCAAACATCAAAACTCCAAAGCTACGATCGCCTTGAAGTATCGTATTCATCATGATTCTGTAGCGGAACTCGAAAATATGAAGGGGTAAATGAGCTCCAGGAAATAAAACTAGCTCGGGTAGTGGAAACAGCGGAAGTTCTCTGACAGCCAATGATGAAGCAGGCATTATCTCAATGAGCCAAGATTGTAATCGTGACGGTAGTCAATAAGCTGTCGTTAATCCTGTAAGGAGAAAGCAACAAGCCAGCTAATCATGCTCTAAGCACCGGTATGATGCTATGCAGGCTGACTTAAATAGCAAAAGCTATGGGCTTAAAATTAACTAACCGTACATTTTTATTCTATCGCATCATTTTTTGACATGCCGCTTTTGGCCAACGGACACAATCGTGAAAAGCGCTTGCCAGCATTCCCCAATCGCCGTCAGAGAGAGCCTTACAGCTTAACTTCAATATCTACTCCAGCTGGCAAATCAAGCTTCATCAAGGCGTCAATCGTTTTAGATGAAGGCTGATAGATGTCAATAATGCGACGATGAGTGCGCGTCTCAAAATGCTCGCGAGAATCTTTGTTGACGTGGGGCGATCGCAACACACAATAAATTTTTCGCTTCGTTGGCAAAGGAATCGGGCCAATCGCAGTCGCATTAGTGCGGTTCGCTGTATCGACAATTTTTTCGCAAGAAGTGTCGAGCAAACGTCGGTCAAATGCCTTCAACCGAATCCGAATTTTTTGCTGCTGAATAGTTGCCATGCAAGTTGCCTAAATTAGATTTTCCAGGTTCGAACGCCGCTCAAGGGAGCCACTAGTGCTTGAGATAAGAAGAGGAGAGTTCCACAAAGCAGAACTCTCCTCTTAGAAACTTAGCGAATCTCTACTCGACGATCTTGGAGACGACGCCCGCACCAACCGTGCGGCCACCTTCGCGAATGGCAAAGCGCATACCTTGCTCAATCGCAATGGGGTTAATCAGCTTCACCGTCATCTTGATGCGATCGCCAGGCATCACCATTTCTACGGTACTGCCATCGTCAGCAGTGTAGGCGGCGATTTCGCCGGTCACATCGGTTGTCCGAATGTAAAACTGCGGCTTATAGCCTGCGAAGAAAGGCGTATGACGTCCACCTTCTTCCTTTTTCAAGATATAAACTTCACCCTCAAACTGGGTGTGAGGAGTGATCGTTCCAGGCTTCACCAATACCATGCCGCGCTCAATGTCATCTTTCTGAACACCTCGCAACAGCACACCCACGTTATCGCCGGCCTGTCCCTGATCCAACGTCTTCTGGAACATCTCGACGCCTGTTACGGTAGTGCTGCGAGTATCACGAATACCGACAATTTCAATGGTTTCGCCGACTTTGACGACGCCCCGCTCAATCCGGCCCGTTGCTACGGTGCCTCGACCCGTAATCGAGAATACGTCCTCAACTGCCATCAAAAAGGGCTTGTCGACATCACGCTCAGGAGTGGGGATGTACTCATCCACCGTGTCCATTAGCGCCAGAATCTTGTCGACCCAATCATCATCACCTTTACTAATCTTGGCGTTTGCCGTTAGAGCTTCGACTGCCTTCAAAGCCGAACCAATAGTGATGGGAATATCATCACCGGGAAACTCATAGTCACTGAGCAGTTCCCGAATCTCCAGTTCCACAAGCTCTAGAAGTTCCTCATCATCAACCTGATCTTCTTTGTTCAAGAACACCACGAGAGCGGGAACTCCGACCTGGCGAGCTAGCAAAATGTGCTCGCGAGTCTGAGGCATAGGGCCATCAGCAGCTGAACAAACCAAAATCGCACCGTCCATTTGGGCTGCACCCGTAATCATGTTTTTCACATAATCAGCGTGTCCCGGACAGTCAACGTGAGCATAATGACGATTCTGAGTTTCATACTCGACGTGAGCCGTGTTGATGGTAATTCCACGAGCCTTTTCTTCAGGCGCAGCGTCAATGTCCTCGTAATTACGAGCCTTAGCGCCGCCGGCTGCAGCAAGTGCCATAGTGATTGCTGCCGTCAACGTGGTTTTACCATGGTCAACGTGACCGATGGTGCCAATGTTGACGTGAGGTTTATTTCTTTCAAACTTCTCTCGTGCCATTTACGTTACGTGTCCCTAAACTAAACCTACGCGTTCC
>JBCCJU010000328.1:0-3139 GCA_039027715.1 Cyanobacteria bacterium P01_C01_bin.120
CTGCATTCCGCTACCGCTGATCAGCCCCAAATCTTTGTTCATGCTGGGAGAGTTGAGTCCCTCTACAGTGCCTGATAAATAAACCGTGAACTGCAGTGGATGTTCATTTTCCGGCATTCGTAGCGTGAGATCGTGAAAGGTACCACTGAAAATGTTCAGTTCCATCTCTGGCTGTAATTCAGTGATGCGGCCATAACCACTCCCTATCCGTGGTGGCAAGGCTTGAATGGTGTCTAAACCGTCGGTTGAAGTTATTGTTGGGGACTGCTGGACAGCTTCCGCCCAAAGCTCATTCGATTCTTGCCAAGTCAGATCAAGACCCATAGCACGTAGGTATATATCGATCAAAAATCATACTGATCAAAACCATACTAATAGGAATAGCTATTAATAGAGTGGTATTCTAATTGTTTCTTCGGGGTTGCCCATGCCTTGGAAATGGGCAGACATCAGCAAATCCCTACTCTTCGTACCGGCAGTATTAAGCATGGGCCCTAGAAATTAGCCCTAACCTGAACTCCGAAGGTGCGCGGAGCACCATAAACGGCAATCGTGCCGCCGAAATCAAAGGCTTGAGTAATGTACTCGGTATCAAAAAGATTATTGGCAAATAGATAAATGCCATAGTTATCAAACTCATAGCCCAACCGGGCATTCACTAGGGCAAAAGCCCCCTGCTCAACCGTATTCAGGTCATCAAAAAAGGTATTGCCAAACCCAATCACTTCTAATCGGCCAAAGATGCCGCTCTCGCTGCGATATTGGGCGGCAATGTTATAAGTCAAACTGGGCGCAAAGGGCGTTCGGTTGCCTGCCAGCGAGGTTCCGGTAAAGGCATCGGTACTGCTGCGAAATTCTGCATTGAGTAACCCTAATCCAGCGCTCAGTTCGAGTCCGTCAACCGGGCGAGCAAGCACCTCTAGCTCAGCCCCAATGGTGCGAATATCAGCGTTGCCAATGACGACATTGCCTGCCTGAACACTGGGAAATTGAAAATTCGACGTATCGTTGTAAAACCCTGCCAGATTGACGATTAACCGATCGTCTAGCCAGGCAGATTTCAAACCCACTTCGTAATTCCAAGAGGTTTCTGCCTCAAACACGGCGGTGACAGCATCATTGGGCTCAAAGTTGGCTCCCGGCGGGCGGTACCCACGGGTGATACTGCCATAGGCCAGTAAGTTGGGCGTAAAACGGTAGTCGATGACAAAGCGAGGCAGCAGTTCTGAACCTGTGACCTCAGCATCGTTAATATCGAGCAAGGGAAAGACTAACCCGCCCGGTGTAATAAAGGTTTGGGCAAAGTCATTGGTCGCGCGCGTATTTTCGTAGCGTAAGCCAGCGGTGAGGGTGAGGGCTTCAGTGACCCCGTAGCTAACCTGGCCAAACGCTGCTAGGCTGCGGCTATTGATATCTCCGTCGGATCGGGCTGTACCCTGTTGGGGCACGGGGTTTGCCGTGCCAGAAATAAAGTCGCGATTGTTGCTAAATGAGGCAGTTTCAAAGTAGCCCCCCACGATCCACTGAAAACGGTCTTCCCCCTCTGATGACTGCAACCGCAACTCTTGACTAAATACCTGGGACGAAAAATCAGGGGCGTTGATTAACAGATCCGCTAAGGAACCATCCTGGTCAAAAGCAGCACGCTGACTTGAAAAGCGATTAGCCGTAATCGACGTGGCCCGAATAGCAGGCGTGCTGTACTCAATCCGCAAAGATTGGGCATTGGTCTCCAAATCATTGAACCCGTTAAAGTTCAGCTCAGTTTCAAAGGGATCGCCCGCACCCTCTAATACAAAGGGCTCGGCCCCTTCCCGGTAGTCCCCAAACGAGGCATTAAGCAAAATTTCCCACTCATCGGTAGGCATCCACAGCAGTTGGCCCCGTCCGGTAAAGGCTTGGCCACCATCGACAATGTCGTTGAGAAACGTATTGTTGACGTAGCCCTGTTGGGTGCCGTAGCTACCCGATAGGCGAAACAGCAGCTCATCTTCGACAATCGGGCCGCTGACGCTCAGTTGGGTTTCAAAATCGTCAAAATTGCCGTAGCTAGCCGCTACTCCAAACTCGTATTCATTGGTCGGTCTGCGGGTAACGATATTGACCACCCCGCCAGACGCGCTTCTGCCATAGAGGATATTTTGTGGCCCGCGCAGCACTTCTATTCGGTCTAAATCGATCAGATCTTGATCGATAAATCCGGCAAAATCGTAGGGCACATCGTCTACAAAGAAGCCAACGGCATCCCGACTAAACGCATTGAAATTGGTCACCCCTCGCAAACTATAGAAAGGTGATGTACGATTGGCACCGCTGGAGAAAAAGGTAAAGTTAGGGGTTCTGTCGGCAATGCCGTCTAGGGAGGTAATATTGGTGTCTTCAATTTGCTCTTCTGAAAATGTTGTAATGCTCACGGGCACATCTTGGGCATCTTCAGGGGTGCGCTCAGCGGTGACGATGATTCTAATTGAGTTGCCCTGCTCGGAGCTAGCTTCCATTGACTGCTCTGATGGCTCAGCCCCAGATGGTTCACTCGGTTCACCAATCTCAGCGGGATCTGATTCTTTAACGACAGCAGGTTCCGGTGGTTCCGAAAAATCTGTATCGGCGTCTAGCTGCTTTGCCGGTGCTGCTATGACCCTTTGTAAAGGCTGATCGTCTTGCCCCCAGCTCGACTGAATCGTCAATAAAAAGACAATTCCCGACAGCCCAATCCCGCTACAAATCCAGCGTTGCCACATCGCTCACACCATACAGACACTAATGAACATCCGCTTGAACGCGAATATTTCTCAATTGAATGACTGAATAATATAGAGCTATCGACTAAGCCACTATGACCAAGACGGCGTTTTTTTGGTCTTAAACGGCGTTTTTTGTTTGGGTCGTAAGGAGAGTAGACAGGCGATAATCTTAGCGCTGGCTAGGGCGGGCGTGTTTACAGCTTGCCCTGTGAGGCTTCTATGCTCAACTAATGATACGCCCCAGATGCTTGAGTACAGATGTCACTGTCTCTGTTTGCGCATTGTATTGCTAAGGGCTCTAATCTAATCGCTTGCCGATACAAGCACTGGGGACAATGCCAAACTGCCGCTTGAAAGCGGCGGTGAACTTACTTAAGCTGCTGTAGCCTACAAAC
>JBCCJU010000329.1:0-3126 GCA_039027715.1 Cyanobacteria bacterium P01_C01_bin.120
GATAAATTCACCTCGTTGCAGCTTCAATTAGCTCAGCAACCGGAGCGCCACGGTTCACCGCTTGCCATTGGGCATCAATGGGCTGATATTCACAGAGACAGACGGCTATCTGAAGATCGGTATCAGGGCTGCTAAATTGCTCAACCTTGGAGACAAACCAGTCACCATCTCTGCCGTGGGTCACACCGTTTCCAGGGTCAGATAGGTTGGTGTAGTCGCGAACGCGATCGCCGACTGTAGGCAGATTTCCAGACCAGTCAAGCTCCTCTGCAAGAATGCTGGTAAAAGCATCGTCGGGCATGAGTCGCCGCTCTTCCCAGCCAGGGGCACTAGCACTGACGGTTTTGTAAATAATCCAGGTTTTAGTCGCCATATCGAGTGTCCTCAAAGCTGGTCTGCTCGCCTACAAAGACGCAATCCACTTTCAAAATGGAATCTTTAGTCGGTTTAACCCGTTTCAGCTTCCATCCATTGCGAGCGCCCATTTTTTCACATTGCTCTGGATCGGTGGCTGAATGAACGTTCTCAGGCTCTTGACTCATTACAAGAGCCTCATTTGGCATTGGCTTGATCTACGGGAGCAATTCTCCCCTCTTCAGCAGCTTTGTTTACCGCTTCAATAATCAGCGTTTCAACATAATTACTCATGCTGCGATTCTCAGCAGCGGCAAGAACACTTAACCCCTCCTTGTAGAGGGGCTCCATGTAGACCATTAGTTTCGCCTTATCTGTTGCCATTCCAGAATCATAGGCGCTTTCAAGAAACATAGCGACACCTCAGCAACAATTTACAGTCAACCTCAGCCATAGTATACATAAAGTACTAATACTATGATATCACTAAGCAGTGAAGTCGTTTCCCGAACTCTGTCTGAACAGATCCAGACAGGATAATTCGTTCGATACCGTCTAAATCAAGTTCTATAAGCGTTTCAAGGTGTTTAGGTATGCAACCAACTAGCTTGCATGGATTCTGCAAGACCCATAGCTTGCCGAAATCAACGGCACATCAGCGTCTGCGGGAGGCTGGTTTCGATACCTCCAACGGCCTCGATGAGAATGCGATCGCCTTTCTGTACCGCGAGTTCAAATTAAAAACTCAGCCCTCATCTCCTGAGCCTGCTTACCCCTTACGAGCAGGCGGGCTAGTCCCTAGAGGAGAACGTCGCCGCCTCGCACGCCAAACCTTTGATGCTGAAGCTTATCAAGCTGACAAATCAGCATTGGAAGCAGATGCCCATCACACAGCAGTGCATCTCAATGGGGCAGTCATGGCCTATGCCAAAGCTCGTTTTGCCTCTGTGCTTGCAGATATTGATTTGGCAGCAGATTCAATGCGTGCCAACGCTTTGGGGGCGATGGGATTTGAGATGGGAAAGTCCGAAGCCGCTCCTGGCAGCGGTTCAGAGTGATCGTTTTCGCCACCCTAACGGCTCTATTCATCATTATTTTTTGAGGATTTCGCGATGAAACGAACAATTGTTCAATCTGCATTGACCATTACCGCGATCGCCTTACTACTGGTCACAGTCGGCTGTGGGGGTGGCAATAGAACTTATGACCGTGCCCTGGATGCAGCGAAGGCTTCACCCAGGGGGGCGTACACGCAAAACCCCAATGGCACTTACAGCCCTAGCAATGATTTCTATTTCGCTTTGGTCGCGATCGCCGCTGCCACTGCAGGGTGCTGGGCGGTTGTCGGCACCCGCAAACTCAAGGCTGCAAAATAATCCCCCGGTTTCCCTACCACAGTCCACCGGGGGCTGTCCCTACTATCGAGACACGCTCAATTATGACAACTGCTTGCAACACAGCCAGCATCAAGCTGTCTGAATATCAACAAAAGTTCTGGGAGCATTTCTTGCTCGATGGGCGCTATCAATTCAGCAATCAGATTCCGAATTTGGAAAGCTGGACGCGCACCCATCCGGGCTGGGTACTGAATGACAACGGTTATTGCACCTGGCGAGGGGAACCCCCGCCACGGCTAACAGAACAACCTGTGATGTCAGAGACAACCAGGGTCAATCCGGTAGCGATGGATCTGCCCACCCCTAATGAAGGAATGCAGTCAGGCGGCTTTGGCTCTCTGGTGCTGCTGGCCGCGATCGCTGCCGGGGGATGGGCCTACATGCATCGGAATAAGGAAAGCGACCCGGACTATCATCCCGCTGCCGACCTGGATACTCAGTTGCCCAAGCTGGTGACCGCTCCGGCTATGTCTGGTGATGGGGATGCTGGGCCTGAGTTCATTGAGCTGGCGGATGGGGAGGAGCCGCCGCCCGGTTACGAATTGGTCGAGGATGCCGACCCGACTGAGGGTGATCCGGCTGTGGGGGATAGGGACGATCGCCCAAAGTTTGAGCCATCACCTTGGCTGCCCACTGCGCTCAAAGATCAAATTGATGCCCAGGTCAGGTCACAGGCGCACAAGCTGTACTTGCAGGGGATGGACGCCGCTGGGGGCACCCACGCGGAAAGCCCGGAAGCGATGGGAAATCAAGGCGGAAGCGGTCTCGGAAGCGATGGGAATTTCCTGGGAAGTCCCTTGGGAAGCGATGGGAAATTTCCCGGAAGCGATGGGGAAACACACCCATTTGAGGTCAGGCCAGACGGCTCGGTGATCTGTGATGAAGGAGCAAAGCGGGAATGTTTTCGGTTGCTCCGAAATGGAGTGACCAGCATTAAGGCGTTGGTTGCTGGGGTGTTTGGGGTGGATGGGGGTCGCAACTACAGCCCTCTCTCACACCTGGTCAAGAACTGGAAAGCTCAATGGGAGGAGATTGGCTAATGGGTAAGAAATACCGGAAAGTGAACCACGGCGATCGCAGTCCTAGCGCTAACCGAGGGAGTGCGGCTTTGGCCGTAGTGCCCAATACACCGCCGAAGGTGTCGCCGGAGCGGGTCAGGTTGGTGGTGATGTTGTTGACGGTTGGAGGCTTTGTGGCGATCGCGGCGGACTGCTGGATGTCGTGGGATGGGTTTAGCACCATGCCCATTGACTGGTGGATCGCGGTGGCGCTGACGGCGATCGTGGCGATCTCTCAGCTGGGCTCTGGTGTCATTCAGGCGATGGGGGGTAACCCGTTCAAAGGGGTAGGCGGCAGCGTCGGGGGTGATGGGGCC
>JBCCJU010000330.1:0-3114 GCA_039027715.1 Cyanobacteria bacterium P01_C01_bin.120
ATTTTGTAGTCCACTTCCACTGCGCACGCCTGCCGCAACCATTGCCAAATCCCCTGATAGCTGGAAAATTCGCTCGGTTCGGCTAAGCGGACTTGCAGCCGTTCCATCACCTCGGGAGTAATGATGCGAGCGGCCCCGGGGCAGTCTTAATCTCTAGCAACTGGCTCAGGCCACCAGCTCGATAATCGTTGAGCCAACGAGTCACCGTTGAGTCATCGCGATGGAGCAATTGCGTGATTTGTTGGCGACTGCTGACCAAGCCACGCTTCAACCAATACAGCATTTGCAGCCGTTCCTGCTGACGGGCATCCGTTTCATGCTGCAATCGTTGCTCAAGTTCTTCGCGGCTTTCGGCGATCGTGAGCGTCAACGGGCGGGCCATATCCGCTTTCCTCCAATGCACCTATGCTTTAGGGTAGGATGCGCTCATCTCTGGACGACTATTATTAAGCGCAGCGTTACAGAGCATTGGTATTAGCAAAAAATTATGGTCCGCCTGCCAAAGTGGAAATGACTATTTTTTAGCACCCATTGGAAAATTACTGAAACATTAGAAGTCTTGTTCAATTCTTGAACGCGGAAGCGCAGTCTGCAAAGGTTCTCCACTGACACAACCCAAAACCAAGTTTGCTGTCTAAAACTTGGTAAAAGCAACTGTGACAGAAATCAGGGGAAATCGAAAAACACCACAAGAATGATTATTATTCTTTAATTGCTGCGATTAGGAATAGGCGCAGTTTCAGTACTACGGACAATGCAGGGAGTGGTATCTGCTAGCGATCGCTCTGCTGTAATGAGGGGGGCGCGGTAGACGTTGGCAGGGGCTGCGTGTGTTTGAAAATTTCCCAAGCCACGACGAGCACTACACTGCCAGCAACTAGAATTAATAGCACCGCTTCGGCGATTAGTAGACCATGTAACCATTTCCCATAGCGCTTTCCCCGAGGGTGTTTGGAAAACAATCGCGCCGCCGAGTTGACTACGCTTAAAACGGTTTTCATCACAAGTTAGGAACTCGACCTTTTGACGATAGGCCGCTGGGCGGGCGCCGCCCTACCTGCATAAGGGTAATCGCCTGGAGGGTATAGCGTTCACCTGATCGGGTAGACCCAACCGCAGGATGCCGAGATCTTGACGCTGACCCAGGCCTCAAAAATAATGGGGCGCTGGCAGGCGCTAACTCAGACAACTGCCAGCAACGGCGGCTATTCAATCGGCGGTGACTCAATCATGGAGTTCGCGACCCGCAGAAACTCATCCTGGGAAATGCCCTCTGCTACCGCCCCCAGCACATAACCCGTCCGGTCTTGCTGCCAGGCAACATAGCGGATTTCGCCCTCGCCGTAGTCAATCGTGAAGTAATGCCCGGTGATGCTGTCGGACAATTCTACCGGGGTCAGATCAGCTTGATGGCGCTGCTGCCAGTCAGCAAAGGCGATGGGATGCATGACGGCGGCCCCGCCCACTGTCAGACAATCTGGCTGCACACTGCGATCGCACTCAGGATCAGGCGATAGATACACCGTGAGACCGGTATCACCGACATCAACTGAAGGATATAGCGGCTCCTGCAGTTCGGGTAGATAACTGGGAAGCCGCATTTGCAAGCCACTGGGGAGCCGCTGTTGGATGTCCAGCAAGACAGCATCAAACAAAGGCGCCGGCGCGGCCTGGGCCGCCAGGGGAAACAGCAGCGTTCCCAACCAGAGCAAATCATGCAGTCGGGATCGCCAAAACATGGGCTTCATCGGATTACTCTCCAAAGGCATAACGTGAACGCTCATCACGTTAGAGCGGTCATGGCCCTGACGCGACTACCGGGAGTCATCTCATAATCATGACTCCAGTCATTACGGCGATCGCCATCGTCGCAGTATGGTACGAATAGCTGCTCTCTCATCCTATGGTTTGCGATGGCCGTATCTGCCTGCTCATCTCAACTGCGCCGCACCATTCGGTGGGTGGAATGGTTTCTTTTAGGGGTGAGTTTGATGCAAAATTGGCTCAGTTCTCAGCTGGAAACGCAAGCGCCGTCCCTGCTCTGGGCCTATTTTTTGGGGAGCGTATTTTTTGCCTTTAGCCTGAGCTTTCCGATCACGCGATCGCTCTGGCAGCGGCGCCTCTACGTCTTCTTAGAGCTCGGTTTAATTCTCACGGCCTTCGCTTGGGAAATGTGGTTTGAGCTGTTGTTCTATTTTGTCTTGGTGAAGAGCTGCTTCCTGCTGCCGCGACGCGAAGTCATCTTCGCCGCTTTAGTCGCCGGTGTGGGTGAAATCGCCATTATTGCCCAGTGGATTCCTCACCGGATCGACGCTATTGTCACTCAGATTCAAGCTGGACAGGTCGAAGCCATCTACAACTTTCGAGTAATCCTCTTTAGCAATATTGTCAACTACTTGGGAGTTAGTTTTTTTGCCATTTGCTTTGGATTTATCATGGTGGCTGAACGCCAGAGTCGGCTGCGCGCCGAGGCCCTCTCGCAACAAGTGGAAGCTCAGGCCGTTGCGCTAGAACGCACCCGTATTGCCCGTGATATCCACGATGGCTTGGGCCACTCCCTCACCACCCTGAGCGTGCAGCTCGAACTAATCCAGCGGCTAACTCAGCAAGAACCGATCGCCGCAGCGGGGGCTTTAGCTACGGCGCAACAGCTTACGCATAAGTGTTTACAGGACGTGCGGCTGTCGGTGCAAACCATGCGGCAAAGTCATTTTGACCTGAATCAGGCCGTGCGCGAGCTGATTGACCAAATTCAGGCGCTTCACCCGCTGACGATCAACCACCAACTCCAATTCCCGATGCTGTCGCCGAAGATGGCTCATCAACTCTACTGCATCCTGCAAGAGGGGCTGACCAACATTCAAAAACACGCCCAAGCCCACCAGGTTCATCTGAGGGGATATGCCACTAGCACCGATATTTGGCTAGAGCTGCAGGATGACGGCGTAGGATTTGACGGGGACGGCATCCTGTCAGGGTTTGGGCTGCGGGGAATGCACGAGCGCACGCAGCTGCTCAAAGGACACCTCAAAGTGCAGAGCCAGATCGGTAAAGGAACCTTCATTCAGGTGCGTATTCCTCAATGATTCGTTTAATTTTGGCGGATGATCAGGC
>JBCCJU010000331.1:0-3092 GCA_039027715.1 Cyanobacteria bacterium P01_C01_bin.120
ATAATCCCCGGCGGTCATCTTTGATGATGAAACTCATTCTGTAGATGAACAGAGAGAAGTTATTGTCGGTCACTCTCGACAAAATCGGTTGCTACTAATTGCTTTTACTGAATGATCTGGGAACGTCCGTATCATTAGTGCCCGTTTAGCGACTCGTAATGAGCGTAAGGATTATGAGCAAAACGCCCTCTGATCAAACACAAAATTTTGAAGACGAGCTTTCACCTGAGTATCATTTTGATTATCAGAAGGCAAAACCCAATCGATTTGCTATTGGTCACAAGACACAGAAAGCAACGGTTGTGGTTTTAGATGAGGATGTGGCTCAAGTTTTTACAACGCCCGAATCAGTCAACAAAGTGTTAAGAGCGTTAATCGAATCGATGCCACAATCAGCAGGCGACGAGACGGCTTGACACTGTTTTGGTGGAACGGTGATGACTTATGAACTTCGAGTGGAACGAAGCAAAAGCATCTGCCAACCAGAGCAAGCATGGCGTGTCATTTCTCGAAGCCACGGAAGTATTTGCAGACGATTATTCCTCCTGTGTGCAAGACCCAGATCATTCATACGAAGAGAACCGATACCTACTCTTTGGGCTATCCTCAAAGGGAAAATACTTGGTTGTATCGTTTACCGAAAGGCCGAACACCATCCGAATCATCTCAGCACGATGTATGACTCGTCAGGAGCGCAAAGCATATGAGCAATGAAGATACTCTAAGAGCTGAATACCCTGCCGACCTCATCAAATCGGGTGTGCGCGGGAAATATGCGAGTCGTTATCGAGAAGGCACGAATGTGGTGGTGATAGATCCCGACCTCCACAAACTCTTTCCAGATTCGGAGTCGGTCAACCGTGCGCTTCGTCAGTATGCCGAGGAACATCAAATCTCATAGACATAGTCTGTTCTGAGGATTATGCCGATCGCATCCTTGAAGTGCTTATTGAAATGACTTTGGCTGTTGAATCTGCATTGGAGGACTGTTTATGCGATCGCCCCCTGTCATCCCTTCAACACCTACTTAACCTGCTTGATGTCCCGCTGTACTTTCCGCTTAGACGGTACTTAGTAACTACCTGTGAGAAGAGCACTTGTACTAAAAACCAAGGTATCCTGCTTGAGTTGAGGAATGAATGCAAAGAAGCTGAACAAAGAGGATTGGTTAACTAAAGCCGCTATTAAAGAGCGCGGTTGGACTGATGGTGCAATTAAGAGGTTTTTAGGGCCACCTGAAGAAACTCGGAAAAATCCCCATTATCTTTCAGGCCCTCCAATGCAGTTATGGCGTGTGATAACAGTTGATGAGGCAGAGGACAATCCAGAATTTATAGCATGGAAGACTAAGCACGATCATCGCCGTGAAGACCTTAGCAAGCGTGCTATAGAACAGCACCAACAACGGCGCTCATTGTTGATGGAGTGGGTTGATTCATTGGCAGTTGAAGTCCCGAAATATTCAAAAACTCAACTTTTTAGATTTGCAATTGATAACTATAATGATCTCTGGTCAAATCGGGGAGAATATGAAAAGCTAATATATCAAGATTTTAGAGAACTAGATCCTGATTTTTTGCACAGAATTACTATTAATGCATTGCTTCATGCTCTTTCCGATTATGAATATCATCTGGCTCAAGTAGAAGGGCTTACGGGAGCGTCAGAAGCCAGAAATAAATTAAAAACAAAAGTTCTTACATCAATTCATGAAGCCTATCCGGATGTAACTTATCAGGGACTTTGGGATTGGATAGATTCAACGCTTGCTGAGTCAGATAATGAAACAAAGCACTCTCAAATCGTTGCTGCCATCACAAATTTATCCAAACAGCTTGCTCGTCTTGTTGCGAATGATCCTCAAGGGCTTGAAGATTTAGAATGGCGGGATATGGAAAGAATGCTTGCAGCAGTCTTTCAAGGTTTAGGTTTTGATGTAACTCTCACGCCTTCAAGTAAAGATGGTGGTAAAGATTTAGTCTTAGAATGCATTGCTCAAGGTGATAAGCAGAGCTATGTTGTAGAAATTAAGCACTGGCGTTCAGGGCAGCGTGTTGGCAAGAGATATATTAGCGATTTTGTTAGTGTTGTTGCGCGTGAAAATCGAGATGGGGGACTATACTTGGCAACTTATGGATATAGCGGTGATGCTCTTAAAGCCTTAACAGAAGTTGATCGGCAATCAATAAAGTTAGGAGTAGACAAAAAGATAATTTCTCTATGCCGAACCTACATAAAGGCGGAATCTGGGATTTGGTTAGCTCCGTCAGTGCTTTCTGATTTGCTATTCCAGGATGTATTGTGAAAACCGCAGCACAACAACCCCAACGCAGCGGACGGGCGAGAAACGCTGATGCTGAGTACGAGGTGATCTGCCGCCGCTGGTCGGGAACGTTATCTTGTAAATCTAATTTTTACGGTATTTGCTTGGTGTCATGCCAGTTGCGTCTCGGAAGTGCTTGCTGAAATGACTCTGGCTGTTGAAGCCGCACTGCAAGGCAATTTCCGCGATCGCCCCTTTCGTCCCTTTCAACAACTGCTTAGCTTGTTCGATGCGCTGCTGAGTGAGGTATTGATGCGGCGTCATACCCATCGACTGTTTAAACAGGCGGCTGAAGTGAAACTGACTGATATCCACGACCTCGGCTAGGTCAGCGAGTTTTATCGGCTGATCGAGGTGAGCGTGAATGTAGTCAGAAATTTGCACAAGCTTGCGATCGCCTAAGCCCCCGTTATAAACGGCTACTTTCGGCTTGGCAATGGAGTACTCCCGCAGCAGATTGACCGCAAGCACGTTCGCCAAAGATTCCACATAAAGCTGGCCGACCCAGCCGTTGCCCTTGTGGAGTTCCGCCCGCAGCAGTTGCAACACCTGCTCCAGTTGCGAATCGCGGATGCGAAATTCGTTTCTAAGTTCCCAGCGATCGGGGTTCAGATCCATGTCAGACTGCGCCACCGATTGCAAAAATTGCATCGGCACCTGTACGTGGAAGTAGTGGTCGTCTCCTTCGGCGTAGCAGGTGGCTGGAATATTTGCTGGGGTAATCGAAATGTCGCCTTTGGTGTAGAGCCCGGTGTAGCGGCGATCGCCC
>JBCCJU010000332.1:0-3059 GCA_039027715.1 Cyanobacteria bacterium P01_C01_bin.120
AAACCGCTCAGCAAGACGTTGTTGCCCTTAATGCGGCTCTAGCTCTAAAAGTCGGCGGCGTCATCGACGGCAACGGCATAGAGGTTTATGCCAAAGGTATCACCCTGGCCAAAGAGATCTTAAACAGCGGTGCTGCCTGGGGCAAAGTAGAGCAGCTTGTCGCTTTTCTCAAATAGCCTTCTACAGCGTTGGCCAGATTGCTTGTCCGCGCGGCTTAATATGGGCTCATAAGCGCGGCGTATATTACGGCGGTTGCGATCGCAGGCAGTCGCTTCAATCGAAACTTAAACAAGGCTATTCTACAGTGGACAGCAATATGACCAACAATGGAACAATTAAAGCCGGGGACGGCATGGATATTGAACTGCTGTTCAAAGCAGCCTTCGATCGCTATGCTTCTGGCACCGACTCACCAGAAGATTTAAAGCAAATTAATATCAGCGTAACCGACACTACGGTAGAGGTGCGTCTCGATAATCCTGTTAATCGAATCGCTGTTCAGCGTGCCTTCGATAGCTCAGCTCTCAAAGAAACCCATCAGCTCAATCTAATTGAGCCGTAGTATATCAAAGTTCTTCATTGCCAGGATCATCTAGCAACGAGGCCTAATTGGAATCACGCGAAGAAACATACTTCGACCAAAGGGGCAGGGCCTGATCGACTTGTTTACCCTTAATCAAGTCATACACACTGATTAGCACAGGGGCATAGTCCATCAATACGTACTGAGTCCCCGTAATCGACTGTTCCATACGCTGCAGTGCAACACGGTCAGCAATATAAAGCAGCTTGAGCAAACCTAAATATTTCATCAGAAGGAACGCACTGTGCTTGAGGAATCTCTATGCTTGATAGCTCAAGCACAGTGCCATGCCACGTATCAGCTTGATTGAGCGAGACGCTTGGCCTGAAGACGACGAGACACGAGTCCGGCCACAGCCAGCCCACCTAGAGATAAGAGTGAGCCAGGTTCAGGTGTTTCCTGAGTAGGCTGCCCTAAAGCAATGTCTCCGATACTAATGCCGTGGCTACTGGGATTGTCTTTACCAGTTCCAAAACCATCGGTAAAGAACAGCTCAAATCGGTCGATGGCACCACCAAAGCTGACTTTAACATTGGCATCATCTTTGTTGTTATCAATCTGGCTCTTATTGCCCTGTAAGGTATGGGCATCCAGCTGGCTGACGATATTGCTGCTATCGGCAGTGTAATCAGCTGTAATTTTGTCATAAAAGCTGAACTCAGGGCTAACCACCTGATCCCCTAGGAAGCCCTTGATCATGACCCGGTCATGCCAGCTTCTGCCACCACTAATATCGATGTCGTACAGGTTAAAAGAGACGCCCTGAAGCGGTCCACCAAAACCATTAAAGGAGGTGGTCATCTTGATGAAATTCTCTGCCGGATTAACCGAACCACTGTCAATTTGCATATGCATTGTCCGATCATCATCGCCTGCACTGCCATTAACCACGCTATTAATATCTGGGGTTATGGAGCCGCCACCGAACCCAACAAAACGGGTATCACCACCTGTCTCGAAGTCAACGGTAACCGTTCCTGAGCCAACATCAAAAGTGCCAGAGCGTTGCCCCGAATCCCATTCTTCATTCTGAGCAATTTCTTCCCAATCTAAAACGGGTGCTGTTTGGGCCTGGGCGGCCTGTGGAATAAGACTAGCGGTAGCAATAAGCCCCGCCAAAATGAGGTTAGAGCGTTTCATAAAAGATTATTTGTGAGTGAGCTTAAGCAGTATCCGTATCCAAAACCGGAGCTTTTCTCTACAGAAAGCCACAGGTTTCAAACAAGACACGGTTTCAGCAATACTGTCTTGGCTAGTCTCGGAGACAGTATTTTAAATTACGCTACAGCCATCATGCACGGCAATTCTCGCTCAATCTCCCGCAAATCTATTGAAATTGGGATTATGCATCGAGCTCGAACCTGATCCACAGAAGTTTCAGCAGTATTTGTAACATCAGAATTTCATTGTTTAAGACAGGCTATAAGAAATTTATACGGGCATTTCCATCGCCTAATCCCAACTCCACTGATGTAGAGACTACGTGAAATTACGTCTTTCAATACTGTTTCGCCGCCATTAGTGCCAAGAAGTCAATCGGACTCAGCAAAACTCGCGACACCTACGTAACATCCATGGCCGTAGTCCTTTAACCGATAAGAAGATATCTTTAATGAGCTATTGAGGATACGAACTGGAGAGGCTCAAAGTAGGTTAGGTATTCATCATGGGCCGCTTCTACAAGCTACAGGTAGATCAGGTCAGGGCTTATACAAGAACGATTGCAACAGTGAGACGCTTAAAAGTAGAGTGTTGCGATTTAGGGTTGAATTCCTTAGCTCGACCTACGAGGGAGGCGATCGCACCCACTGCTGGTTCAAAATGGCTGCTACGCTAAACTACCTAAGCTCAAGCCAGCCGGTTATCTTTGGGGCAAAAGCAATGCCAATTATTGATATTCCAAGTATTCACAAGCATTTCCCCCGAAACGCTAAACCGCCAGAGCAACTGATTCAACTGCTTGAATGGCTTCAAAGTAGCCGCTACGGACACCAGCTTTGGGGAGTAGATTTTATGGGAACGCGCCTAGATAGCTTTTGGATTGTCAACCAACCAGCGCACTGAATTAATGCACCGAGGCAACCTGCGATCGCCCCACGGCATTAGCCAGCTTATGCAGCATTTGCGCCGTCATCTCAAAATCTACGCAGGCATCGGTAATGCTCTGGCCGTAGGTCAACTGGCTAAGATCCTTGGGAATTGACTGCTTCCCCGCGACTAAGTGGCTCTCAATCATGACGCCCAAGATGTGCTGTGAGCCAGCCGAGAGCTGGTCGGCTATGCTATCGAGCACGGTCACCTGCCGGTTGTGGTCTTTATTGGCGTTGGCGTGGCTGCAGTCAATCATGATGCGAGGATTGATGCCGTCCTGATTTAAGGCAGCCGCAGCTTGCGCCACGTTGTCAATATCGTAGTTTGGCCCATGTTTGCCCCCCCGCAGCACCAAGTGGCAGTCTGGATTTCCCGTTGTCGCCAC
>JBCCJU010000333.1:0-3016 GCA_039027715.1 Cyanobacteria bacterium P01_C01_bin.120
CAAGAATCCCACTCAGACCAGTAACAGCATACACAGCCCCAGCAATGGCCGGAGCCACCACATAGCTACCGGACATCTGCAAGGACTCAAAGGCAGAAGCACGAGCATAGTGCTGTTCTGCCACAATCAGCGACATGGAAGCCGAGTGGGCTAGCCCTTGAATATAGCCGAAAAGACCATTAACGGCACCCGAGACATAGAGATGCCAAATTTGTAGATGGTCCGTCAAAAATAAAATTAGTAGGGCAATAGTGGAGAGCCCGGCGACAGTATCCCCCAACAGCATTAAATATTTGCGATTAAATCGATCAACCCAGATGCCAGCAAAAGGAGAAATCAATAACCTGGGTATTTGGGTAACAGCCAGGATAAACGAGAGTGGTGTAGCCTGTCCTGTCACTTCCCAGGCCCAGATGGTAATGGCAAAATTGGTCATCTCTGACCCTAGCAGAGAGGCAAATTGACCAAGCCAAATAATTAGGAAGGTTTGCACACGGCCCCCAAAGCTATTTGCCTCACTCAGCTTAGGTTAACCAGTGACCTTATATATATAGGTTTTGGCTCCGAAACGCATTTTTTTTTGCGCCCAGAACGCATTTTGTAACTGACCACATACTTCATTCGGGCTAACAACTCAAAATTCAATTGAGAATGAGCCAATAAGCGTAAAGGGCTCACCAGGAGCAATGCCAAATCCCCTGCTATTGCTAGCAGATTCAATGTAGTCAATATCAAACAAATTGCGAATATTGAGCGCAGCGCGCCAGTTATCGCGTTCATAGGAAACGGCGGCGTTAGTGAGGAAATAGTCCTCTACCTCAAAGCTATTGACATTGTCGCCAAAACGCTCACTCACATAGTTAACGCCCAAACCAAAGCCTAACCCTTCCAGCGGTCCAGCTTGGAGATCGTAGGTTGTCCACAGGTTAAAATTGTGCTCAGGCACACCCGCCAGTCGGTTCCCGTCGTTGCCATCTTCATCTTCAGTGATGTCGGCGTCGAGAAACGCATAGTTGGCGATGATGTTCCAACCGGACAGAATTTCTCCGGCAATATCTAACTCAATCCCTCGGCTTCTTTCCTCTCCAGTTGCAACCGAGAAGAATGGATTATCGGGGTCAGTGGTGGCGACGTTCTGTTTGGTGAGATCAAACAAGGCTAAGTTGGCGATCAATCTACCCTCCAGCAGTTCAGCTCTGGTACCGACTTCAAATTGTTCTCCCCGTTCTGGCGGGATAATCTCACCGTCAACTGTCGTTGCTGAGTTTGGCGCAAAAGACCGACTAAAGCTGCCATACAGTGAAACTTCTTCGATGGGCTGATAGACTAGCCCCACTCGGGGAGTGAAGGCGTCTTCATTGATGGTTGATTCAGAACCTGTCGGATTAAAAAAGGTTGGATTGAAAACGCTTTCTTGCTCAACGGTATCATAGCGGATACCGGCCAGAAGCTTTAGATTATCCAACAGGGTTACTTGGTCTTGGAAGTAAACGCCAAGCGCATCATCCTCATTTGTTCCCGAGACAACGAAGGGAATATCCTCTTCATCGGGGCGGGGAACTGTACCATAAACTGGATCAAAGATATTAATGGTAAACGGTGAGAACAGATCAGCTCGAGCAAAATTTGCAGCCGGTGTACGTTCTCGTAACAGGTCAACCCCGACCAATACTGTGTGCTCAACTGAACCTGTGTTGAATTCACCCACCAGATTAGTCTGTAATTCAAATATGTCCCGAGCTCCACCCTGAGAAACCCAGACTAAAGAGAGTTCTCCTGTGGTTTCATTGAAAGGTAGAAGAGAGCCTGAAGCGTAGACAGCATCTTCCTTGATGTTACGGTAACTGAACCCGTTTCGTAACGTCCAACGATCACTAAAGCGGTGCTCAAAGTTATAGGCGACTCGCAGACTTTCCTCAGTGCTGATATCATCGAGTTCGCCTAATGCCCGGTCAAAGGGAATATCGGCCACTTCATCGCCAATCGCAACCAAGCCACCATCTGCAGGTTGCTCATCATCACTATATTCGAGCCTGACGGTGAGATCGGTGCGTGAAGCGGAGCTATCCCCTTGGGAATCGCTAATTTGCCAGCTCAGCGTTGGTGCTACAAAAAATCGCTCAATGTCCGTGTCAAAATCTTGAAAACTCTCCTCATTTCGATAGAGGGCATTTAGCCGATAGAGCAAACGACCATCGGCGGTCAGTGGACCTGAAAGATCAATACTCGGCGAAATAAACTCGCGGTTGCCGCCTTGAAGTTCTAGATTGTAAAACGGTTCACTCAGGGGTTGTTTGCTGACTAAGTTAATCACTCCTCCGGGCTCCAGACTGCCAAAAAGAATTGAGGCAGGACCTTTTAGCACTTCTACGGTTTCAAGATTAGAGAGTTCTGGGAATGTGAGGTTCGAACTAAACACATCCTGTCTAAATCCGTCTCGCAGAATGGCGGCGTTATCAAAACCACGGATAATGAATCGTTCACCATTGAAAGCTTGTGTGCCTCTCACCACACCACTGACATTTCGCAGGGCGTCGCCCAACCGAATCACCTGCTGGTCTTCAATCACCTCCCTCGGGATCACCTGAATTGATTGGGGAATATCCCGCAGCGGCGTATCGGTTCGGGTTCCAGTAGCGGCAGTTGGTTCAACGTAGCGACTCCCCTCCTCGCCCGTCACCACAAGTCTCAGAGTCTCATCCGATTGGCCCACCTGGGCAATTCCTGGTGTTACACTCAGGGTCAATCCGGCTGCGGTTGTACTGACCGCTGCGGTTGGGGCGGCATCTGCCCCCGTGATCACCACCTGCACCCGGTCATCTGGTAATTCCGATACCTGCACCAGGGAAATCTCCTCAGTCGGTTCAAACTGCTGAAACTCATCTCCTTCCGATAGCAACAATACTGCATTGGAAATTTCTGCAATCAGGGCATTGCCTGACACTGTCGTCGTTGGCGTGGCTAGCTCACTGTCAGTTGTTTCTAATATGACCTGTAAACCCGCTTCGGTTTCTTC
>JBCCJU010000334.1:0-3014 GCA_039027715.1 Cyanobacteria bacterium P01_C01_bin.120
CCTGCTTCGAGGGCGGCGATCGCTTTCTGGCGCAGGTCGAGACTGTAGGCGGCGGGCATCGGCAGGAATCCAAACTTTTTATCTACTTTAACCGGCCTGACCTTTATACGGATTGCTATATTCCGTGGGCGCAACTCGGCATTTCTGTACTGACGTTACCAAGCGCCAACACCGCTCCCTTTGGTCTCGGTCTCAAGCCCAGTGCTTCCTTAATCGGGAAGCTCAGAAACCGGTCGCTCCATAGCTTGCTCCAGAACTTCGTGTTTCGAGACGTTAGCACCTGTATCAATCAGGCGAGGGCTGAGTTCTCGCTATCGCCTACGCCAACAGGCGTGTTTGATCTGCTTTCCCCCGATCTTTACTTAGCGGGTACAGTGCCTGCTTTTGAATATCCCCGCGATGATTTACCGCCCCAGGTCCACTTTATTGGCCCGCTGCTTTCCCAAACCGTAAAAGAGTTTACGCCCCCCTTGTGGTGGGAAGATTTGCAGCAAGGGAAACCCATTGTCCATGTGACTCAGGGAACAGTCGCCACCGTTCCACAGGACTTACTCATACCCACGATGCAGGCCCTAGAACGAGAAGACGTGCTGGTGATTGCCACAACTGGAGGTAGCTCCTCAGAAGCGCTCAAGGACTTTGCTATGCCAACAAATGCCAGAGTTGAGCCATTTATCCCGTATCACTATTTGCTACCCCACGTCGATGTGATGGTGACAAATGGTGGTTATAACGGTGTCCAAATGGCTTTGGCTCAAGGAATTCCTCTGGTTGTAGCCGGGAAGTCAGAGGACAAGCCGGAAGTCTGTGCTCGGGTGGAGTGGTGCGGCGTTGGAGTTGATTTGAAAACAAAAACGCCCCAACCCAAAAAAATTCGGCAAGCGGTGAAACGGCTCTTAGGTGACGAGTCGTTTCAGCGGAATGCTGAGCGATTGCGGGCCGAGATTGAACAATTTCAGTCGGCAGAGCAAGCCGTTGCTCTTGTGGAGAAGCTGCTGACGATCAGGTAGGCTATTTGGTCGTCGGCTAAAAGTGAATGGAAACGAGTTCGATCGCTAAGATCGGCGCGGCATCCTCACAGACACCTTTACATAGGGCAAGCGAGATGGCCTGGATAGGGTGTGAGGTCTGGAGCAGCGATCGCCGTTCCATTTCGCCAGAGGTCAGGGGTAGTCGCGGCAACTTGTTGTGAGGTCTTTAGAATCTTCTGGGCATCTGGAGGTAAGGGGGCATCGTTCTGCCGCTTGCACAAGTTATTGAAATAGCTAGAAATATCGCAAAACTCCCCTGGCTTGATGAGTGGCTGAGCAGCCCAGCTTCACCGAAGCCAAGCCTTACTAAAATGTCTATCCTGAGCACACTAATGGCATTGGATTCGATACTTTCTCTCATTGGTGCACGTAGCGACAGAGGCAAAACTCTCGGCGCTGGATCCCGACCCATCGGCCTAACTTGCGGGGTGAAGACGTTTTTAAGAAGAAAGTCTACTCGCCGCTATCAACACTGACGGGGAGAAGCAGTTTGAGGATGAACCTGATGAGGTAGAGGGGATAAGCATGAGATTTGAGCGCGGCGATCGCCTCATCGATTGGCAGCAAGGTAAAACCTTTTATGCGGCGCGACAAGGGACTCAACTGGGTTATGCCTTAATTTGGTACACCCCATTGCCCACATTTCGCCATCTACCCGTTTTCTTCCCCTTAGAGAGGACATTGGCCAAAGCTTTCTTAATCCGCTTCAAGTCCTCCCCTGAGACATCTTCATACAGCTCGCTGACTAGCTGATCCAGATGTAGAGGTTCTCCCGCCTGGGTGAGTACCTGCGTCACCCCATCGGTGAGGGAGGTGTCAGCAAATTCTGGGCGGAGTAGGGCTCGTGACTTTGGCTCAGCCTGAGTTTTACCAGCTTTTGAAGAAGACGGAGTCTTAGCGCTGGGTGATTTTTTCGTCGTTGCTTTGGCGGATGACGACTTCGGTGATTTGACCTTAGCAGATGGCTTAGCGGCTGTTTTCTTGCCTTGGGCAGTTGCTGGTGGAGCGGCGACCTGAGCCGGAGAGGAAGCGACCTCTTTTGCCGAAACCCCCTCGCTAGCAGCAGCAGCCGCTTCAACATCAGTTTTCCCTGAAGGCTGAGCCTGAGTTGGCGCGACGGTTTCGGCGGCGGCTGGTGCTGTCGGCTCCGACGTCGTTGCTTCAGTTAACAGAGTTTCAATCCCTTGTAACTGCATCGTTTTCTGCTGCACCTGATGGTTCATCCACGCGAGTTCCTGCTGCAGGTGCGCCTGGACTTTCTGCAAAGAGGTGATAAAAGCACCTGCTTCTGTAGACGATAAGGTTTGTAGATAAGAGATTGGAGTCGCCACGATGGATGCCAGATAAACGATACAGCTGTCATTGTAGGCAGAGTCGGGAAAAAAGCATCATTCACCTCTGTTTTAGGGAGCAATATGAAGCAGCATGAAGTATGAACGCTGCTCGACCCATTCCATTTTGCCGTTGCTCCAGTCGTTAGCTCATAGAGTTTCGGTGATGGGCCGAATCAAGCCGGAGGTGATCAGCATGAACGTTAAGCACGGCGATCGCCTTATCGATTGGCAGCAAGGTAGAACCTTTTACCTAGTGCGGCAAGGCACTCAAGATGGTCACACCACCCTCGGAGAGGATGATAGCAGCCTGCATCGGCTCGACAACCAGCAATTCCAAATTCAAAATTTGACAGCGGATTGAATTAGGATGAGCTGAAGAATTCTGCCTGAGGACAGGATGATGAAGCCATTAGTCTTGAGTTTTGGCGTATTACTCGGCTACCTGCAGCAAAGCCTTGAGCGCATCCCGGATCCTCGGCAAGCGAGCAATGGCCCCCGTTACTGTTTAGGCGATGCCATTTTAGCCGCCTTTTCAGTGTTCTTTATGCAGTGCGAATCCTTCTTGGAGCACCAACGGCAGATGCAAAGTCGGCACGGCAAAGACAATGCGCAAACGCTGTTTGGGCTGGACCAAATTCCCAGTGTGCCG
>JBCCJU010000335.1:0-2991 GCA_039027715.1 Cyanobacteria bacterium P01_C01_bin.120
CGGGTGATCGCGTTGTAAGCGCCCACTGCCGTCATGATGAGGGTCAGGCCAATGGTAAACCAGCCAATCCAGCGGCTAATGCGATCAATCCAGCCAGATAGTCGCAGTAAAAACTGCATCAAAACTCCTCCAGAGAACACTCGGGTCAGCCCATCCCATCGCGATTTGCGAGGGCGGGCTCTGACCATTTCATTAGAGTCAATAAAATCACATTTTTGACCCTAAACTTGTGTGCTCAGCTATGAATCGTTGGCCTGCAGTATCAGCCAACGAGATGATTGCTCGGCGATCGCCGTTAGTACCATCCGGCATTAATTTGCCTACCGTGCTCTAGCGCTGGGGAGCAGGGAAGCCAAGGGAAGCCAAAAACTGAAGTGGTTGGGCAACTCCACATCGTTACATATCCATAATGCGAGCCGTGCCAGAAATGCGGATGGAACTATTGGGGACGGGGGAAATCTCCGCTTTGAGCAGCGATCGCATGCCCATATCTTCGCCCTGCACGATGTCAATCACGCCACCATGGGGCGCGCAGGTAGCCGCCAAACGCTGCGGTGGCTGCACCCGTTGCCGGATCTTCGTAGACGCCACCCGGAGCAAAGGGGTTGCGCGTGTGAAACCGCTGCGGCGTTTCGGCATAGGCAAACATGATGGTCACCAGGTTCTCGCGATTCATCAGGTCGCGACCAGCAGCCAAGTCGTACTGCATAGCCGCCAATGCCTCTCGGGTTTTGAGCCCGATGATCAAATGGTTAGCGCCGCCGTTGGCATGGGCGGGTGGCAAACTGGGGTCAAGATCAGCTTGAGTGTAGCCAAACAAAGCGAGTACATCCGCCACCAACTGTGGCGGTGCGGCTTCACTGTGGGTCGGGGGAGACTGCAACGCCGCCGAAATTTGCCCCGCCTGTTGACGACCTTCGACGGTGATTTCGACTTCATTGAGCACGAGCTTAAAGGTGCCATCGCCTTCGCGCAGGGCCAGGGCAGCGCCCAGAGCGATCGTCGCGTGGCCACAAAAAGGGACTTCTGACTCGGGAGCAAAGTAACGCACGCGAAAGGCGTCTTGCAGGGGGGCTGCAAAAGCTGTTTCTGAAAAACCCACGTCAGCGGCAATCTGGCGCATCTCGGCTTCACTCGGATGCTGAGATGCGATCAATACCCCGGCGGGGTTACCACCCGTATCCCCATCTGAAAACGCGGCAATCTTTTGAACGTTCATAAACCTTCGAGTTGCTCTATGGGTCGATATTAATAGCTTTGGGGTGCCAGTCTGCGATTATTCCTGAGACTGAGAGCAGAGTTTATTGGTTCTGAGGAGTGCGCACGGACGGCAAAAAAGCATCGAGTGCACGGTCAAAAACTTTGAACGATAGAATGCGGCGATCGCTCATTCAGCGTCAAGCTTTCAAACAACTACCAACATTAATGGTTGTTTAGAGACTTTGTTTGTCTCTTCTTGACCGCGATAGGATATGTGTTGAACAGGAAGGAGCATCGTCTGGAATCTCATTAGGGAGACACCACAATGACTTCAAAGGAAATTTTCAAAAATCGAAATTCGGTCTGGCCCTTAACTTTACTGCTATTAAATATTTGCGCTTCTATTTTGCACTACGCAGACAATCTCCTCTATTTTGACGCTTATCCAGAACCTGCTTGGTTTTCTCCATTCCTAACTGATTCAATTTGGTTCGTGATGACACCTTTAGGAATGGCTGGATTCTGGTTTTATGTGCAAAAGAAGTATCGAATCGCATACTTTGGACTTTATAGCTATGTACTCCTTAGTCAGCTGACATTAAGCCATTATCTAATTTCACCTATTTGGGAACTATCTCTAAAAATGAATATGCTCATTTTGCTGGAGTCCTTTATGGCAATTCCTTTGTTTGTTTTTCTTCTTTGGTCACAGCTTATCTTAAAGGAGTCTCAGTATTCCTCATGGGATCAGACAGAGATATAGTTTTGATTTTGGCAGGGTTGGGACTGACGTTGCCAGATCTTGAAAGTGTTTCTAATTACTAGAAATTGCTCTGGCTTGACGGAGATCTCCATCCGTCAGCTGTTATGAAAAGTGGATTGCATTAGCGAGGGAGGCATGACATTCGGTAATGCGATCGCTGCCTTATCTGAACTGAATCTGCAGTAAAGAGACAAAGCAGCGGTCTTCACTGCAGGAAATGCACTAGATAGGCAGAACATGCAGATTTCCACAACCTACCGCCCGACGGACAAAGCAGCCTGGCGATCTTGGCTGGCAGAAAACCACGATACAGCCAACGAAATTTGGCTGATCTTTGACGATCGCGCCGATCACCCTACAGTTTCATATCTCGACTCGGTTTACGAAGCGATTTGCTTTGGGTGGATTGACGGCATTCAAAAACGTGCTTCTGACGTCGAGCGGGCTCAACGATTTACGCCACGCCGCCCTCGCAGTCACTGGACTGAAATCAATAAAGCCAGAGCCCGGTGGCTGATTGACCAAGGTTTAATGACCCCGGCAGGCCAAGCCATCCTCCCCGATCTGACCGCTCCGTTTACGGTGGCAGACGACATCCAAGCAGCTATCAAAGCCACTCCAGAGGCGTGGTCACAGTTTTGTCAGTTCCCGGATTTGTACATTCGCGTGCGGATTAGCTACATCGAAGAAATGCGGCGAAACCGTGATGAGTTCGATTGCCGCTTAGGCAACTTTTTGAAAAAAAACTGCAGCGGGCAAGCTGTTTGGCAACTGGAATGACCAGGGCCGACTGGTGTAAACCAGGCAGCCGCTTTGCTCCTCATCAATCTGGCAGATGCCCAATAGAAACAAAACGGATGGATGGAGTGCGATCGCACAATGTTTAGTCCTACATTTCGCAGGTAGGGATAGAGCTGTAGGGTATTTATGAAGCGTTAATATTTTCAAACTTGAGTATACAGGTAGAGAATCTCGACCACCTCGGAATTGTGGCTGGCATCATCGATGAAATGGGTTTGGTCGAGGTC
>JBCCJU010000336.1:0-2929 GCA_039027715.1 Cyanobacteria bacterium P01_C01_bin.120
CTGCCGCAGGAATGGCAGCTAGACAAACCGGCGCACTCCTGTTTTGTCAACACTTCCCTGGATCAGAGACTGCAAGCCGCTAACGTGACTCATTTATTAATTGCTGGAGTAACCACAGAATGCTGCGTGTTGGCAACGTATCGCCACGGCAGCGATTTAGGCTATTACTGTCTCCTTCTGGAGGACTGCTGCGCGGCTTTTGATGCGAAAGATCATGAAGCAACGGTGCATATTCTACGGTCTGAGGGGGGCGTGTTGGGCTGGGTAGCTCAGTCTGCAGCTCTCTACGAGGCAACATCCAAACCATCGGCTCAAGCTTAATGAGTTCATTGGCGATGAGCAATAGCGCTCAAAAGCCGTCACCACAAGACTCTCAATCACAACCAGCGTTGCGAAAATTCTGACTCCAGGAAGTTGAATAATTTCCCCTCGACCAAAGGCGCCAGCCTCAGCAGATATACCTAACTTTATGCGGAGCGGCAGCCGAGAGAAGCGGTAGCCCAATCGTTATCTTAAGTTATTCGCAATGATCTGTTGTCGAGCTGCCGATTCAGTAAGCTTGTCGGCGTCTTTTTCCCTGAAACTGTGCCCTCAATTACAAAAAATCCTGATTAGGTCATCTACGCTCAGGCCATAAGTTCCCGACATTTCCCGTGCTAGATTAAGCTGAGTGTTCGACGTTAAGGCTAAAGCCATGAGATTTATTTCTACCTTCAGAAGGCGGACGTTTGCTCTATGTGTTGGCGGGCTTTTGCTGGCCTCCTGTACGGCTTCAGAGACGGCAGAAACGCCATCCGAAACTGAACCCGAGGCGGCCTCAACTGAAGCTCCTGATGACCTAATTTCTGTCAAGGCAGGACATCTGGTGGCGTTGGACATGGCCCCTCTGTTTGTGGGGGTGGAATCTGGATGTTTTGAGGAAAGCGGCTTGGCAGTCGAAACTGTGGCGTTTACCAATCCAGGCGATAATAATGCGGCCCTAGCGGGCGGGCAAATTGACTTCAGCACCAATCCCTTCACCCTGCCCTTTTTCGCGGCTAACAGCGGTGTTCCCATCAAGACGATCGCCGCTGCCGGTGGATGGGGCGTGATGCAGGTCATTATCAATAATGAGTACGGAGTTGAGTCGATTGCCGATTTGGCCACTTTTGCCACTGAAAATCCCGATACCCAGTTAAAAATCGCGACTTTGCGGGGCGATACACTGGAGCTGATTCTGGTGGATGCCTTTGAAGCGGCAGGCGTTTCCCCTGATGCCTTTGAGATGGTCTATTTTGACGATTTGTTGGCCATGGTCGATGCGTTTCGGGTCGGTGAGGTGGATATTCTCAGCCATATCAAGCCCTACACCACGCAGTTTGTCACCAGTGGAGAAGCGACTGTTTTAACCGACAATGCTGACGTGTGGTCTCCAACTACTCCTAACACCGTCGTTAGCGTTTTAGATAAAACCCTGAGCGATCGCCCGGAAGTGGTAGAAGCTTACATCACCGGGATGCAGTGCGCCGCTGAGATTATCAATACGGAGCCAGCCGAGGCGATTGCCTTGTTAGAAGATGGCAACTATTTTCGCGTCGAAAATGAAGTGCTGTTAACGGCATTTGAGACGCAGCCGGCACCCATCACCTTTACCCCGGATTTAGAGACGGTGCAGACGGTGGTCGACAAAATGGTGGAGCTGGAATACATTGAATCAGACGTCCCCGCTGAAGATATTTTTGATATCACTATCGTTAAAGGGTTAGAGCAATAGCATGGACAACGGTCTTTCAGGTCCAATGGTTTGGCAGCGATCGCTGCTTTCGGTTGCCTGCGGACTTTTGTCTTGTACCGTTCTGATCGTTGTCTGGGAAATTTTTGGCCGCAATCCCGAGAATTCCGTAACTCAAGTGCTGCCGCCCCCCTCTCAATTCCTGCCCGTCCTGTTGGAAAGCGATTTCAAAATCGGCTTAGGATCGCAGTCGGCTTCAATTTATCAGTCGGTAGTCGTGACCTTAGTCAGGGTTTCCCTGGGCATGGCGATCGCCTTTGTCGGGTCAATTATTTGTGGGCTGTTAATCAGTCTTTCCAAATGGTCTGAGCTGTTTATTTTGCCGATTCTCGGGTTGATTGCCCCCATCGCGCCCATCGCGTGGGTGCCCCTGGCGCTAGTCGTTTTCGGTGTGAGCAATCTCACCGCCGTGTTTATCGTCTTTATGGGGGTGTTCTTTACCCTCACCATTGCCACGGTGGCTGAAATCAAGCGCATTCCCGAGAACCTGTTGATGACGGCGGAAAATCTTGGCGGCGGCAGCTTCAACCGCTGGCGCTGGGTGATTGTGCCAGCCGTGCTGCCAGGCGTTTTCACCTTGCTGAGGCTGAATTTTATTGCTGCTTGGATGGCGGTACTGGCCGCCGAGATGACCGGTTTAAGAGACGGGTTAGGCACCGTAGTGATGACCGGGCGCAATCTCTTCAACAGCAATTTGATTTTGCTAGGAATTTGTATTATCGGCATTACGGGGTTTGCGGTTGATCGCCTGCTGCTGCTGATTCAAAGAAAGTGTTTCTGGTGGCAGGTCTAAGGGATGGAAGCACAGAGTCACACCGCGCCGCATTTTTCAACGACACCGCTTCTATCTTGCCAGCACTTAACTAAACAGTTTTTAGAGGGCAAACAGGTATCAACGATCCTAGCTGACGTCGATTTAGATGTGGCCCAGGGTGACTTTGTGACTATTTTGGGACAGTCAGGCGGTGGGAAATCGACCCTGTTAAAGTTACTGGGCGGGTTCATCACCCCTAGTGCAGGGCAGGTGCTCTTTCATGGGGTACCGCTGAAGGGCATTACGCCCAAAATTGGCATGGTCTTTCAGGAAAATACGCTCTACCCTTGGCTAACTGTTGAGCAAAATATTGGCTTCGGCTTTAAGGTCAGAGGCAAAAA
This sequence comes from Cyanobacteria bacterium P01_C01_bin.120, assembly GCA_039027715.1. GTDB lineage: Bacteria > Cyanobacteriota > Cyanobacteriia > Phormidesmidales > Phormidesmidaceae > Halomicronema. The sequence goes on from JBCCJU010000336.1 coordinate 2,927, forward strand.
GCC
>JBCCJU010000337.1:0-2772 GCA_039027715.1 Cyanobacteria bacterium P01_C01_bin.120
CAGCGCCAGCTTCAGCTCAGGATAGAGAGGAAAAGCCATGCCCGAAACCCCGTAGATCTGCGCCCCTTTATAGCTCGTCAGGCCGCCTTCAGGGCAGAAGACCATCACCTCATCTCCCAGCCGCTGCAAATGTTCGACCGTGTGCTTAAGACGAGTAACGATGCCGTCAACTTTAGGCAGAAAGGTTTCAGTAAACAGGGCAATACGCATGGTCTCGTAACTCAACGTCAGGAATCTGAGAGAAATCAAACACTTCAAAAAAGGAGACTAGATGCCCGCGTTTCCAGAAGCCTAGCTTCGTAAACTATGGGGAAATCTAACCTCCTTGGCGGCCATTCAGTCGGATAAATCAGCGATCGCTTAGCGACGCCACTTCACCTTGGGAAGAATCTGGCTTTGGTCAACGCGACCTTTATACTTCGTGGCAAAGTTCAGCAAGGAATCAAGCAGCGAATCAGACAGATAGTGGGGCTGTAGACCCAGCTCTAGCAGGCTGGTATTTTTGGCGTTGAAATAGTGTTCTTCGGCCTCAACGCGAGGATTCTCCAGATTCTGGACTTCAACCTTAACGCCCAAGGTGCTGCCGGCTTTTTGCACCTGCTGGGCCAGGTCGTTAACGCTGAACATCTCAGTGAACTGGTTAAAGACGCGAAACTCACCGGCATTGGCAGGATTGCTCACCGCAATCTCAACACAGCGCACCGTATCGCGAATATCGAGGAAGGCCCGCGTTTGCTTGCCCTTGCCATAGACGGTGAGGGGATGTCCCACTGCGGCTTGAATACAGAAGCGGTTCAGGGCCGTGCCGAAGACGCCGTCGTAATCCAGACGGTTAATCAGCAGTTCATCCATGCCGGTCTCTTCGGTTAGGACGCCATAGACCACGCCTTGGTTCAGGTCAGTGGCCCGCAGCCCCCAAATCTTGCAGGCAAAGTGAATATTATGAGAGTCATGCACCTTCGACAGGTGATAGAACGAGCCTGGCTGCTTCGGGTAGGGCAGAGTATCTTTGCGACCGTTATGTTCGATGGTGATGTAGCCTTCCTCAATATCAATGTTGGGAGTGCCGTATTCGCCCATCGTGCCCAGCTTCACCAAATGGCAGTCGGGGAAGTGGTCGCGCAGCGCATACAGCAGATTGAGGTTGCCAATGACGTTGTTGGCCTGCGTCAAAACGGCGTGCTCGCGATCAATCATTGAGAAGGGCGCGGAGCGCTGTTCGCCAAAGTGGACGACGGCATCGGGCTGAAACTGCAGCAGCGCCTTTTCGAGGTAGGGATAGTCGTTCAAATCCCCCACGAAGAGGTCAATATCTTTGCCCGTTAAATCTTTCCAGCGCTGCAGTCGGGCTGGGATGGGGGCAATGGGAGTGAGGGTGTCCACACACAGCTGAGCGTCCCAATGGCGCCGCACCAGGCTGTCAAAAATGCCTACCTCGTGGCCCCGATTGGACAGATGAAGCGCTGTTGCCCAACCGCAATATCCGTCGCCGCCGATGACTAAAACTCTCATATTAATCAATCAAAACTTCGATACCAGCTAAATTTATCAGCTTTATGTCCCCTAAACATACTTTCCTGAAAAAGTATCGTGATGAATAAAGCGGCAGTTGGCGGCTAATTCAGTAAACAGGAGCAGCCTACCCCTGTTTCTCCATCGATAGGCTGATATCAGAGCGATCGCTCTGCCGACTAATGCCACCAGCAAATCTTTCTTTAGATTGATTTCTGGAGACGGCCATGACATTTGCGATCGCTTGCCCATGCCCCGTTAGCAACGTGGGTGGTGAAGAGGGTATTCGGTATTGGCGGCATCGCTGCTGTGACTCAGAGTCCAGAGAACTGAACGGCTCATCAGTTAAGACGTGTAAGACGTTTCCGCCTGAAGAATTATGTCATTGCCATCTGCATTGAAGGGGTCCCCAATAGGATGAAATCTTGAAAGAAAGTCCTGTGGTACAGCACATCCATGTCTATTGAACTCTGGCTAGCTTTTGTCACCGCGTCTATCCTCTTGCTGATTATTCCGGGACCAACCATTCTGACCGTTATTAGCTATTCACTGGCCCACGGTCGTCGAGCCAATCTACCTTTGATTATTGCGGTGACGTTGGGTGATTCCACGGCGCTGTTTCTCTCTTTAGCGGGGCTGGGGGCAGTGCTCTCAGCCTCTGTCTTTTGGTTTGGCTTGGTTAAGTGGGTGGGTGGTCTGTATCTGCTTTATCTGGGCATCAAACTGTTGCGGAAAGGCGCTGCTCGCCAGTCACATCAGCTCCTGATTGACAATACAGAACGGCGCTGGAAGCTTTTTGTCAATACTTATCTAGTGACCGCCCTGAACCCTAAAGGCGTGGTCTTTTTTGTGGCGTTTTTGCCGCAGTTTGTGGATGTGAATGCAGAGCCGACTCATCAGCTGTGGATTCTGGCCCTCACCTTCCTGGCCCTATCGATGCTAAATGCCACGACCTATGCTCTGTTTGCGGGAGCCGCTCGGCGCGTGCTGAATTCGCCTCGGATCCAACGTCGATTTAATTTGGCGGGTGGCACCATACTGTCCATCGCCGGATTGTGGGCCCTGACAGCCAAGAAACCATCTTGACCGAGCTATGGGGATTTACCTCTGAGTTGATGGGGCGATCGCCAAGCGAAACAGCCACACCTGGGTCGTTTGGTCGTCAGAAAAGTTGTCGTCGCTAATTAGCCAAAGGGTGGCACTGCCGTCGGGCAATGGCGGCCCGAGGGTCATGCCTTCCAGATTGTCGATCGCCTCGAC
>JBCCJU010000338.1:0-2759 GCA_039027715.1 Cyanobacteria bacterium P01_C01_bin.120
AACAGGAATATTGCTGTCAGTTGAAATGGAATGGTTATGATATTCACGCCAACTGTCAAGCGGCTAATTGCAAGTCCACTCCAATGCCATAGGTAAAGCGAGTAAGAGATAACACCTAAGAATGGCAGAGGTTTTATTGTTAGAATTCTATAAGATAAAGATAACGGGCGGATGCCAAAAACAAGGATTGTCGTCAGTATAACAACGACAATCGTGGTGAACATTTGAGAGGATTTTTGTGGCAATAAAAGCACACAAATAAGAGCCAGCAGTGCAGCCAAAGAGACATATTGCGGAAGACGATTTATACCATATGCTGTTGATTGTGATTTTATAAGTGTCATGCATGCAATCGCACCCAGAGCAATCTCCCAGAAGCGAGTTGGCATTAGGTAGAACGCGGCGATTGGATTCATGTCGCTTAATGATATATACGCTAGTAGCGAAGCGATCGCAACCGAGCCAATTATTAGAAAGAAGTTCCTAAATCCCTGTCTGGTTTTTGATGATGCACCACTAAACCAGAAGAAAAATGGAAACAAAGCATAGAACTGCCACTCAACACTTAAAGACCATGTATGAGTAAAAGGATTTAGTTCTGCTGAAGAGCCAAAATAATCTTTAGCCTCTATCAAAAGATATAAGTTTGAGAGGCCAAAAAGGGCAGAAATTCCCGTAAGTATCGATGAGCCAGAAAGAGAAGATCCAGGAGAAGTGACCAAAAATATGAATAAACAGGTAACTGCAATACAAATAAATAAAGCTGGAAATAACCGCTTTATTCGTCTATTATAAAATTCAATGAGATAACTTTTGAAGGAGTTACGCTGCTTTGAAATGAGGGATTGGGTAATAAAAAATCCAGATATAACATAAAAAATATCAACGCCTAAGTAGCCATTGGGCATGAGCGTCTTGTCAATATGATTAACTATTACGGACAATACAGCTATCGCCCTTAATCCGTCTACTTCTTTCCTGTATGTAGCACTCATCTGAAATTATCTTTGCAAGATTGACAGCATTTTGGACAAGAACGGACAAACTAAAGCAGCCTAATATGGCAAGACTTGATTGCCAAACCAAGCCCCGTCGATGAAGCGTCAATATGCGCCCGTAATCAGTCTGAGTATACTACTGGTCGTCAGCAGCGGGAAGGCTGTTACACGCTAGAGCAATGAAGAGTTTTTTGAACACTGGCAAGTCTTTAATAAAATCGGATATCTTATAGCGCTAGTATTTTTAATAGAAGAATTGATCCGCTGCATTTTACCAAGCGATCAATCGCACCTGTGCAGTCTGCGACCCCGGTCTTGTCTCAGTTGAGGCAATAACAGCTAGCCCACCAGCAAATCTTCTTCGGGGTAGTGCAGGGCACTGGGGTTGGGGTCGCCCAAAATTGCCGACATAAATAGCAGCACTCCTACGCGGCCTACATACATAGTGGCAATAATCAGCAGCTTGCCCAGGTCGGAGAGATCTGCCGTAATGCCCGTCGATAGGCCCACCGTGGCAAAAGCCGACACCACTTCAAACAAAATCGTCAAAAAGCTAAATTCCGAGTCCGTTAGGGAAATCAGCGTTGTCACGGTCACAATCATGGCGCCAGATCCCATCACCACACCCACCGCTTTAAGCACCCGCGCCGTGGGAATTTCCCGCTGAAAAATTAGCACTTCTTCTTTGCCCCGCAGCACGGCGCGGGTACACACTAGCAAAATGCTAATGGTGGTGGTTTTCATGCCGCCTCCCGTGCTGCCCGGACTGGCCCCAATCGCCATCAGTGCGATCGCGATAAACAGGGTGACATTTTCCATGGCGCCGATATCAATGCTGTTAAACCCGGCGGTGCGGGTAATCACCGACTGAAACCAGGCGGCAAGGACCTTATTGCTAAGGCTCAAGTTGCCCAAGGTATTGGGGTTATCAAACTCAGTGGCAAAAATCGCCAAGGTTCCTACAATCAACAGCGCCACCGTCATGGCAACGACGATTTTGAAATGCAGAGAAAATAGGGAGCGCCCCCGGCGTCCCCGGAGACGATCGCGCAGCCAGTGAAACCCATCCATAATCACCTGGTAGCCAATACCGCCAAAAATCACCAGACCCGATACCGCCCCAATCATCAAGGGCGATCGCACATAGCTCACCATACTGTCGGCAAACAGGCTAAATCCGGCATTATTAAAGGCGCTGACGCTGTGAAATACCGCCAGCCAAAAGCTGTATAGCGAGCCAAAGTCCTCGGCAAACTGGGGCAACATTAAGATGATGCCCGTTAGCTCAAACACCAGAGTAGTCACAATAATTGAGACGACTAATCCTCTGGCGCTGGAGAGTTCGGCCTTATCCATAGACTGCTGAATGGCAAGGCGATCGCGCAGGCTGAGCCGCCGTCCCAGCACCAGCAGCAGAAAGGTGGTGGCGGTCATATAGCCCAGCCCCCCCAGCTGAATCAGCAGCAGAATTACCAGCTCCCCAAATCCCGAAAAATAGCTGCCCGTATCCACTACAATCAGGCCCGTTACGCACACGGCGGACGTTGCGGTAAATAGGGCCACCAGGGGCTGGTTCCAGCCTGCCTCAACAGTAGAAAACGGCAGCATCAGCAGCACAGTACCCACCGCAATTAGGGTTAAAAACCCCAAACAAATTGTTCGCGAAACGGTCATCGGCCCACGCCACTCCCAGCCCTATCTATCCACGTCAAACGCTACCACACCGCAGATCCTCGAAAGGCAACAGAAATTGCAGCGATG
>JBCCJU010000339.1:0-2740 GCA_039027715.1 Cyanobacteria bacterium P01_C01_bin.120
GAGAGCGTGGCTGGGTGATCGGGTGGCAGGGTTTGTGGAGTTGGTGGGTCGGTGAGGTGGGTGGAGTCGGTGAGTAGCTGAGTGGCAGAGATAGCACTGCTAATCGGTGAAGTCACTGCCAACACATTTGTAGGAAGATTATTGGTCGCTCAACCCGATGACGCGCCAGCATTTCCGGTAGTTTTTACTCTCAAGGTAGATGCTAATCCGGTGTATGGGTTCGTGATGTGGATACTTTAACTGGGCACTGTTCTACATTGTCTGCTTTCACTGGCTACCTAATTCGCGTCCGCGTCAAGACTCGGCGAACATGTAAAGCGATCGTCTGACGAATTCACTACTTCTATTCCGCATTCCAAATTCCGACCGCCGAATTCCGAGCCCACCCCTTAGAATTGTTTAGTTAAGCGACTAGCAATGAAGGAGTTTCGGACGTGGCGGATAAGTACAGTCCCGCAGCGATCGAGGAAAAGTGGCAGCAGATTTGGGCTGAGCAAGGGCTGGATAAGACTGAGGAAGACCCCAGTAAGCCCAAGTTTTATGCGCTGTCCATGTTTCCGTATCCTTCTGGCAATCTGCACATGGGGCACGTGCGCAACTATACGATCACCGATGTGATTGCGCGGGTGCGGCGCATGCAGGGTTATCGCGTGTTGCACCCCATGGGTTGGGATGCCTTTGGTTTGCCCGCTGAGAACGCGGCGATCGATCGCGGTATCCATCCCGCGAAATGGACATTTCAAAATATCGACCAAATGCGGGAGCAACTGCGACAGTTGGGGCTCTCCTACGATTGGGACCGCGAAGTCGCCACCTGTGCTCCCGACTATTACAAATGGACGCAGTGGAGCTTTATTCAATTTTTGCAGGCAGGCCTGGCCTATCAAAAAGAAGCGGCGGTAAATTGGGACCCCATTGACCAGACGGTCTTGGCGAACGAGCAGGTCGATAGTGAAGGCCGGTCTTGGCGATCGGGAGCCCAGGTTGAGCGCAAGCTGCTCAAGCAGTGGTTTTTGAAAATTACTGCCTACGCCGACGAACTCTTACAAGATTTGGACCAACTACCTGGCTGGCCCGAGCGCGTGCGCCTCATGCAAGAAAACTGGATTGGCAAATCCACTGGCGCGAAGGTTGTGTTCACCACTGAGCAGGGCGATGCCTTAGAGGTCTTCACTACGCGGCCCGACACCCTGTGGGGGGCAACGTTTATGGTGCTGTCGCCGGAGCATCCCTTAGTCGAAAAATTGACCACGGCAGCGCAAAACGATGCGATCGCCGCTTACCAAACCGCCGCCGCTGCCAAAAGCGACATCGATCGCACCGACGAAGGCAAAGAGAAAACTGGCGTCTGGACCGGCAGCTACGCCCTCAATCCGGTGAATGACGAACGCATTCCCATCTGGATTGCGGACTATGTGCTCATGGGCTACGGCACCGGGGCGATTATGGCCGTTCCAGCCCACGATCAGCGGGACTTTGCCTTTGCTCGCAAGTTTGATTTGGAAGTGAAAGTCGTGGTCCAGCCCGCAGGCGAAACTTTGGATGGCGCGACGATGGCTGAAGCCTGGCCGGGTGAAGGCTTCATGGTGCGTTCTGGCCCGTTGGATGGCATCCCTGCCGGTAAGGGAGAGGGCCAGAGCGTCGAAAAAGCGATTGCCTGGCTCGAAAAGGCGGGCAAAGGGGAAGGACAAGACAACTTCCGCCTGCGGGATTGGTTGATTTCCCGGCAGCGGTATTGGGGGGTGCCGATTCCAGTGATTCACTGTCCGAGCTGTGGTGCGGTGCCCGTACCCGACGAGCAGTTGCCGGTGGAACTGCCCCAAGATGTGGAATTCAGCGGTCGCGGAGCATCGCCACTGGCGCAGTTGGAGCACTGGGTGAATGTGCCTTGTCCCACCTGTGACGAACCGGCCAAGCGAGAAACCGACACGATGGACACCTTCATCGATTCGTCGTGGTATTTTTTGCGGTACGCGGATGCCAATAATGAAGGGGCGATCTTTGATGCTGCCAAAGCGAATGATTGGTTGCCGGTAGATCAATATGTGGGCGGCATTGAGCACGCCATTTTGCACTTGCTGTACTCGCGCTTTTTCACCAAGGTATTGCGCGATCGCGGTCTCATCAATATCGATGAACCCTTTAGCCGCTTGCTCACCCAGGGCATGGTGCAAAACATCACCTACAAGAATCCCAAAACGGGCAAGTATATTCCCATTGACCAAATTACTAACATCGACAATCCGGTTGATCCCAACACGGGTGACCTGCTAGAGGGCTTCTACGAAAAGATGTCAAAGTCGAAGTACAACGGCGTCGCCCCGCAAGATGTGTTGGGCAAATCTGGTGCTGATACCGCGCGGATGTTTATCCTCTTCACAGCCCCGCCTGAGAAGGATTTGGAATGGGATGACGCCGACGTGGAAGGCCAGTACCGCTTCCTAAATCGGGTGTGGCGATTAGTGACTGAGTTTGTCGAAAATCCTGATAAGGCCGATACCGTCACGAGTTCAGGCGACCTGTCTAAAGCTGAAAAAGCACTCCGCCGAGCCATTCATATCGCCATTAAAGAAGTGAGTGAAGATATCGAAGGGGAGTACCAATTCAACACGGCTGTGTCAGAAATGATGAAGCTCAGCAATGCGTTGAGCGACGCCAAGTGCAAGGATTCTCCGGTATACGCCGAAGGCATTCACACCTTGGTGAAACTCATTGCGCCCTTTGCCCCCCACATGGCCGA
>JBCCJU010000340.1:0-2738 GCA_039027715.1 Cyanobacteria bacterium P01_C01_bin.120
TAGGTGTAGGCGATGGTGCACGACTTTCGACACCAATGGCGGCTAGTTCTTTCGGGGTAGGTAGCCGATAGTCATAGACGCTCTCATCTGGCACTAACTGCATCTGTGTTGTTAACCATGCACAAAACCACCGCGCGTTTTTCCAAGTGATGCCGGTATCAAGCGATTTATCGAGAGGATAATCTGCAACTCTGAAATCTCTTAAATCCATCCAGGAATGAAAAGCTCCCTCGTACAGGGACTCAATGAATAACTTATATTCTCCCTAAGTAATCGGTTCGGAAATTGCCGTTTGCTCACTCAGCGGTGTGAGTTGTTTGAAGTGCTGCTCTAGCAGAATTTCTGGTTTGGCTGGAGCGTGGGCTTGCCGAGCATCTAACAGCCGCTGTTTCACGCTTTCGTCTATCAATTTGGCATCGTCAGCAAGGCGCTGGGCCAGCTCTAAGGCGTAGAGATTTTCCGGAGTCTCTAGTGCTTGTTCAACAAAGGACACTGGATCTGTGAGCAGCGCGTGGAAGTAAGCGACTTCCTTCCAACTTTCATCGACAAAAAGAGCCATCACGCCATATTTGCCAAGACCTCATTCACTCAGCTCCACCGCCGCCAGATATTCCTGAAACGTCTTGTGAGTAAATTCATACAGATAGCCTTCACCCCCAGCTAGCAATCCTGACACCTGCTGAATTTCCTGCAAAAACTTTTCTGGCGTTAGCGCTGAGTTGTCGTGAGTTTCGGTGAGCCGTTGCTGAATCCAGGCCGCTCCCTGACGAGGTTTAAACTTGGTCTCATTTGCTTTAGTTAGCTCCAGTGCCAGTGGTTGCAAAATCGCTTGGTTGTCTGCGGCATTTGAAATCGTCAGTCGAGTTTGGCGCTGATAAGGACGATCTTCCAGCAACAGCTTAAAGATGTCGCGATACACATCTAGCCGTCGTTGCGGTAATCGCTCTTTAAATTTGTGAGCGACGGCAATAATCGTCAGCAATAACGGGTTTTTGGCAAGATCAATCAGGCTGCGATCCGCAAACAGTTGCTGTCGCAAGTTTGCAGCGGCCTTGTCGGCATCTTCCTGACTCTGGGCTTTGACCTGTTCCTTTGAGAGCTGCTTTCCAGGTTCTTTACCTTCGCTGTCCTGTAGGTGATATTTCCACTTGGTCTCCCAAGCAATAAACCGATACCATTTCTTGATGAAATCTCGCTTCTGGTCATCATTGAAATCGAGAACATCAATGCGTTCCACCCCTTTGAACAAGCTGCTGTTGAAGCCGTGGGGACGAGACGTCAGAATGAACTAGCTGGGGTAGTTTTGCATTTGCCAATTGGCCCACTTGCTCACGGTGTCTCGCTGAGCATCGGGCACCTCGTCTAGCCCATCCAACATGACCAGACATTTTCCCTGCTGCAATTTCTCGCGAAACCAGGGTTCTCTGGCACGAAGATCTTCGCAGCGGGGCATCTTTTGCACCGTCTCCACAATCAACTGTGGCAGTTTCGGCTCATTGTCCGACTGAATGCGTCCATGAAAGTCGCGAAACAGCAGCAGCACGGGAATCAGTTCTTTGGCTCCCTTTTCCACGTAGCCTTGATTCGAAAAGTTCAAGGTCAAAAACTGCATCAGCGTCGTTTTGCCATAGCCTGGATCGGCAATTACCGCCACCAATCGCGCTAGAAATGTCCGATCTGGGTGATTCGCTTTCGGCAGGATGTCCCAAATCGACAAATTGCGATTTTGCAGAGTGGGGTTGCCGCGTCCGCCAGGATGCATCCGCAGTGACACGTAAATATCTTCCAATGCCAACCGAGGCAGTCCGCCATATCCCTCAACGTTGAGATCGACACACCGCACCTTCAGCGCTTCGAGATATTGCTGATGAAAGTTACTGCGGTTTACCAACGCGAGGTCAATTTGTCGATCAAACGCTTGATCGGCGCGATCGATCACCCTTTCGACTTTAGGCGCAAAACGGTTTCCCAGCTCGATTAAAAACCCGACTACAGTCGCAGCAACTAACAGACCAATAAACTGCCACGGTTCGCCTTCAAACGCTCGACTAATCCCAAATCCCGCGATTGCTCCGGGAACACCGGCTTTAACTGCCCCAGAATCTAAAACTTTGCGAACATCCTCCAGTCCGAGACCTTTGTAAGGCGGTTGCTGAGTCATGGAAACTGCTCTGAGAGAGATCTTTGGCCCTAGCTTAGTGTATCCATCAGCCAACACATTAATAAGTGGATAGGGTCATGTCAGATCTCTGATATTTTTTCTTCTCAAGCAGGCCAGAAATAAAAGCAGCGTTTTGGCCTGCTCAAAATATAACTTGTGCAAAGCTGGCGTGTACTTTAGTTGGTTTTGAGTTCGCGCCTCAACAGCCTAAATACCTCTCCTTGCTCTGGCATAATCAAAATCCCCAACTCCGGAATCGCGATCGCCCAATTTCGTGTTGTGACCAAGGGACCGGATGCCTTTGAATTCCTCGATGCGTACGGGTCACTGGATCTCAAGGCACCCGGTCTCTGTGAACAACCTCAACAAATCGACGATATGCTTCAGCATTGCCAACGTGCGGCAAGACGTACTGGGATTGGGGCAGCGTGCCTGATCGTAAATTGACATATTCGTGATAGCTGGAAAATTCCCAGTCCTCTGGGCATTTCACCAAACCATCTTTGACTGGGTTTAAGTGGATGTAGCGAGTCAGGTTCAACAAATACTCATCGCTATCAACATGAATGAGTTGAAA
>JBCCJU010000341.1:0-2710 GCA_039027715.1 Cyanobacteria bacterium P01_C01_bin.120
CTGACAGCGGCTTTGGAGTGCCCTGCTTCGAGGGCGGCGATCGCTTTCTGGCGCAGGTCGAGACTGTAGGCGGCGGGCATCGGCAGGAATCCAAACTTTTTATCTACTTTAACCGGCCTGACCTTTATACGGATTGCTATACAACAGTTTCGAGGAAGCGATCTCATCACCTCCATGACCTTTCCCAACCTATCGCTCATCGCCCAGGAGGTCTTTGAGGCTTCTGGCCTAGCGCCTGGCTAAGTTTGGGTCGTATTCAGAAAATCGAGATACATTTGCTGCGCTGCTTCCGTTCTGATATCCAGGTATTCTGTGAGAGCCGAGAGTGATTGGTGGCCAGTCACGCCCGCGATCGCCCGCCTGGGAAAGCCTTCTTTATGTAACCGGGTGGCCATACTCCGCCGAAAACTATGGGTTGAGACCCCTGGCAAATCCAACAGTTCGCAGACTGAGGTGAGTTTGTATGCCAGCGATCGTGGCGTCAGGTGCCCGCTTTTCGAGGCAGAGGGAAAGAGAAAGCCGGAGAACGTTTATTGCCGGACCTCAGCGTGAACGCGGTGCTAGAGTCGCAAACTGTTCCCAGTTGTTTTGGCGCACATAGATAGCCAACAATCCAGCGAGATCGGCCCCAATTTCCCTATGCTCCATGCCGGCATTGCCCATATCACACACTTCTCCATTCACCAGCTCATAGTGGCGACCATCGTTGGGTAACGCCATGAATTCGTCATCGGTCCAGACTTTCGCCTTTGTGGATATTGTCATGGCAATCGCTGTCTCCACTTGCTTTCGACTGTCATTCCTACGGTGACATCACTGACTGAAATTGCCTTTGCACCCGTAGCATTCACACGCCCATCTACAGCGTTCTGAGTTGCTGTTGCACCCAGTCTCGGAACTGCCGTAGCGTTTGAGTCTCGCCCTGGCTGAGGCGATCGGCTAACAGCTCGGTCAGCTTATCGGCAGGCAACCACGGAAATGTGGGACTCTGGTCAACTGACTGATACGCGCCACTAGGCTGCAAGACAAAGAACTGCAGCGTTGTCCCCGTAAAGCGCCAGAACTCTCTAACGCCCAGGTCCGCGTAGAGCCGCCGCTTGTCCAGCGAATTGGTGCTGATGTCGATTTCGATGACCAGATCTGGGGGTGGGTCACCGGCGTTGAGGTCAATCGTTTCTCGGCCCCGCACCAAGGGTTCACTTTGAATGTAGTAGCAAGAATCAGGTTCCGCGCCCGCTTCCGCATCCTCCCGAGTAAAAGTGGTGGAACCGCCTTTACTCATCCCAAGATTCAGCTCATCGGTCATCGTCCGAATGAGGTCATCAATGAAGCGATTGATGTTTTCATGACGATACAGTGGGCTCATGATTTCCAAGGTTCCCTGCCAGTAGGCAAAGCGCGTGCGGCGATCGCGCCCCGACTCCAGCAGAATGGTTTTGAACGTTTGCCAGGAGATGTGGTGCAACAGGACACGCTGCTCAGCCGGTTTCTGGACAAGAGTTGGGGTCATTGTGGTGATTCCTCCTCGCAGGCACCGATGCTAACCCAGGTGCTGGAGCCGTCGTCCCAATGTTCTTTTTTCCAGATGGGGGCGTTGTGCTTCAGGGTACCGATCGCATACCGACAAGCCTCAAACGCCTCACCGCGATGGGGACAGCCGATCGCAACGAGCACGCTGATTTCGCCGATGGTGAGTTTGCCGGTGCGGTGTTGGATGACGATGCGAGTGACGTCCGTCCACTGCTGACGGATTTGCGCCGCAATTTGCTTAAAGACTTCCAGCGCCATCGGCTCATACGCCTGATATTCCAAACAGGAGACGGCGCGGCCATCGGTGTTGTCGCGCACCATGCCGCTCATCACCACGATCGCCCCATTGCGCGAATCATCTGCCAGGCGATACGCCTCATCCAGCGAGAGGGGGGCGAAGGTAATGGCAAAATCGTCTCCTGCCACAGTTTTAGGGTTGGGCGTAAAAGGCAGCGTTGAGTTCACAACCACGAGTGTCTATCCTTCGAGTTCGGCGGGGTCTCGGCCTCGGGTACCGATTAAATATAGCAGGGCCATGCGGGTCGCTACGCCGCTGGTCACCTGTTGGCTGATGAGGCTGCGATCCGGGTCGTCCATCAGTGCGGAGCTGATTTCGACGCCGCGATTAACCGGGGCGGGATGCAGGACTTTGACCTGGGGGGAACAGATTTGCAGGCGCTGGTGGGTGAGGCCAAACTGGCGGTGATATTCTCGCAGGCTGGGCAGCAGGTGCTGGGCCATGCGTTCCCGCTGGAGTCGCAGGGTCATGACGAAGTCGGCTTTTTCGAGCGCCGCGTCGAGGGAGTCGTGCTGCACCACGTGACGGGTGAGGTCAGGAGGGTCAATGGGCGATCGCGCGAACCCTGCCACAAATTTTGGTGGCAGCAGGGTCGCTGGCCCTGCGAGGTGAACTTCCGCTCCACAGGCGGCAAGACTCCACAGGTTCGATCGCGCCACCCGCGAGTGAATGATGTCGCCCACAATCGTGATCTTCTTGCCTTGGAGTAAATCAATGCTGGGTTTTTCCGGATTGAGGACAGTGCAGAGGGTCAAGAGATCTAGCAGTGCTTGCGACGGATGTTCATGCTGGCCGTCTCCCGCGTTCAACACGCCGACTCCGGTTTTGAGCCGATCCAGTTCGGCGGCGATCGCATGGGGCACCCCAGTGGCCGCATGGCGA
>JBCCJU010000342.1:0-2656 GCA_039027715.1 Cyanobacteria bacterium P01_C01_bin.120
GGTGAAGGGGGGCAGCAACGGTGATTCACGACCCAGAATGTAGTCTGACATAATTTCTGCCGTGATTGGCATCAGCAAAATGCCGTTGCGGTGGTGGCCCGTGGCCAGGGTCAAATTTTGGCAGGTGCTCGGCCCGAGTATAGGGGCTTCATCGGGCGTCGCTGGGCGAAAGCCCCACCACGTTTCCTGCACGGGAAAGTCCCGCAGGGTCGGATACAACTCCACCGCTTTTTGGAATAAATGTGCCATCCCGGCAGCGGTGAGACCAGGAGTAAAGCCGACCGTTTCACTGGTGGCCCCAAGGACGATGCGGCCCTGACGCCGAGGCACGATGTAAATTTTGTCTTCGCCAAAGAGAACGCGCTGCAGCGGCTGCACGTGCGAAAAACTCGGCGGCACTTGCACCGCCGCCATTTGCCCTTTAATCGGCGTCACCGGAATGGGCAAGAGGTCATTCGCCCAAGCGCCGGTGGCTAACACGTAGTGTTCAGCGCGAAAGCTGCCAGCGTTGGTTTGCACCTGCTGCACTTGACCACCTTGCTGCACCAAGCCGTGAACGGTCACCCCTGCGCGAATGTCGACACCAGCATCACGGGCAGCGGTCAATAACGCTTGGGAGAGGGCGCGCGGATCAACCTGCCCTTCTTCGGGATACCACCAGGCCCCAGCAATATCCGCATTCAGCCCGGTTTGATAACTGGCTAAGTGCGCGGCCTCAATCCAGCGTCCCTGCACATGAGGGCGATCGCTCACATCACCTGGTCGCTGCATCCGAGGCGCGAGAATGCCGTTGGGCCAGTAGCCCACATCTTGCCCCGTCAGGGATTCTAGCTTTTGCACCCAGTCGGGATAGCGCTGCAGGCTCTGGCGACACAAGTCTAACAGCGGGCCGGGAGGCAGTTCTTCAGCACCGGGGGCCAACATGCCCGCCGCCACATGACTCGCCGCTTCAGCAAAGTCGCGGCTGAGTACCGTCACTGACAGTGAGGCTTGTCGCAACTTGAGGGCGATCGCCAGCCCCATCACACCGCCCCCCACAATTAGGACATCTGGAGTCCCCGTCATGCCTTTCGCCCACCTCAAATGATTTGTCAGCCTTTTGATCCTAAACGAACTGAGGCGATCCACACAGGTTCTTAAAACGACACGGTCACCCTCGGCAATTGACGGGGCTGAGCGATCGCTCCATGCTGGAAACATACCCGTGTCCATTTTTCCGGAACGTTTACCATGCTCCCCGCTGCCCTGCCCTGTCCTGGCATGGATAGCCGCGATAGCTCTTAATTCGGTGCTGCTAGCGATCGCGACGGGCATAGATAGCAATGCCGTTACAGAAAGGATTGGGCATCTAAGCGCTGGTGTTGCAGAGGGCGCACCTGGGTGACGGTCTCAAAATCGCGATCGCGATGAATCAAAATCAAATTGTGCTCCAGTGCTGCCTGGGCAATGCAGCAATCGATGGAGCTACGCACCGTTAATCCTTGACGCCTCAAATCATAGTAAATGCGGGCGGCGGCTTGCCAAGACGATGACGTTAGCTCGGCATAGATTTGGGCCTCTAAATAGTCAGAAAGCGTGGCCCATTCCTGATCGTTGAGACTGCCCTGCAAAAGTTCAAGTTGGGTAAATCGAGTAATTGAGACGTCGCGTCCAGCAATCAGAGTTTCGAGGTTTTGGCGAACCCGACCGCTGCGATCGCGAAAAACCGCAATCCAAACTGAGGTGTCAATCAGCAGCACGGTGCATCTCACGCAGTGTTTTGTGGTCAAAATCCGGTGCCAGCTGAATCTGACCCGCCAAATCAAGCAGATTTTTCTGACGGTGCGCCTGCACAAACTCTTGCAGGGCCAAGTTGACCAACGCTTCCCGACTAGCAAGATTCGTTAGTTTTGCGGCTTCGTCCAGCAAGGCATCATCAAGGTTGAGAGTAATTTGCATGGCGTGGAATAGATAGCGAGTTGTGCAGATATCGGTCGTGAGAGAAATTCTAAGCCAGTTGTCGTTTTCAAAATTCTATCGATTCCACCACGGCTTGCGAAATCATCAGTCCAATTTCCGCTAAACCTTTGAAAATGCCGGGTGCAGTTGGACGATTGACGAGCTTGGGCGATCGCTCCATGCATGGAAACATGCCCCCGTCCATTTTTCCGGAACGTTTACCATGCCTCCCGCTGCCCTGCCCTGCCCCGCCCTGTCCTGGCCTGGATAGCCGAGATCGCCCTTAATTCGATGCGGCTCGCGATCGCGAGCCCATCCCACCACCGCCCACAATTAGGACATCTGGAGTCCCCGTCATTTTTACCCAAAGGAAGAACTAATCCGAATCAGAAGCATCTATATAAAAGGTGCCTTATGTTGAAAGTTCTTCAGGAGAAATGACGATGATGAGACAGATATTTTTGGCGCTTATGGGTACTGTTGCAGTTGGTGGCGGTTTTGCCGGTGGGGCTGAAGCTGCCACATCATACCTCGGCTCAAGTAATGGCAGTTTTGGAACTGTCGACACCAATACGGGCGTTTTTACTTCGATTGGCATCACTCAGCCGTTCTTTGACATTGCGACGCTAAATGAGACCACTGGATACGGCGTCACTGAAGGGGGTGGTCTTTTCAAAATTGACTTAGCTACCGCCGGTACAACATTTATCGGTAGTAC
>JBCCJU010000343.1:0-2639 GCA_039027715.1 Cyanobacteria bacterium P01_C01_bin.120
ATAGAGCCAATCAAAGCTATTGATCAGATACGTGGCAAAGTCCTGAGCCAATCGAAACGTTTCGGCATTGGTGAAGCGCATATCATTCGTATCAAAGCTGTAGGGCAACACCAGGTGGGGCTGCCCCGCCACCTCTACGAAGTAGGGCAACTCGTCGTTATAGGCATCCGAATCGTACAAAAATCCCCCATGCTCGATCAGCAAACGGCGGGTATTGGGGGTGCTCGGTGATTTGGTGTGCCAACCGACCGGGGTGACGCCTGCCGCTTGCACGATCGCTTTCACGGCTTTGGCAATAGTTTCCCGTTCTTCTGCCTCGCTCATGTAAACTAGCGATTCCCAGCGGTAGCCATGGCAGCACAGTTCGTGCCCCCGCTTTACCGGCTCTTGAGCCATCCAGGGGGAAATTTCTACGGCTCGCCCACAAACATTCATCGTGGCCTGCACGTCGTAGCGATCGAACAGATTAAGGACACGCCAAAATCCGACCCGTGCCCCATATTCAAAATGGGATTCCATCGATCGATCAGGAACCCCTTTCGTCTCTAGAACAATTTCATAGACTGACTCGTTGCACTCATCCCCAGCAGATATGGTTAACTCCGCCCCTTCCTCTAAATTCAAAACGAACGAAATGGCCACACGGGCATCATGGGGCCACTGAGCATGGGGCGGATGCGGCCCATAACCCCAAAAATCACGGTTATACAGTGCAGACATCAGCGATCGCCTTCAAGCAATTGGCTCATCAAATCACGAAATAGTGAGACGGTTGTGGTTTCACTGAAGTTATTTCTTGACCCGAGAACTTTCACGGCATGATCGCAGACGGACTTAGAGGAGGTTCTCCGCTTGGAAGTGCTCACCATAGCCCCGGATCACTTTTTTCTCTGGAGTTCGATAGGTGAGTTGCTTGCTGGTGAGCTTACCCAAACTGACGAGTGATTCCGCCATCTTGACTGCCGCCGCCACTGAGTCGATAACGGGAACGCCAAGCCGCTCTTCCAGTTGTTTCTCCAAACCGCTCATGCCTGCACAGCCCAAACAGATGGCTTCCGCACCATCTTGCTCAATGGCGAGTTGGCTAGCGGCGGCCAGCACTTCGACCGTGTGGGCGCGATCGCTTTCGGTATCCAACACTGATAACGATGTCGTACGCACGGATGCGCAGCGCTCCGTCATGCCAGTTTTGTGGACCGTCTTTTCTACCATTTCCCTGGCACGGTGGAGCGTCGTCACCACACTCCATTTTGCCGCCAGCATGTTCGCCACATAAAGACTAGCTTCGGCGATGCCGACAACGGGTTTGGCGGTGATTTCTCGCGCGGCCTCAATGCCCGGATCCCCCCAGCACGCGAGGATAAAGGCATCTGAGTCCGGATCCAAGATAATCTGCTCCAAAATACCGGGAATCGCTAAATACTCATCGTAAAAGCCCTCAATCGAAATCGGACCCACGTTAGGCGTGACGGTGATAATTTCGGTATGAGGGAACTTCGCGGTTTGAGCTGAGGCATCGATGTTTTGGGTCATCGGCTCACAGGTGTTGCCGTTGATGACCTTGATCCGGCAGGTGGGCGTTGTGCTCATGCTGATTCCATAGCTTGACGGAGGGCGATCGTGGCGGTTGTATCAATCGTCAGGGTGGTCGCGTCAATTACCACGCCATAATCCCGTCGCGCCGACTCAATGCTGACAAATTCATCCAGTACATCCTCCAGAACCAGTGCCGGATCACGCTCCAGAGGATGACCGTAGCCGCCACCGCAGGGACTCACCGTGCGCAGCGTGTCGCCCAACTGGGTCTTGCGACAGGGAAACTTGGAGGGTAACTCTTCCTCCGTCTCGTGATAGGGATTGAAAACTTGCACCGCACCGGGAGTCCCGTCTTTGCCGTCAAAGATCCCCCAGGGAGCGTACTTGTTGCCTTCCCCTTCCAGCGACATCTGCCCCGGCGAAAGGAACTGAATATCG
The DNA here is from genome assembly GCA_039027715.1 of Cyanobacteria bacterium P01_C01_bin.120. Lineage (GTDB taxonomy): Bacteria > Cyanobacteriota > Cyanobacteriia > Phormidesmidales > Phormidesmidaceae > Halomicronema. The sequence continues at coordinate 1,975 of JBCCJU010000343.1, forward strand.
CGGATGGAGCCGAGTCCCCCGCGATACTTGCCTGCACCGCTGGCGTCTTCAATCAGTTCATAGCGGGTAACTCGCAGGGGCAGGTGGGCCTCAATATCTTCGATGGGATTATTGCGCGTATTGGCGTAGAGGGTATCGACCCCATCCATACCGTCTTTGCCGTAGCGACCACCGTAGCTGCCCTCGGTGATGTCCATATACACCCAGTAGTCTTCGTCCAGCGCCCCGCTGTAAGAGGTGACTTTGATGTTGCCAATGCCACCGCTCACATTTTGGGGAGCAACTTGGGCCAGGGCTTTCATCAGCGTGTCGGCCACGATATTGCCAGGGCAGCAGCGAGCAATGACCGGAGCCGGATAAATCGGGTTGGCCAAGCAGCCTTTGGGGGCAACGATGTGAACCGGGCGGGTGAGGCCAGAGTTTTGCGGGACATACTCCATCAAGGCTGTGTCAAGCAAGACCGATCGCAGCGTCACAAAAATCGCGATGTCTACCGTACCGATGAAGGGCATGTTGATGGGGCGATCGTCCACCTGAGGCGCGGTTCCCGTCAGGTCAATGGTCATATCGCTACCGTCGATGGTGACCGTAACGGCAATCTTCAAGTCTTTTTTGCCGGGATCTGGATCGTCGAGAAAGCCATCAATGAAGCCTTCGGCGGTGTA
>JBCCJU010000344.1:0-2420 GCA_039027715.1 Cyanobacteria bacterium P01_C01_bin.120
GGTTAAGTTAGTGTTCTCATTGATTTGCCCACTCACAACCGGGGCAAAAAAGAAGCGCTCAATATCCGTCTCAAAATCTCGGAAGTAGTCTTCAGTGCTGTAAGCAGCGTTCAAGCGATAAAGCAGACGCCTATCCTCTGTAAGCGGTCCAGAAATATCGATGGTCGGGTTGATTAACCCTCGATTGCCACCCCTGAATCCGAGTTCGTAAAAGGGTTCACTCAAGGGCTGTTCGGTGACCAAGTTAACTACACCACCCGGCTCAGTGACCCCAAATAAAATGGCAGCAGGGCCTTTGAGCACCTCAATTTGCTCAATGTTGGAGAGGTCTTGAGAACTAATTGCGCCATTGCCACCAAAAGTGAGACGAAAACCATCTCGCAACACAGAGGCGTCCTCAAAGCCGCGCACATTGAGCCTCAGCCCGGTGCCATCGTTACCACTTCGAGAAGGCGTTACGCCACTAACGTTGCGCAAGGCGTCGGCCAAATCAGTCACCTGCTGATCTTCGAGTACTGCTTGGGGAATTACCTGAATGGACTGGGGAATATCTCGCAGTGGCGTATCCGTGCGGGTGCCCGTGGTGGCCGTCGGCTCCACATAGCGACTCCCATCCTCTCCGGTCACCCCAATTTGAATGGCGTCATCCTCAGTGCCGACCTGAGCAATTCCCGGTGTGACTCCCAGCACCAAGCCCGTAGCTTCGGTGTTGATGTTGATATCTGGAACGGCATCGTTCCCGGTGATGGCTACCTGTACCACATTGCCCGGCAGTGCTATGGCTTGCACCAGCGCGATGCCCTCGGCGGGTTCAAACACTTGAAATTCCTCTGTCAGCGCCGCATTGGGAATGGTCAGCATCAAGGCGTTACCGGAAGTAGATTGAGTGGGGGTCGCCAGTGCTCCATCGGCCTCAATAAGAATCTGTAATCCCGCCTCGGTAGACTCCACCTGCAGGTCAGTAATTTGCACTACGGAGGCTTCCGTTTGAGCGAGCCATTCGGTAACTGTGGTGGCAGTTTGGGGAGAGGGGGAGCTGTCGGCAGAGGTAGGTAAGGAGGAGGAAAGAGAGTCAGCGGAGGAGAGCGGATCGACTGCTGGCGCTAACCCTGATTGTTCTGCTGCTTCAACATCTATTGCGCCAGTTTCTTCTAGCTCCGATGCAAACTGGCCAGTCAGCGCTTGCGCTTGCGCCCCTTGTCCACTCACTACGGTGATCAGCGTTAGCAAACTCAAACCTGGCAACCACTTGTCCATCATTGTCCTCACACACGACTGCCGTCAAAGCTCAATCAGGAGGCAGCAGACATCATCGGCTACTGCCCAAACTCAATCGATTGAACTTAAAGCAAATTATTCTCGACTAGCGTATGGGAGCTACCGATCGTGGCCTAGAGGTTTTGAACGGTAAACGCATTTTTTAGCTGGCTTGCTGCCACACTTGCATCTGAAATGATTTGGGATTAATACCAAACGTTTGGCGAAAGGCTAAGGCAAAGTGACTACGGTTGTTGTAACCGACAGCTGCCGCAGCCTCAACGATGGAAAGGTCTGAAACCGTCAGTAGTCGTCGAGCCTGCAACAGGCGACAGGAACGAAGATAGTTATAGGGAGTCGTGCCATAAACGGTGTGAAAGCCCTGATTCAGCTTTAGCCGATTGGTACCGACCTGTCGGGCGAGGGTTTCTACCGTTGGCGGCTGGCTAGTCTGTTTTCGCAAGATAGCAGCAGCTTGATGAATACAGTCTCGATCAAGGTCATTAACCGATGACTGCACGATGGCTTCAAGGCGCAGAGTAATCAGTTTTAGGGCTTGGCGCTCTAAATAGGTACGACGAGTTGCCCCTTGATAAGGGCAACTCAGAATCTGCCCAATCACCTGCTTCATGGCAGGCGTCATGGCACTGCGGGCAGCGTAGCAAAGGTCTAGCACCTCGGTATAGAGGGCATTAGGGGCAACTTGCTCGAAGATGAAGTGAGGATCTGGGGCAATGGAACGGTCAAAGACCCGGTTTAACATCCCCACCGGAGTTGAGCTGGAGCCGCCACCGTGATAACGATACATCAATTGAATAATGCGTTCAGCAATACTCTGGTTTTGTGGGGATAAACGCTCTATAAAGGTTTGAAGATATTTGATCAGCGTCGGTCGTTTAAAGAAAATCTCGACTTTGAAAACTCGCTGGTGCGCTGGTTTAGGGATAAAGGTTTTCCAGCCAAAGTCAGGCACTAAAAAACTGTATCCCGCCCCCACACCCGCCAGCGTAAAGGCAAATTCCAGGCGATCGCCATTGCTCTGTACATCCATCACTAAGTCCTGATCGAACATATGGTCATGGATAAAAAGGCTCAAATCATCTCGCAGCAAGATTTCTTGGAAATAGCCTTGGCCCAGATGATCAGGACAAACCAAGATGCGA
>JBCCJU010000345.1:0-2344 GCA_039027715.1 Cyanobacteria bacterium P01_C01_bin.120
AAAATCGCTGCAGAATATCTTGCGTCATTTGATATTGCTGCTGCATGTGATCAATTTGTTGCCGCATCCTCTGCACAACAGTATTAAAGATGTTCGCTAACTCACTAAATTCATCCGTAGAGTCAAACATTACAGTGACACTGCTTTGACCCAACTCGGCTTTGCGGGAGGCCGCAATCAAAGTGTCGATCGGTCGCACGAAATTGGCGGCGATCAGACTTGCCAAGAACGTTAAAATCAACATCAAAATAACGGTGGAAATGAGGAGATATGTCTGCAGGGCATAAACTGGCTGATAGGCTTCTGCCAAATCCATCTCAGATAAGATGCCCCACTCTAAGCCCGGTAGATTGAGCGGGGCATAGGAACTCAAGACGGAAATACCGCGATAGTCTTTTATCACTTGTGTCCCTTCCTGGCCAGCGATCGCATCCCTAGCCGCCTTTGTTTGCACCTGCTGCAATAAAATTGACGTGTTCAGTTGGTCAATCAGTTCAATCGTGCGACTAGAGGTGCCAGTAGCGCGCAGAGCTTGTTCGTATCCGGCTTTATCTTCAATTAAAAATCGAGAGATCGAGCGCATCAAATAATCCCGCCCGACCAAATAGGTTTCTCCAGAGTCGCCTAAACCATCCTGTTCCCAGTTTTGGCCGCCAGTGAGCACTTGATTGATTTCGTTCACCGGCATCTGCACCGCGAGAATGCCCACGAACGTCGCGTCATCATAAATCGGCCCTGCCATAAACGCCGCCGGAGCTGCATACGACGGTTTGTAGGTTTTAAAGTCTGCGACTTGAATCGCCCCCCGATCCGGATTTTCTTGCACCTCTGTAATGACTGCAGCTAGATTGCTATAGCGATAGGGACCGGTTTTTAGGCTGGTGGCGTAGTCAGTTTCTTTATAAACGGAATACACAATTTTTCCAGTTTGCGGGTTGATCAGGAAAAAATCGTAATAGCCAAACTTCTGAATCAGGTTTTGAAATAGAGGATGGTAACGGCTGTGGATAGCACTGTAATCGCTACCGTCACCGGCATCTTCTAAAGCATTTTTACGCCCCACCGGATAGGAATTATCTGCAATGTAGTGATACTGCAGATAACGTGCCGCTTTCTCTCCAGGCGCATAAGTTTCATAGTTCGGCGTTCCCGCAATATGTTCGGTCAAGCGGGGGAAAAAGCGCTGTTCGTAGTAAGCCCGAATGTCATTGTCCCAATCTGTCGAAGCGGTAGCGCGGTCAAGTTGGTCATAAGCCGCATCAAACTCTTCCATGGCTGACACCACCATGCGGTCTTCGCACAGGGTTTCTACATGGTTTCTGAAAGTTTGGAAGTAGGACTGGACTTGATAGGCCTTGGAAGCACGAACACTGGTGAGATGGTCAAAAATATTGTGCTTGAGCTCTATGCGGGCCCAACTCCACCCCAAAAAACTAATTGAGATAATCGAGATGAGGCTAACCCCCAGCAACATTAACTGAATTTTGGACTTGATGCTGAGATGGCGGAGTCCAAGCATGGCAGCACTCTAAGTAGCAACAGACGCTGAACAATAATGGTCTTTTCGAGAATATCAGATGCCATCAAATGGCCTAGTTCGCCATGATCCTTTGTTAGGAATCGTGTCAAATTGATAAGTTACTTTGGGTTAAGCGCTGAACCATAGAAATGTCACCACGTTGACCATAAGACTTACCCAAAGTTCACTTTTACTCATCAAGATCTATCTAGGGAAAATTGAATCCAGTTTCCCTGTATTTGGGGATTCAGAGGCCAAAATCAGATTCAACTTCAACTCCTTAAGTGCTGTCTCAGCTTTGCCGCTTTATTTGAAATGAAGCAGCAGGATTGAAAGAATAGTGCTGAAATGTTAGCAATCATTTTCATAGGATGCATCGTATAGCACTTCTGTTCAAAGAAGACAGTTCATAGAATCGAACCAATTTGCTTAACTGCCAAAAATAACGTGCTCAAATTCCTGAAGAATCTCCCGCTGCGAAGACTGCTGCTGATTACTTTTGTCGGACAACTGATTGGGGTTGTCGGGTTGGTGGGTTATTTATCGCTCATCAATGGCCAGAGCACTGTTCAGACGCTAGCAGTACAGGTTCGACAAGAGTTGACGGCGCGAATTGAGCAGGAGCTGCGAAGCTACTTTGAAACCCCGCACGAAATTAATCGTCTCAATGCAGCGGCGTTTGCCCGGGGCGAATTGGACATTGACGAAGCCCAATTTGGGGAAGCTCAGCTCTATCAACAGCTAAAAATCTCCCCTACTGTGGCCTTTGCCTACTGTGGCAGTAGTCGCCAAGGGGAATTTTTTGGCGTGCTGCGCTCACCCCAG
>JBCCJU010000346.1:0-2297 GCA_039027715.1 Cyanobacteria bacterium P01_C01_bin.120
CCGGGTCTTCCCGCTCTAACACGGTATAGACAGCGTCTACCAAGCTGTCGTTGATGGTGCAACAGATACAGCCATTGCTCAGCTCCACCATGGTTTCGCTGGCCGACACCAGCAGTTGGCTGTCGATATTGATGTCGCCAAACTCATTCACCAGCACCGCTACCTTCAGCTCCTGGCGATTGGTCAAAATGTGGTTCAGCAGCGTCGTTTTACCGCTCCCTAGGAAGCCAGTCACCAGGGTCACTGGCATCCCCCGCTTGGGAGTGAGTTCTGAGAATGAAGAGGACATGATGTTGGCCTCAGGGCATGTGGACTGGAGGGGCGCACGGCGGTGCGCCCATACTGTATTAGGGGGCGATCGCGCGAGCTGTCGGAATCAAAGCGGCCAGGAGGAAAATCCCCAGTTGCACCGTGACAATGCTGGGACCCGATGGGAGGTCAAACAAAGCCGACAGGAGCATGCCAATGACAGCGCTAATCGCACCCAGAACAGCGGAGAGCAAAATGTAGTGGGTAAATTGACGGCTGAGCAAGCGGGCAGCACAGGCGGGAATCACCACAAAAGCACTGATCAGCAAGACCCCGATCGCTTTGATGGAAATGCCCACCACCAGAGAAAGCAGCACAATAAAGGCGGTACGCTGCGCCGAAACGTTAACTCCCCGAGCCTTGGCCATCGGTTCGTGCAGCGTCATCAGAATTTGCGATCGCAGCGTGAGCCCAACGAACCCGGCACAAACTACCAGCAGCAGAGCGCTGAAAACGAGGTCGGTCGTTTGCACCGCCAAAATATCGCCAAACAACAAATGGGAAAGGCCGCCGCGATACTCGTCTCGAAAGCTGAGCAAAATGATGCCGATGGCCAGAGAAGACGAATAAATAATGTTCAGTAAGGCGTCAGTCCAGAGCTGTGTGCGCTCCAGAATATAGGTAACCGCCAAGGCAAATACCACCGAAAAGGGCAAAATCACCCAGGATGGGCTAATGCCTAACAGCAAGCCAATACTGATACCAAACAGAGCGGAATGCCCCAGGGCATCGCTGAAAAACGACAATTGCCGCAAGACGGTAAAGCTGCCCAATAAGCCTCCCATGAGTCCAGTCAACATGCCCCCCATCAATGCTCGCTGCATAAAGGGCAATTGAAACAGTTCAATCACGCGCGTGAATTCAGTCTCAAGACTCATGGTGGCAGGAAAATTAACAGTTATGTTGATAACGAACGAGATCTGGCCCATAGGCAAGGGACAATTGCTCAGGAGCGAGGGCATGGTCGGGTGTTCCCTCGCACAGCAGCTTACGGTTGATACAGAGGACGCGATCGCAACTGCGCCGCACCATATCCAAATCGTGGGAAACCTGTAGGATGGCCCAGCCTTGTTCCTGCTTAAGCTGATGCAATAACTGATAAAACTCTGACTCCCCCCGGACATCGAGTCCCGCTGGCGCTTCATCCAAAACCAATAAGGCTCGGGGACGTACCAAACAGTAGGCCAGCAACACGCGTTTGGTTTCCCCACCCGACAAACTACTCACGAGTTGGTCGCGCAGATGCCAGGCTTCCACCTTGTTCAGGGCGGCTCGCACCGCCTGACGACGGGCTCGGCTACCCACCCACGGCAGTTGCAGGCCCACTCGATCCCACCCTAATCCCACCAGTTCAGACACAGTGATGGGAATGCGGCGATCGAGCAAGAAGTTTTGCGGTAAATAGGCAATCTGTTGACGCACTGCCGGGGGCAGATAACCCCGAGCAGACAGCGCGTGCCCGAGTGCCATGATCTGCCCTGCTTGATGCGGCAAGATGCCCAACACAGCTTGAATCAGCGTACTTTTACCAGCCCCATTGGGACCAATGATGGCCGTATCCGTGCCCGCTGGCACGGTGAAGGAGATGTCCTGTACCGCCAGGTGAGTCCCGCGATACACGGTCAACCCCTGTACCACTAGAACCGGATCATTCAACCGCTGAATCCTGCTTGTACTTAGCAAATCATTGCTCAAAACCGCAGACCCACCTGCTGGTAAGCAACCCCTGCCGACTGCTGAGGAGCCCAGAGGGGAAGCCATGCCTGGCTGGAACCCTCAAAGCCAACGACAAGATTATCGACATTTTGGCGCATGATGGTGAGATAGTACTCCGGCTGAATCGCCATCGCATCCCCAGTTTCGAGGGGGTCAAACACGCTAACGGTAACCCCCAAATCGCTCGCGATCGCCTTAAAGGATTCTTGACCGGCCTGAGGTTCTGTCAGTATCGTTTTTAGCCCTTCTGCCTGCACGGTATCCATCACCCG
>JBCCJU010000347.1:0-2258 GCA_039027715.1 Cyanobacteria bacterium P01_C01_bin.120
GCTAATTGCCTGTTCTCAACGTCAAGTCTCAGCGAGTGAGAATTTTGACGCTTGATTAGCATAGACCACAGGAATGCTCCACCTCAAAAATCGCCTAAAAAATTCGAGGCGCTGCGCGCCAGGGGCGAAGAGAGGAAACAGAGCAAAAGATGAAGAAGTGTAAAGGGGAAGAGGGCAAAAGCGCAAAGGGGAATCAGGGCGCGGCAACGCACACCACCCGAAAACCGATCCCGAAGTCGCGGGCGCCGGGATAGGAGTAGAAGCGGTCGGCCGAGCGGCAATCGCGCGGAAAGTTGAACCACGCGCCGCCCCGGATGACACGGCGATCTTGATTGCCACCCTCCATCCAGGCTGTGCCATCCATCGGCGCACCCTTATAATTTTTATGCCACACATCCTGACACCACTCCCAGACGTTGCCGTGCATATCACATAAGCCAAACCGATTTGCCGGAAATATCCCCATCGGTGTTGTTTTTCTTCGATACTCTCCTTTTGGCACGTCTCGATAGGTGTCAGCAGCATAAAAATTGGCAAGTTCTGCTGTCAGCGTCTCCCCAATATGAAAGGGCGTAGTCGTACCTGCCCGACAGGCATATTCCCACTCCGCTTCTGTCGGTAGTCGATAGGTACGGTTCGTGTAGACAGAGAGGCGCTGACAAAATTCCACCGCCTCTTCCCAAGACACCTGCTCCACCGGACTCTGGTCATTCCCTTTGAATTTGGAGGGATTGGCATTGAGGCGGCGATTAATTCGCGGCATTATCGCCACCTGTCGCCACTGCGCTTGCGTCACCGGATACCGCCCCATAAAAAACGGCGACACCGTCACCTCATGCTGCGGCCCTTCGTTATCATTTCGACCTTCCTCATCCGCTGGCGAGCCCATCACAAACCTCCCACCCGGAATCGCCATCATCTCTAACGGGATGCCTTTGTCCAAATCCTCGACAAAAAATCTTGCCTGGTGCCACTCCTGCTTAATTTCCTCGCCTTTCGCATTCACTATCACCACTTCAAACGCCGCCAGCGGCATCACCCGCTCAAGGCCACAATTCATAAATCGCCGTAGCAGCGCCTCTGACTCCCACTGCGGATAATGCCCCGGCAGCCAAGCCGGTTCTAAAGCCTTGGTTTGGGGTGTTATCTCCCATCCCACTGCCATACCAAATCGCCGACGCTGTCCCTGCGCACTTCCGCGCGTTGCTTCCCATATCCCCGCTTGTACCCCAAAGCCGTATCGCCCACTTGAGTAATGCACCCATAGCTGCTCAACCTGAGCGAGACAATGGCAAGGCGTGTAGTCTTGATAAGGATTTTGGGGCTCTGGTTGCTGTTGTCCTTGGCTATGCTTGGCTGCTTCTAATAATGACCTTGTTGCTTTGTCCGCTGACGGCCAATCTTCGAATTCTAAAAGCCTCTGTATCTCGTGGAATTCGGGGGCGACCTCAGTCCTTACGATGCGAATACCTTTAAGGCGAACACCTTTAGCACCAACTGTCCAACATTCAATATTCGCTCCTTTTGCTTTCCCCACTTTTCTTAGTTCTTTGCCAGTAGGTAATCGAAAAAAATACTGATCGGTAGATTCTTCAATCAAATCTGAGTCAAGCGGAACTGCATATTGAGCAGCAATTTTAGAATCAGCTCCTGAAATGTCATTGAAAACGATACTGAAGTATCTTTCATCACCATCAAAATATTTCAACCAGCGGCAAAACTCCAAAGCATCATCAAGGGAAATCAGGGTTTCAGGTTGCAGCGGGTTTTCTGGGGTATACCAAGGCTTGGGGTTTTCTCCCTTCCCAAACCACATGTCCCGCTCGACCAAAAAAAGCTGATACTCCGCCCGTGAGATCAAGCCCCGGTCAACTTGAGTCTCATCATCCAACCGCAAGAGTTGATTAAGCCGTCGCGTCAGCTTTACCCTCGCGGCTAGTTGGGCAATATCAGCATCTGCCGACTCCAGGCTAAATTCCTCCAATCTTGCCCTTGCTTGAGGCGCGAGACTTTTCCCTTCTTCAGCACAGTCATAGGCAATGCTCAAAGAGTCGCGGGTCGGGTTATCTAACGCCGCATTTACCAAGACCGTCGAGTCGTTCTTCGCCGCAAACAGACGAATGGTTTCATGCCACCAGGTAAGTTGGATGTTCTCAACCAGTAATTGAACGTGATCCGCTTCCTTCACCTGCGCCGACGCCAAATATTCCTGAAAGCTCAAGTGCGCAAACTGATACAGCCCCACTTCCCGTTCCAGC
>JBCCJU010000348.1:0-2223 GCA_039027715.1 Cyanobacteria bacterium P01_C01_bin.120
AAGGCAAGCAACCTTAAACCCTCTTGGGGGCGAAGAAAGTCGCTCGTCGGATTTTGTCAGCCACACTAGCCCAGGGGCGGGAAATGACGTGTAAACTGCAGGCAGACTGAGCTTGACACCTCTTGGCAAGGAGCGATCGCTGTGTTTGATGTCCGTCAGTTTTTCCAAACGACTAACCCTGCTCGCACCCTGGACCCTGGGAAGGCAGAGGACAACAAACTCTACATCGACTTCTCAAAGGTGCGCGGGGAGCAAATCATCACCGAGATCAAAGACCTGATCACCTTCTACGAGCCGGATAATCCCACCTGCACCCTGTTCACTGGGCACATTGGCTGCGGCAAATCGACCGAGCTGCTGAAACTGCGCCAAGAGTTAGAAGCAGAGGGCTTTTTTGTGGTGTATTTTGAGTCGTCGGATGACTTGGAGATGGCCGATGTGGATATTGGCGATGTGTTGCTGGCGATCGCCCGCCGCATTAGCCAAAGCTTAGAGGGGTTAAAGCTCGGAGAAGCCAAGGGACTGCGGGGGCTGTTGCAGGGTGCGGCCAAAATCTTGATGACCGAAATTGAGCTGGAAGGCTCGGCAGAGTTTATGGGGGTCGGGGTGTCTGGCAATACGGAGTCTGGGGAAGTGGCCGTATCGGCTCTGGGTCTCGGCCAAGTCACTGCCAATACTGACGGTCAATTTTCGCTGTCGGCAGGGATTGGCAAAATCACCGCGCGGGCGAAGAATGATGCGACCCTGCGCGATCGCCTAAATCAGTTTCTCGGTCCCCAAAAGAATCAATTGGTGGACGCCATCAATGAGGAATTGCTAAAGCCTGGTATTGCCCAGCTTAAAGAACAGGGAAAAAAAGGGCTGGCGGTAATTGTCGACAATCTTGATCGCATCGATAATCGCCCCAAAGCCTTTGGCCGGTCGCAACAGGAATATCTGTTTATCGACCAGCATGAATGCTTGCGGAATCTGCACTGCCACAAGGTGTACACCATGCCGTTGGCGCTCAAGTTTTCCAGTGAGTATGGTTTGCTGACGGAGCGCTATATCGAAGATCCTAAGGTGCTGCCCATGGTGCCGATCAAGTTTCAGAATGGCACAGTGTGTGCAGAAGGTATGCAACGACTACAGCAAATGGTGTTGGCACGGGCAATGCCCGACTTATTAGAATCCGAACGGTTGCAGCATATTGATGAATTATTTGACACTGCAGACTCACTTACTCGACTGTGCTCCGTCAGTGGGGGGCATGTGCGAGATTTACTTCGGTTGCTGAACGGCTGGGTGCGCAAGGGGCGGAGCTTTCCGCTAAAGCGAGCCAAGTTAGAAGAAGTCATTCGGGCGCGTCGCAACGAGATGACCTTACAGCTCTCTCAGGCGGAGTGGGAGCTCCTACGCCAAGTACGTCAACACAAACGCGTGGGGGGCGATCAAGATTATCAAACCCTGATTCACAGCCGCTTGGTATTTGAATATCGCGATCAAGGAGTGTCGTGGTTTGATGTTAACCCCATTCTCTTGGAGGCCCCGGAGTTGGGGGCGGAAGCCTAACCGTCATGATGGCAGCGCTTAATGGCTGGACTAGGGGGCTGACTGCGGTGGCAAATCGTTCACTTTCTAGAACATTCGGTACCTTTATAAATAAGTTTTTACCCGACTCGCATGAGTAACCCGAGTCCTACTGACACCTTTGAGTTTGGTGACAACACTGCCCACAATGAGGCGGCGTTGGCGGAATTGGCCAGCGCGATCGCGTTTGGTCAGGGGGCCGATACGATTACCCTGCTGCTGGTGCGCTGTAACTATGTGAAACTGCGTGATCACATGGTGACGGCCTTGCTGGAGAAGTTGCAAACAGAAGACCTCCAGGGCCCGGTGCATCTCTTGCCGTTGGCGGCGGCGGAACATAACCTTTACGCCCAGATTCACACCGTCGCGCAGGAGCAGCGACCGGGGGCGGTGGTGGTGGTGGGTACTGAAACCGTAACTGCGCTGGCTCCGCTGCTAGTAGAAATGAACAAGCGGCGGGAAGATTTTCGACGCGATTTCCCCTTTCCGTTGGTGCTGTGGTTTACCGACGATGGCTATCGCCAACTGTCTGACCATGCCAATGATTTTGAGAGCATCGCCGGGGGGGAGACTATTGAGTTTCGGCTGTCGGGGGCGGCGTTGTCGCAGCAACTGCAGGCCGCCGCGCAGCGCATGTATGAGGCGTTACTGCAG
>JBCCJU010000349.1:0-2161 GCA_039027715.1 Cyanobacteria bacterium P01_C01_bin.120
GAGCAGCAGAGCGATCGCTTGAGGTCAAGTTTTTACGGGGACAGGATTTTTGGGCGCTCTTCAGACTTGTCGGATTTACGCAAAAGCCCTCTCAATTTCACAATCTGGGGAATGTTGAATCCGAATGAAGCGAAACATTACCGCGTCTGCATTCACCCCAGAGGCTAGGGGCTGTCGTTCCTTTGATGAAAGGATTTGACCACTAGATCAGGACTGGCTCTAGAGAATGATTTCCTTTCATGGACTTCGTTACAGAAGCTGAAACGGGGCAACTGATTGCTGGCAATCGCCGTCATACTACCAGCATGCTAATGAGCTGATTGGAGGTCTGGCTTGTGTTGCGAGATGCCCGTGACTATCAGATTTGGTTTTTGTCGCTGTTTTTATGTTTAGGTTTAGCGACCCGCGACTGGACGCTGAAACCCGCAGTGATTGGGGTGGCGATCGCCACCAGTGTGCTCACACAAGCAATGTTTGTTCTCTGGCATAGCTATCGCACCATTGGTCAGGCTCCGACGGAGGAACTCCTGCTGCCGGCTGCTGTTTCCCCAGTCTCCAGGGTTTCTCGTTGGCAGCAAGCCGCCGCTAACTGGTCATTTAACTGGCGCAGTCCACTGATTTCGGCGTTGGGGCTGAGTTTGCTACTGCGGGTCGATTATTTGCCCACCATGGCATTCGCCGCATTTGTGGCGATCGCGAGCAAATTTCTCTGCAAAGTGGACGGCAAGCATTTCTTTAACCCCGCCAACATTGGCATTATTGCTGCCCTGAGTTTTACCCACGATGCTTGGGTGTCGCCAGGGCAATGGGGCGAAGAGATTTGGTATGCGCTGATTTTTATCGGCGCTGGGGGCATGGTGCTCAAGCGGGTGGGACGTTGGGACACCACGGCGGCATTTTTGGGCAGCTACGCCCTGCTGGAAGCAGGGCGAAATCTCTATCTGGGTTGGACTTGGGATGTATGGTTGCACCGTTTATCCAGCGGCTCGCTGCTGCTGTTTGCTCTGTTTATGGTGACGGATCCGCGTTCAATTCCGAATGCGCGACCGGCGCGACTCGTTTGGGCGCTTAGCATTGCCGGGTTGACGTTTGTCTTGCGGAATTATTTTTACCTCTCAACCGCCGTGTTTTGGGCACTGTTTCTGCTATCGCCGCTCACGATCGCCCTCGACCGGCTCTGGCAATCTGATCGCTTTGCTTGGAAACGCCGATCCGTAAGCACTCCGGTTGTCGGTTAACCCCTTGAATCGGTGATATCAGAGGCGCGGTGGGGTTTCATCGCTGTTGGCTCGAAGTGCCAAACTCTCCCACTGCTACTCAATTTTGACTGCGTTATTAGTCTGTTGATTTCTATTTCTATCGATGAAAAATTTACGCTTTATCGTGATTGGGACAATCGCTGTTGTTGCCTGTTTATGGTTCGCTCGTCCAGTATTGGCCTTTTGTGGCTTTTATGTGGCGAAGGCTGACACAAGTTTGTACAACGAGGCGTCACAGGTCATTATTGCGCGGGATGGCGATCGCACCGTCCTCACGATGGCCAATGATTACCAGGGCGAGGTGGCGGATTTTGCCATGGTGGTGCCGGTGCCCACCATACTGCAAGAAGGCCAGGTGAATGTGGGCGATCCAGCGATCGTGCAGCGCCTCGATGATTTCAGCGCTCCCCGCCTGGTGGAATATTTTGACCCTGATCCTTGTGCCCCGATCCGTGTTTTTAGTGAAGCGGAGGTGGGGGCGATTCCCGCTGCGCCGTCGGCGATGACACGGGGTGGTGCCACGGATGATGCCTTGGGGGTGACGGTAGAAGCGCAGTTTGCTGTCGGCGAATACGAAATCGTCATTCTCAGTGCCGAAGAATCAGATGGGCTAGAAACCTGGCTGATTCAAAATGGCTACAACATTCCCCGAGGTGCGAGCGAGCTGCTGCTGCCTTACATTCGTCAAGGGCTTAAATTTTTCGTCGCCAAGGTCAATTTGGACGAGTTCGATCGCGCTGGCTTTCAACAATTGCGGCCTCTGCAAATCGCCTATGAATCACCCCGCTTTATGCTACCGATTCGCCTGGGCATGATGAACGCCCAGGGCGACCAAGACCTCGTCGCGTATCTGTTAACGCCTGACGGTCAGGTGGAGTTGACCAACTATCGCACGGTCAAAA
>JBCCJU010000350.1:0-2071 GCA_039027715.1 Cyanobacteria bacterium P01_C01_bin.120
AGAAGGTCGTGTTAGCTATGCACTTTATCAGCTATGAATGGCAGCCCTATAGGATGATTTTTAGATAAAAATAGGATTTTCTTTTGAACTTTTACAACTGCAAAAAATAAGCGATCGCATCGTTGCGATCGCTACAGCAAGGTGAATTTGCTTTGAATATGGACAGCTTTAAGATGTCAATTTAGCTACAGGATTCTGTCGCCAAATTTGAGGCGAAACGCCATGAAACTGCCGAAATTGACGGGCAAAGTATCCCGCGTCGGTATAGCCTGAGCGCTCTGCTATCTGCCGCACAGAATGGGTGGTGGTTTTAAGCAACTGGCGAGCTTGCACCATCCGTCGCTCAATAATCCAACGTTTGATAGTCAGTCCAGTTTCTGATTGCACCAAATTGGTCAGATAGGCCGGCGAGTAGCCGGCGTCTTGGGCGACATCGCTCAGATTGATCGGTTCTTGATAGTGACGTTCGATAAACTCGAAAACGTTTGATAATTTGGCGCAGTAGGGAAAAATGCTGTCGGCTGTTGGCGCTTGAGATGAAGAACCCGTAGGGCTGGAAGATTCTGCCAGAGGCGATTTGGGCGATTGCGCAGCACCTCTAATTTCCTCTTGGCGCTTGAGGCGAGTGGCGATCGCGGATAAAAACTGCTCGACTGTGCAAGGCTTGGTGAGATAGTCATCAGCGCCCAATTCCATACCCCGGCGCAGATCAGCCATGGTGACTTTGGCCGTCAAAAATATTAGGGGAATCGCCGCTGTCGCCTGGAAACCACGCAAGGTAGACAACACCGAGTAGCCATCCATGTCTGGCATCATGATGTCGCAAACGACCAAATCAGGCAGATATTTCTGAGCTAGCCGAATCCCATCAGAGCCATTATTCGCACCCTGAGCTCGAAAGCCCTCGAAGGTTAGGCATTTCAAAAAGACGCTGCGGGTTTGCCGTTCGTCTTCAATAATGAGTATCGTTTTCATAACGACTTAGATGGCCCTTACTGGAAAATCGCTTTCACCCTAAGCAAGAGAAACAATATCACTTTGTTTTCTGATGTTATCGCGATGAAGTGTGAAGGCGTTATCATCTCAAAAGTCTCAAAAGACAAATTTGTGTATCTAAAATTGCTGGAGAGCATGAGATTGCATCAGCGACTTCAAGATTAGACAATAGTCAACAATTTCTAGGCATAATTTTTATACCGAAAAAGATTGAATGATTGCCCTTATCTTTGCGACTATTGGTGCATAAAGCAGCACTAATTAAAATTTTTCCAGGATGATGTTCTTATTTTGATAATCTTTAAGAAGTTAGTTTGTGGTGTCCTGGATTACATTTTTAAACCTGAAAAAATGTGTTGCCCTAATAGATGGCTAAGCTTCAAGATCTGATTGCCCACGCTCCGCAAAATTGCAACCATGACGACTGATGACTGATTACGAATGGACTGCCAGCGATTCACCAACGCGATCGCCCACAGCCAAACTTGGTAGCCAAGCTTCGCCCCAACCGGTCGTACAAGAGTTAGAACAGTTACGCCGCCAGCAGCAGCTGATTCTCAATGCGGTAGGTGAAGGCGTATACGGATTAGATTTGAACGGCAACGTAACGTTTGTCAATCCGGCGGCTGCCGTCATGATTGACTGGCCCATCGAAGAGCTGATCGGCAAGTCAATGCATGTGGTGCTGCATCATTCCCACGCTGACGGCACCCACTACCAGCGCGAAGACTGCCCGATCTACAAAGCCTTTCAAGACGGCAGCACGCGGCGCGTTACCAACGAAGTATTTTGGCGCAAAGACGGCACCAGCTTTCCAGTGGAGTATATCAGCACTCCCATGCGAGACGAGGAAGGCCGGCTGATCGGCGCCGTGGTCACGTTTCGTGACATTACCCAGCGTCGCTGGGCCGAGGCCATTCTTCAGCGCACCAACGAAGAACTGGAGCAAAAAGTGCAGCAGCGCACCGCTAAACTACGCCAGGCCAACCAGCAGTTGCGGGAGCTGAGTGAGATGCGATCGCGTTTTGTTTCGATGGTTTGCCATGAATTTCGTAATCCTCTGAACAACATTGCG
>JBCCJU010000351.1:0-2057 GCA_039027715.1 Cyanobacteria bacterium P01_C01_bin.120
GAATGGTGCCTAAGCTATCACGATGCAGGAGTGCCCCGGCAAACAGATAGGTCACGGTGGCTAGGTTGATGTGGGGATGGGGTCGCACGTCAACCCCTTTGCCAGGCGGGAAGGTGGCTGGCCCCAGATGATCAAAAAAGATAAACGGCTCCACCATCTTTTGCTCCTCATTTGGGAGCAGTCGTCGAGCTTCAAACCCGCCAAGATCTTGAACATGAGGAGAGCTATTAAACGACAATGAGCCTGGGCTCTTGGCAGCTTTTGGTGAAGCCAGGAAATCGCTTACCATCACTGGTTATGCCGCCATAACGAGTCTTTTTTCGAGTAGCTCTAAGCTAGCCCTGCCGTACATCTGTCGTTTCAGCATCTTCAACTTGTTATTCAA
This sequence comes from Cyanobacteria bacterium P01_C01_bin.120, assembly GCA_039027715.1. Classification (GTDB taxonomy): domain Bacteria; phylum Cyanobacteriota; class Cyanobacteriia; order Phormidesmidales; family Phormidesmidaceae; genus Halomicronema. The sequence goes on from JBCCJU010000351.1 coordinate 386, forward strand.
ACCCTCGACAGGGCCATTGTTCACCTCACTCATGAGGCTGGCTTTAACCGCAGCGTAGTCGTCGAATAGTCCTTTGACAAACGTTTTCAGAGGTTTGATAGTGCAGCCTGCCGCTTTCATGAGCCAATCATCAAAAACATCTGCCTGCCGTTTCCTCAGCAGCTCTAAGAACTCATCAGCCAGTTCAATTAACTGAGCTAAGTCTTCATGCTGCTGGGCCAACTGTTCGAGTAAGTCAGTCTCTTCTGCCTGGCGATTCTCGGGTCTGAGCAGCACTAGGTAGGCGGCTTGACGCGGGGTAAAGGGGGGTGTCTGCGGATCCACCACTTTCGGCAACGCTTGATTGACTTTAATGCTGACCGGCGGTAGCCCCTGAGCTTCGCGCAACCCGCAGATGTAGCGCTGTAGGGTCCGAAGCGAGCCTTCAAATCCACACGGTGCGAGCAATTTCATCAAGATGCTCGGCTCTCGGATACCCTGATTCCACCACTCTAAAAGTTGTGGCTTATACGGGTCGAGTACGCTCCGTCCAAACGTCGAACGACGCGCGGGAGTTTCAGGAAAATCGGGCCAGCGGCTGTAGCGTTCTACTGTCTTGAGACTGACGCCCACCTCCTGGGCAATCGTAGCTTGCGTCCATCCCTGTACTCGTAAGGCTTTGATTATCTTCTGTTGTGCTCTCTTGTGATGTTGATTCTGCCGTATTCGTTGCTGCGACTGCTCGGTGGCGGTGGGCTTGGCCATCGCCAAGACGTTTTTTTCAGGAGTCTCGGTGACGCTGCCTGGATGCTGAGATTGTTCAGCGGCTTTCAGCTCACTGCGATAGCTGCCAAATGCCTGCTCCAAAGCTTCACCCAAGTTCTTAACCAAGTGAAAGCGATCCGCCACTTGTATGGCCTCCGGGGCACCTTCGTTCATCGCACTTCGGTAGGTTTTGGAGCGGTCACGGGAGAGTACTTCGATGCCTGGATGTGCCTTGAGCCAGGTGACCAAGGTCTCGGCTTTGCGGTCAGGGAGTAGGGCAATCGGCTGATGCGTTTCTAAATCCACCAAAATAGTGCCGTAATTGTGGCCCTTTCGGAAAGCAAAGTTATCCACGCCCAATACTTTGGGGATGTCAAACGAGGGTAGCGGCAACGATTGGAGATGATTGAGGAGCGTACTGCCACAACTCCAGTAGCCTAACTGGAGCCCCAAGCGAGCCCCGGCAGCACCGCCGAGCGCCAAGCCAATCGCCTGCAAATGCTGTACTAAGCGAACCGTTTTACGCGCCCAAGGGGCCGCAACTTTCGGGAGGCGCTCGGTGAAGATGCGGCGGTGACACGTGGGATTCGAGCAAAAGAATTTACTGACCGTCACGAGTAAGGTCAGCTTGAAATGAACACACGGAAGGTCGGCGAGCGTTCGCTCATAACGACTGTGGACACGTCCTGTGAAGCTGCCACACAAGGGACATTGAGCCGTTGTTTGCGTTGAGAAAACGTTGAAGGTGAGATGGCCAGCTTCGGCATCCATTTCATGCTTCCCCATACGAAGCTGAGAGCAGTCAGGCAAAAGAGACTGGAAGAACTGCATGGTGAGCGCACCCAGAAGGAACTAAACTTACCAGTCTCACGGATTGTTCCAGCTTCACCAAAAGCTGGGAAGAGCCCTATGTACTTGACATTTAATA
>JBCCJU010000352.1:0-1966 GCA_039027715.1 Cyanobacteria bacterium P01_C01_bin.120
TGAGTGGGGATCAGGGCAATGCCGGTCAAAATCATCAGCATGGTGAACAAACGCCCGGCTTGTGACACCGGCGTAATATCGCCATAGCCGACGGTGGTCATGGTGACGACGGCAAAGTAGGCGGCATCCAAGAAAGAATTGAACGTCTCGGGGTGATAGCGCTGTTCGACTTGAAAAATAATGCCGGCATAAATAAAGACGATCGCAAAAATAGTAAAAACAATTCGAACAACGGCCAACGTGTCGGCGGCTGTCAAACGGCCAATCAAAGCGCGATCGCGTAAAAATCGCGCTAGGCGCAACACCCGCAGCCACCGCAGCAGACGCACAAAGCGCATATCTAAAAAGCCCAGCACAAATGGACAAATCGCTATCAGGTCAGCCATGCCATAGGGACTTAAGACATAACGCCACCGCCGCTCGGCAGTCCACACGCGCAGCAAATATTCCACTGTAAACAAGCCCAAAATTAGCCAGTCTAGTACTCTCAATATTTGCTGCCACTGAGACGAAATATCATAGGTTTCAACCACAAAAATCACCGCTGAAACGGCGATCAAAGCGGCGATCGCCCCAGTTACCCAGCCGCCCGTTTCGCGATTCGTGTCGTCGAGATAAGCGGCGATGGTGGTTTTGAGCTTCATAAGTCCGGAAGAGTCTGGCTAGCTTTGTCGATTTTAGGCAAGAACGGGGGGTGAGAGTGAGCGGGATGTTGGCGCAGCCTACCCAGAGGGCTTTGAAGGCAGGAAATGATGAAGGCTTTGGCGGAGCGGTAGCTGGGTAATGGGGTGATGGGGTGAGCATCTTGCCTGTGAGTCCAACAGAGAATCAAGAACCTATCCCGAACTTCTGAAGGGCTCTGCCCTTTCCGCAGGGTACTCCAAACAATCAGCTCAGACTTGTTGTGCTCTCACAGTACTCTCAGAGAAGTGCCTTACAGTCAATGCTGTCCCGACTGAAAAAAGCCCTATGAATCGAGTCATTTTTCGCGCGATCGCTGGCACTGCCGGTCTCAGCCTATGGCTGGGTGTAGCCCAACTGCCGTTTTGGTCAGGCAAAGCAGTTCAGCTCTCGGTTGCCCAGGCCAAAGTCAAGCTCCAGGCCATGACTCTCGAACGCTTAGGAGCAGTATTAGCGGAAGAAAGCGATGACTTGCAGGGCCAATCCGGCATGTGGCAGCTTACCTTGGCCGGACAGCCCGTAATTGTTTTGGCCGATGCCACCAACAATCGGATGCGCATTGTCAGCCCCATCGTGCCCGCCGAGACGTTGTCGGTCGATCAGGTGGAGGCCATCCTGGTGGCAAATTTCCACTCCGCCCTGGATGCGCGCTATGCCGTGACCGACGGTACCGTCGTAGCGCTATACGTACACCCGCTCAATTCTTTACAGGAAGGGGATTTGCGATCGGCGCTGCGGCAAGTGACGGCCCTCGCAGCAACCTATGGAACCACCTATTCCAGTAGTGAACTCGGCTTCGGACCGGCTGCCGCACCAGTCGATGAGGCCAAATCTTTGGAAGATATTTTTGGTATTTAATGAATTTCGGTCAACCAGCTGCGGACGACTCTTACGGTGTACCTCTTTCCTGGACTACCCAGCAGTCAGAACCCGTTGGAACAAGCAGGACCGCGATCGCCCTGCAAAACCAGCTAGGTCTCTCAAAATCGCAGTTCCAGCACTGGAGATGGCAGCCTTAGATAAATACTCGATGCTGCAAGGCGGGCATTTGCTGACGCACTTGGGCTAAACGAGTTGGATTGATTTCAGCGATCGCCACTCCGATATCCGTGCCGACATCCTCCAGCACTAATCCCCATGGATCAATAATCATCGCGTGTCCATGAGATTGACGGCGATTATTGTGGAATCCTGTCTGAGCTGGAGCGATCACATAGCAGGTATTTTCGATTGCCCGAGCCTGCAACAATATTTGCCAATGGTCTTTGCCAGTAAATGCGGTAAA
>JBCCJU010000353.1:0-1869 GCA_039027715.1 Cyanobacteria bacterium P01_C01_bin.120
AGATGAGCTGCCAGAGAATGCGGGGACGCAGGCGGTGGAGTTCTTGAAAAAATCGATATGCCCTCAGTTTGGGATGCTTCAGTACGTACAGCACCATAGCGATAAACATGCCCCACTGGGCAATTACGCTGGCCAATGCCAGCCCTGCTAGGCCCATCTGCGGAAATCCCAGTTTGCCAAATCCCAGAACGTAGTTGCCTGCAATGTTGAAGGCCGTGCCCGTTACCATAATGGTCATCACTGGACGAGCATGAGACAGCGCCGACACGGTAGCACGTAGCGCCGCAAACCCAACCACAGGAAACAGGCCCCAGAGAATGATGTTGAGATAAGTATCTGCCAGCTGAACGGTCGCTTCAGCTTGGCCGACCCAAAGCAACCAGTGATTGCTCTGACTCATCACAATCATCATCGGCAGCGCCACCATGATCGATAGCCACAATCCCTGACGCACCAAGTTTTGAATGCGAGTCTTTTGGCCGGCTCCAAAGGCTTCTGCAACCAAGGGACTGATGCCCATCACCACACCTGTTGCCCCCAACATTACCGATAAGAGAATGATGGAGGCGAGTCCTCCGGCAGCGAGCGCATCTGGCCCCATGCGGCCCATCATGATGGTGTCTACAAATCCGGTAGCGGACTGGGCGAGTTGAGCGCTCGCCAGGGGCACCGCGAGTTTGAGAAATTCGCGAACTTCGGTTTTGAGGTTGGCTTTTAGAGAGAGACCGAGCATGGCAGCTTCTTAGTTCGTCATGGCGCGTAATCACATTGGATACAATGACAACTTAAGGGAATCTAAAGCAGTGAAATATCTGAATCTTGCGCAATTGTCGGAATCTTGCGGTCAATTTTGAAAAGGGCGACACTGACTATGACACAGATATCTCGAAAAGGGAGCACGCCGTCTTCAAACCCTACCCCTGAACCGATCGCATCGAGTGAGTCGCTAGGCTGGCAGCCCCTACTGGTCGAAGAGTTTCAGCAACCCCCTGGCAGTACCGACATTTTGAAATCTTGGGAAGGGTACTCGATCGCACTGTGCCTAGCAGCGCGTCCCTATCGCCTTCATCAAGTCGTGGGCGATCGCTGCTACACCGGACTGTACGCCAAAGGCGACATTTCGATTACCCCGGCAAATATTCCCGCCACCTGCTACGCCGAAGGAGACGACCACTACTTCCACGTACAGGTGCCGATGCAATTTTTGCAATCGGTGGCGCAGTCTGACATGGATCTGAACCCCGATCGCTGGGAACTCAGAAACGAGTTTCGCATCCGTGATCCGCAATTAGAGCAGGTGTTGCAACTGCTGCGGGTGGAACTCCACAAGGGCAACGGTTGGGTCGGTCAGCTTTATGTGGAATCTTTGGCGAACGTACTCGCCGTCAATTTGCTGCGGGAATACTCCACCGCTAAGCCGAAAGTAGCTATTTATGACGGGGGCTTAGGCGATCGCAAGATTGTGCAAATTTCTGACTATATCCATGCCCATCTTGATCAGCCCATTAAGCTGGCCGATCTGGCAGAGGTTGCCGGTATAAGTCAATTTCACTTCAGCCGCCTGTTCAAACAGTCGATGGGCATGACGCCCCATCAATACTTGATTCAGCAGCGCATCGAGCAGGCCAAGCGGTTGTTGAAGGGAACGAAAAGGGCGATCGCGGAAATTGCCTTGCAGTGCGGCTTCAACAGCCAGAGTCATTTCAGCAAACACTTCCGAGACGCCACTGGCATGACACCTGGGAAATATCGTAAAAATTAGATTTACAAGATAACGTTCCCGACCAGCGGCGGCAGATCACCTCGTACTCAGCATCAGCGTTTCTCGCCCGTCCGCTGCGTTGGGGTTGTTGTGCTGCGGTTTTCACA
>JBCCJU010000354.1:0-1860 GCA_039027715.1 Cyanobacteria bacterium P01_C01_bin.120
ATAGGTTAATTAGCAAGATAATCTGAGTGCTTTTGACTAGCGATCGATAGACTTTAGGCTCATTCAGCAATGATTTCAATGACTTATCCTGATTCGTCGGCCCATCATGTACTACTTCCTCATGCAGGGCATGAATCCAGCATCGCCTCGTCAGGAAAAGTCATTGAAATCATTGCTGAATGAGCCTAAAGTCTATCGATCGCTAGTCAAAAGCACTCAGATTATCTTATTAATTAACCTATTAGTTGGAATTACTAATTTTCATCTAAATTTTCAGATTGTAGTCGCCGATTTCGGCACAACTGCATTCAATCAACAGGTGGCCCAAGTCAACGCCATTACGCGAATTGCGTTTACCCTTGCTGAATTTTTAGGCGCTGGAATTGCCGCTGTACTCATCCGTCGAGCGATGTTTTATTACCTACCTGAAGATCCAGAAAAAGAGCAAGACGAGAGCGACTTTTGGGATCTTCTACAGCTTCGCGATCGCCAAAAAACCGTCATCGATTCATAGCCTGCTGGCATGAATGTGATAACCGACAGCGGAAAATTCTCAACCCGTTTATTAGGAAAGCCGACTTGATTAAAGTCAAAAGCGGCTGACAAAAATTTGTTCTTTTAATTTTCGAATATCCGGTATTTATCTATGGTCACGTGTAGATTCTATTTACGTTGCGCTTTGGGAGCTCTGTTCAGCAGCTTATCAATCGTCTCAGCGGCGCTGCCGTCACTGGCCGCTGAACGAGTGGTCTTATCGTATGGCTCTCTGGAAATTGCAGTTTCCATTGACTCTTTAGCAGCCTTTGCCCGAGAAGGTCAGGTCGATGACAACCTGGATGCTTATCTGCGGAGCGCGAGTATTGAAGAGCGCGAAGAGCTGCAAGCAATCCTCCTCGCTCCAGTAGAAGTAAGCCCCGCCACCCTTTCGCGGTTTCTTTACTCGGCTTCGGGAGAGGTCTTACTGCAGTACTTAGGCAATCTGATCCAGACGGATTCTCGACTGAATGGCTTCTATGCACTGCGCGCAGCCGTGGTTCTGGCGGCGGCTGATGTCGAGGGCTTAACGCTTTTGAACGTGCTGCAGCAGTTTCCGACTCCCACCGTGCGGGTTGATGGGCTACAGACCCTGCGAGTGGCCGGAGCCGCTGGTCAACTGGCTGAACAAACGGAGCAGGCGATCGCGCTCATCGAACAGCAGTCAGCTGCAGAGATCAGAACAGCCGCCGCCGTTGATTTCACCGAATACGCTGATTTAGAACAGCCTGGTTCCCACCTGTGGCGGTCAGAAATCTGGAGTTTGCATGATCAAAGCCGCGATCGCACTGTCACCGCCGAACTCTATCAGCCCCGGGTGCCAACTTCTGAACCGGTGCCGGTAGTCGTGATTTCCCATGGTTTGGGGGCCGACCACACCAGCTTTACTGACCTAGCTCAGCATCTAGCCAGCCATGGCTTTGGCATCATCCTGCTAGACAATCCGGGGATCAGCAACCAACAGCTACAAAGCCTGTTGAGGGGCACGGCTAAGGAGGTGGTTGACCCAGAGGAATTTATCAATATTCCTCAAGATGTGTCCTTTTTACTAGACGAGCTAGAGCGGCTCAATCAGGTCAATTCCTCCTCATCTGTCCGCTTTAACCTCCAGCAGGTGGGCATGATTGGCCATTCCTTTGGCGGATACACCGCGCTGGCCCTGGCGGGTGCAGAATTTGACTTTGAGCAGCTACAAACGGCCTGTGTTTTCGGCACTGACGGCCCCGACTTGGTCAATTTTTCGCGGTTGCTTCAGTGCACCGCTCTGCAGTTAGAAAAGACTGCTTTTCGGTCACTTCAGGATGAGCGCATCCAAGCCGTTTTCAC
>JBCCJU010000355.1:0-1704 GCA_039027715.1 Cyanobacteria bacterium P01_C01_bin.120
ACCAGCTTAATCAACGCGGGTAGCGCCCAAAAAGTCTCTGCCGCAAAGAAAAAACGTCGCTCTTACAAAGGTGGCGATTCCTTTCCCCCCCTATGATGCTCTCACCCGGCTGCTAAGAAGGGTTTGCATTAGCAAACTTTTTAGTTGGGGTGATGTGTGATGTGGGTGAAATGGCATGGCAAAACGAGCGTATGGCTTGTCTTGGACAGTTTGGATAGGGGCGGCCGCCCTAGCAGCAGTGGAACCGGCTCTGGCAGAAACATTGACGCCGCTGCCGGAGGGCAACCCAGCCGCAATTGAGTCTACTGAAGCTTCTCTTTCGGCAGCAGCACAGGAAGACTCTGCTGTAGATAGCTCCTCTGGCACTTCCTCTGGCACCTCCCGACCTGCTGCAGACGCGGTAGACGAAAATCGTGAGGCCGGAGGGGATTCTGCCACTGAAATTCCCCAAGCTCAGCCCGTCGCTATTACCAATATCCAAATCGAGCCTACAGCGGATGGGTTTAGCCTGCGGCTGGAAGCCAGCGGTGAACTCACTGAGCCAGAAACCTCGGTGACGGGAAATGCCGCGATCGCCGATCTCTCCAATGCAGTGCTGCAACTGTCAGATGGGGATGAATTCTTTGTTAGCGACCCGGTTGAAGGTATTTCACTGATTGATGTTAGCGCGTTGCCCGATAATCAGGTGCGTATTGCCATTACCGGCATCAATGCCCCGCCTACCGTCACCATCAGTGTCGGTACTGCTGGCCTAGTTGTCAGCGGTGCACCGGGAGATCCGGCGGCTCAAACTCCCGATGATGACACGATTCAGATTATCGTTACTGGGGAAAATGAAGATGACTATTTCGTTCCTAATGCCAGCACCGCTACCCGTACCGATACGCGGATTTTGGATACGCCCCAGGCGATTCAGGTGATTCCCCAACAGGTACTGGAAGATCAGCAAATCCTGCGAATCGACGATGCCCTGCGTAATGTCAGTGGCGTGGCCGGGCAGTTAAATTCTTTCTCAAACAACGCAGCTCTGACCGTACGGGGCTTTTCCACCAGTGGATTTGACAACGGTCCGATCTTTCGCGACGGCTTTCGCATCACCAATAACCTTAGTAGCCAGGAGATTGCCAACGTTGAGCGCATTGAGGTGATTAAAGGTCCTTCCTCAGTGCTGTTTGGACAAAACGATCCGGGCGGCTTGATTAACCTTGTGACCGAACGTCCCCTGCCCTTTCCGCGCTACGACGTAGAGTTTCAAACGGGCAGCTTTGGGCTAGTTCGCCCCACCCTTGACCTGACGGGGCCGTTGACTGAGGATGGCCGACTGGCCTATCGCCTCAACCTGGCCTACCGCCATGAAGATAGCTTTCGCAGCTTTGAAACCGACACCAGCCGCCTGTTTTTTGCGCCAGTCATAAGCTGGGATATCAGCGATCGCAGCAATCTCACCCTGGTAATGGAGTACCTTGATGAGGAGATTCCCTTCGATGCCGGGCTGCCCGTGATTGGCACCAGCGTAGTGGATGTGCCCCGCGATCGCGTTCAAGGGGAACTAGATGACTTGATCCGCAGCGAATCTCTCACCTTGGGTTACGACTTTACCCACGCATTCAGCGAAAATTGGACGCTTAACCACGGCTTTCGCTATGTCACTCAAAATTACTCTACTTTAGTAGCCTTGCCGCTTGGCTTTGATGAAGCCACGGG
>JBCCJU010000356.1:0-1519 GCA_039027715.1 Cyanobacteria bacterium P01_C01_bin.120
GGCAATCACACGAGCCATTTAAATAATGAAAGCATCATCAGTGTTGTAGAAGGTTGACTCATGCAAGAATCTATTCAGCAAGTATCAATTCAGCAGATGACACAGCTGCGAAATTCGAAAATTGAAGCGCTGTATGAGCGACTGATACAAGTTGCCGATCAGCATGAAAAAGACGAAATTTTGAGGGAGCTAGAACTGCTGACTGGCGTCAAACTGTTGTATTGAGGCGCTAAAGAAGCTTGATATATGTTCTCAATCGAGAGATTGAGGTGCAATCATACCGACCTCACAGCTACTGGCCGCTCTCTACATAGACAACAGCTGCCGCTGATTTTGGACAACAACGCTATTCAGAATCAGGATGTCGCTGTGAAGATGAACTGATGATTGGCATCGCAGACTGTGATGTTTGCTCGGGCAGATAGCGAATGGGAGTTTCGGGAAGCTCAATGCGACGATACTTTTGCCAGCCACGATTGGCCAGAGTGCCACTGACAACCAGTACTCCGATAAATGCCAACAGCGCTTGGCCTTCCATCATGCCTAACAAGATGTTGACTGAGCCAGCAGTCACGACCGTGCTGGTAAGCGGCTCTCTTCGGAATAAGCGTTTGATGAACACAGCCAATTAATTTCCCAACAAAAAATTATCGAAAGATGCGCATCAGCAACCAGTGCAAACCAGCTGCTGATTTTTCAATCTACTAACTTTAGCTTAGGCAGTTGAGCTGGCGACCAGAAAAAAGCGGGCCAGATTCTTATCAGGAGCAGATAATGCTCGGTTTAGACCAGACCTAACCACGCCAAGAATCCTTTACCCGTAAAGTACTCAATCGCCACAATTGCCACAAAACCCACCATGGCTGCTCGGCCATTAAGTTTCTCTGCATAGCTAGTAAACCCTGATTTAGGTCGATTAACAACAGGCTTGGTCGTAGGCTCTAGGTTAGTCATGTTGGTGGTATCAATTTGAATGGCTATCACCTTCATGTTCTTAAGGCAGGATTGAACCGTCAACTTCGGATTTCCGTAGCTGTGAAGATAGGGTGGATCAGCAAAAACCAAGACAGGCTCGCTCTAGGAAGCATTTGAATCAACCGCGGCGGGGTCTTCGGCGCTACGTTCGGGCTTTAAGAGGGGAAAGGCAATCACATCGCGAATACTAGGGCTATCGGTTAAAAGCATGACGAGGCGATCAATCCCAATGCCCAGGCCACAGGTGGGAGGCATGCCGTATTCTAGGGCGGTAAGAAAGTCCTCGTCCACGCCGGTGGCTTCTAAATCACCGGCGGCTTTGCGGGCAGCTTGGGCTTCAAAGCGAGATCGCTGATCCAGCGGGTCAGTCAACTCCGAGAATCCGTTGGCGGTTTCGCGTCCAGCAATAAACAGCTCAAATCGTTCCACGACGCCGGGCTTGCTGCGATGGGGCTTGGATAAGGGAGAAATCTCGACGGGATGGTCAATGACAAAGGTTGGCTGCACTAGAGCGGCCTCCACCGCTTCTTCAAACACGGCATTA